>NZ_JBFOHM010000013.1:0-205719 GCF_040812005.1 Arthrobacter sp. HS15c
CAGCGCCGCCTACCCCCACACGCGGTACGGATTCACTCAAGCCGGCGCTGCGGGACCGCCCGGCGATAATGGCCGACCCGGACGGGCGAACCCGCACACCCCTCACTTCATATCGTCTAGGCTCGAAGCCATGACTTCCCAGACCCAGCAACACACGCCTAACAGCGGCCGGCAGGCCGTCATTGCCGCAGCCTTGGCCGACGTAGTCCTGATCCTGGTTTTCGCCGCGATCGGGAGGGACGCACACCAGCGCGGCGACATCATCACGGGAGTGTTCCTCACCGCCTGGCCCTTCCTGGGCGGCGCGGCCATCGCCTGGCTGGCGGGCAGGGTACAGCGGCGTCCACTCTCACTTTCGTCCGGCGTCATTGTGTGGCTTGGTGCCGTTGCGGGCGGCATGATCCTTCGGGCCCTGACAGGCCAGACAGTGGTGATTGCCTTCGTCATTGTGGCTCTGCTGAGCCTGGGGCTGTTCCTGGTGGGCTACCGTGCGTTGCTTGCATTGGTGCGCAGGCTCAGAAGGTCCTGACCCGGCCGTGAAACTGGGCCTGTGGAGCGTGCCCATGTAATAGGCTGGCAGCACTGAACAGTCTTGCCGGGCACTGCTACGGCGCAACAGATCCGGAAGGATTGAAAGTGATCACCGCATTCGTTCTGATCAAAACCGACGCCGCCCGCATTCCCGAAACCGCGGAGGAGATCTCCGCGATCCAGGGCATCAGCGAGGTGTACTCGGTCACCGGTGAATGGGACCTTATCGCCGTCGCCAGGGTAGCCAGGCATGAGGACCTGGCCGACGTCATTGCCGACCGCCTCTCCAAAGTTCCGGCCGTGGTCCACACCACCACGCACATCGCCTTCCGCGCATACTCCCAGCACGATCTCGACGCCGCTTTCGCTCTTGGCTTCGAGCAATAGCAGCTTGAGTTAACCAAGCAGGGCCCGGCTTCCAGCCGGGCCCTGCTCTTGTATGTGGGGGTTCCTTATCCGTGGCTCAGCGACACCCAGCGGTCGAGGACAGCGGCTGCGGCACCCGAGTCCACAGAGGCGGCCGCGCGATCAAGCGCTGAACGCATGCGCTCCAGGAAGTCGCCGTCGGCCGAACGGTCGAAGGCCACCAGGCCCGCAGCGGCGTTGAGCAGGACGGCATCCCGTGCGGGTCCGGGGTGGCCGGCAAGGACATCACGCACGACGGCGGCGTTCACCTGTGCGTCTCCGCCCCGAAGTTCCTCGACGGTGGCGCGGCGGATGCCCAGGTCGGCGGGCGAAAACTCTAGTTCGGTCACGGTGCCGTCCCTGATTTCCCAGACGGTGGACGGACCGGTGGTGGTCAGTTCGTCGAGGCCGTCATTGCCCCGGAATACCAGGCCACGGCTGCCCCGCCGGGCCAGCACCCCGGCGACCAGCGGCGCCATTCTGGCGTTTGCCACCCCGACAGCGGAGGCCTGGACACCGGCCGGGTTGGTCAGCGGGCCCAGGAAGTTGAAGGCGGTGGGAATGGCCAGTTCCCTGCGCGGAACCGCCGTGTGGCGGAACGAGGGGTGGAACACCTGGGCGAAGCAGAACGTGATTCCCGCCTCTTCTGCGTTACGGGCCACCTGGCTGATGGGTAGGTCAAGCCTGACCCCGAGCGCCTCCAGAACATCCGCGGAACCCGAGGAGGACGACGACGCACGGTTGCCGTGCTTGACCACCTTGGCGCCGGCCCCGGCCGCCACCAGGGCGGCCATGGTGGAGATGTTCACCGTATTCAGCTGGTCCCCGCCGGTGCCCACGATGTCGAGCTTCTCTCCGGAAATATTGACCGGATTCGCGTGGCCCAGCATGGCTTCGACCAGGCCCGAGAGCTCCTCCACGGTTTCGCCCTTGGCACTGAGGGCAACCAGGAAACCGGCGATCTGGGCGGGCGTCGCTTCCCCCGACATGATGGTGTCCATGGCCCACGCCGTGTTGTCAGCGGTAAGGTCCGCGCCACTGATGAGAGCCGAGATGAGCCGCGGCCAGGTATTGCCTGCCGCCGGTGCCGATGCGAGTGAAGTCACTCCCTGATGCTATCGACCGACGCCGCGCCCTGACCAATGTGAACCCCTCCGGGAACTTTTCCCGGTGATTTCGCGTCTTTGTAGAAAAAGTCCCCCCAAAAGGCGGTTTGCGTTGGGAAGTACGGACTTTTATAGACATAATGTCTATGTGACATCTGCGACCCATGCCCCCAGTACCCCGGCGCACCCCACGCTGAACCGCCCCAATATGGTTTCCGTTGGAACCGTAGTGTGGCTGTCCAGCGAGTTGATGTTCTTCGCCGGTCTCTTCGCCATGTACTTCACACTGCGCTCCACGAGCGGACAGATGTGGGCGGAAGAGACGGCCAAGCTCAACTTCCCCTTTGCGCTCGTTAACACGATTGTCCTCGTGGCCAGTTCCTTTACTTGCCAGATGGGCGTCTTCGCCGCCGAACGGCTGCAGCCCCGGAAGTCCGGCGGCCCGTTCCAGTTCTCCCGGTGGGGCATGAACGAATGGTTCACGCTGACGTTCCTCATGGGCGGCTTCTTCGTGGCCGGCCAGGCCACCGAGTACGCGATGCTCGTCTCCGAGCACGTTTCGCTGTCTTCCAACGCGTACGGCTCCGCCTTCTACATCACGACCGGCTTCCACGGCCTCCACGTTATCGGCGGCCTCATCGCCTTCCTCTTCATCATGGGCCGCTCCTTCGCGGCGAAGAAGTTCGGCCACTTTGAGGCGACGTCAGCGATCGTCACGTCGTACTACTGGCACTTTGTGGATGTCGTATGGATTGGCCTCTTCCTGGTCATCTACGTACTCAAGTAGTCAAGCTTTGATTCTTTTTCTACAAGAGGCAGAATTTCAAGAAGCGGCTCTCGGAGCCGGCGCAGGATCGAATAAAGGAACCACCACGTGAAGGCACTCTCGCAAAAGCGACGTCACCCGCTAGCAGCAATAGCGCTGCTCCTGATGGGGCTCCTCGTCACGGGTGGGCTCTACGCCGTTGCCACAACCGTCAACGAGGCGAAGGCATCGACCACCAGCTACAGCGCCAATGACACCGCCGAAGGCGAGAAGCTCTTCGCAGCGAACTGCGCCACTTGCCACGGAATGGGTGCCAGCGGCACCCAGGACGGCCCCTCCCTCGTCGGCGTAGGTGCCGCGGCGGTTGACTTCCAGGTGGGCACCGGTCGCATGCCGATGCAGATGAACGGACCCCAGGCTTACAAGAAGCCGGCCCAGTTCAACGATGAACAGACCCACCAGCTTTCAGCCTACGTAGCGTCCCTGGGAGCCGGCCCGGCAATCCCTGAAGAACACCTGCTCGATGGCCAGGGCAACGCCGCCGAAGGTGGCGAGCTCTTCCGCGTGAACTGCGCGATGTGCCACAACGCCGCCGCTGCCGGTGGCGCCCTGACCCGCGGCAAGTTCGCGCCTGCCCTGGCAGACGTTTCCGAGAAGCACATCTACGAGGCCATGGTTACCGGCCCGCAGAACATGCCGGTGTTCAACGACGCCAACGTCTCCCCTGAAGGCAAGCGCGACATCATCACCTTCCTCAAGCAGATCGAAGCCAACGGCTCCCCCGGCGGGGCAGACCTCGGAGCCCTCGGCCCCGTATCGGAAGGCCTGTTTGTCTGGGTTGCAGGACTGGGCGTCATTATTGCGTTCACCATCTGGCTGACGTCGCGGACCTCCTAGGCGCTCCGCAACACCATTAGAACTCCTGCTGATCCGTCAGCAGTTTGAAATTGCAAAACTAACTCGGCATAAGCCGGGACGAGAGAAGGATGAGGCGAATTATGGGCAACCATAGTGACGGCAGTCCGAACCACTCGGGCACCGTAGCTACGGCTGGTCAGAATGAGGTGGAGAAGTTCCAGGATCCTGGGCTTCCTCCGCACCGTTTGCGCCTGGCTGACACGGACCCGAAGGCCGCCAAGCGTGCAGAACGGCAGGTCGCCCTACTTTTTGGCACCTCCGTTGTCGGCACACTGATCTTCCTGGTGGCATATTTCGCCATCGACCTGGGTGAAGGCGCCGACATCGCCACCATCCGGCTTCAGAATGCACTGCTGGGCGTGGGCACCGCGTTTGCCATGCTTGGCATCGGCACTGGCATCGTGCACTGGGCCAAGGCCCTGATGCCGGACCACGAAGTCTCCGAGGAACGCCACGCGATCCGCACGGAGGAAGACCGGCAGGCCGCAGTCCGCATCGTCGACGACATCGTTGACGAAACGGGCATCAAGCGCCGCCCACTGATCCGCAACACCCTTCTTGGGGCTGTGGCGCTGGCACCCCTTCCCGCCCTGGCCATCTTCGGCGACCTGGGCCCGCGCCCGGACAAGAAGCTGTCGCACACCATGTGGGCACCGGTTGAAGGCAAGCTCAAGCGCCTCACCCGGGACCCCGACGGAACGCCCATCAAGGCTTCCGATGTGACCCTCGGCTCGGCGTTCCACGTCATCCCCGAAGGCCTCAATGAACTCCATGAGGGAAAGCTCAACGAAAAGGCGAAGGCCGTTGTGCTCCTCATGCGTCTGGACCCCGCATCGCTGAACCCGTCAGAGGGCCGCGAAGACTGGGGTTACAACGGAATTGTTGCCTATTCCAAGATCTGCACCCACGTTGGCTGCCCCGTTGCTCTTTACGAGCAGCAGACGCACCACCTGCTGTGCCCGTGCCACCAGTCCACCTTTGACCTCACACAAGAGTGCAAAGTGATCTTTGGCCCCGCCAGCCGGCCACTCCCCCAGCTGCCGATCGCAGTTGACGACGAGGGCTACCTGGTCGCTACCAGCGACTTCAAAGAACCTGTTGGACCGAGTTACTGGGAGCGTGATGAGCATGAGCGCATCATCAACAGCTAAAGCCCCCGCCTTCGTCGCCACGACTAAAGCCGGACGCATCACCGATTTCGTCGATGCACGCGTTGGAGGCTCCGGAATCCTGCGGGAGTTCGGACGCAAGGTTTTCCCCGACCACTGGTCGTTTATGTTTGGCGAGGTCGCGCTGTATTCCTTCGTCATCCTGCTGCTGTCGGGTACGTTCCTGACGTTCTTCTTCGACCCGTCCATGGCGGAAACGCACTACGACGGCTCGTACATCCCGTTGCAGAACGTCGAAATGTCGGTGGCGTACAGCTCGTCCCTGGACATCTCCTTTGATGTCCGTGGCGGCCTGTTCATGCGCCAGGTCCACCACTGGTCAGCCCTGCTGTTCGTGGCGTCCATCGCAGTGCACATGCTCCGCGTCTTCTTCACCGGCGCCTTCCGCAAGCCGCGTGAAATGAACTGGGTTGTCGGCGGCGTCCTGCTGATCCTGGCCATGGCTGCCGGCTTCACCGGCTACTCCCTCCCGGATGACCTGCTCTCCGGCAACGGCCTGCGCATCATCGACGGCGTGATCAAGTCCATTCCGGTGATCGGCACGTACACCTCGTTCTTCCTCTTCGGAGGCGAGTTCCCGGGCACCGCCGTTATCGGCCGCCTGTACATGCTGCACATCCTTCTGGTCCCGGCACTGATCCTGCTGATGATCGTCCTGCACCTGTTCATGGTGGTTGTGCACAAGCACACCCAGTACCCCGGCCCGGGCCGCAACGACGGCAACGTCGTTGGCTACCCCCTGGGTCCGGTCTACGCGGCCAAGGCAGGCGGCTTCTTCTTCATCGTGTTCGGTGTTGTGGCCCTCATGGCAGCGTTCTTCACCATCAACCCGATCTGGAACTACGGCCCGTACGACCCCTCACCGGTTTCCGCAGGTACCCAGCCCGACTGGTACATCGGCTTCGTTGACGGCGCCCTGCGCCTGATGCCCGGTGTCATCGGCGACTTCCACTTTGAGTACGTGATCTTCGGCTACACGCTGACGCTGAACGTCCTGCTGCCGGCCCTGGTCCCGGCCGGCATCCTGTTCACGATTATGTTCATGTACCCGTGGATCGAAAGCTGGATCACCAAGGACAACCGCGAACACCACGTCCTGGACCGTCCGCGCAACGCCCCGACCCGCACCGCCATCGGCGTCGCAGGCTTCGTCTGGTACTGCGTCATGTGGGCAGCAGCAGGTTCCGACCTCATCGCCACGCACTTCCACGTGTCCCTGAATGATGTGACCTACTGGCTCCGGACGTTGTTCTTCATCGGACCGGTCATCGCCTACATCGTCGCCAAGCGCGTCGCACTGGCACTCCAGCGCAAGGACCGCGAAATCGCACTCCACGGCCGCGAAACCGGCCGCATCGTGCGCCTTCCGCACGGTGAGTTCATCGAAGTCCACGCACCCCTGGATGAGTACAAGCGCTACAAGCTGGTCGGCTTCGAGTCCCCCGTACCGCTGCCCGCCGTACCAAACGATCACGGCATCGTGACGCGTAAGGAAAAGCAGCGGGCGTTCCTGTCCAGGTGGTTCTTCGAGGACCGGGTCGCCCCCGCAACTCCGGCAGAGCTGGAGGCCGCACACGGCCACCACGCCCCTGCAGTGGAAGCTGCCGAGGAAAGCAAGAGCCTCAGCCACTAAGGCAACCTGTTCTGCACACAACACGAAAGGCCCGGTCCAATTGGACCGGGCCTTTCGTGTTGGACGGTGCCTGGCGAAGCCTGGGTCAGGTGTTGCGGTAGCCGGACCCGTGGTGCCGCGCCGGCCTGGCCCCCGGACGCTGCAGTGGCACCCAAAGCTTGTAGCGGTCGGCCCGGTAGTACGACACCGAATAATCCACCATGGCCCGTGCCACGAAGGCATGACGCTGGATCTTGAGCAGCGGCGCACCCACGTCCACATTCAGCAGGCGGGCCGTGGAGGGCGATGCAGCGGTGGCTTCGATCATGTCCTCGCCCCATTCCATGACCAGCCCGAACTGCTCGCTCAGGACGTTATACAGCGATGTGGGGGGCTCGCCATCCAACAGGCCAGGAACGCGGTGGGCCGGGATGAAGTTCTCGTCAACGCTCATTGGCTCACCGTCCGCCAGCAAAAGCCGGCGGAACCGGACCAGCGGCGTGCCTTCGTCGAGCTGGAGTTCGCGGGCCAGGAAAGCACTGGCAGCAATCTGCTCGAAACTCAGGACCTTGGCGGCGGGAACCATTCCGCGGCGCTGCATCTCCTCGCTGTAGGAGGTGAGCTTGACCTGCAGGTCCAGCTTGGGCTTCCGAACGAACGTGCCCAGCCCCACGACGCGTTCGATGACCTCTTCGCCCACCAGTGCGTCAATGGCCTGGCGGACGGTCATCCTGGCTAGGCCGAAGCGTTCGGCGAGGTCCCGTTCCGAAGGCAGTGCAGACCCTGGCGGGCAGGAGTCCGCGATGTACTGCCTCAGAATCTCACGGAGCTGGATGTAGATCGCGGTCCCGCTGCTTCGATCAATTTCACCGGCAACTCCGGCCGCGTTAGCGGCCACGATGCCCGGTCCCTGCTGGTGTATTCACCCTTCAATCTTAAGTCAACGGCAAGCAGGTCTAGACCGGCACGTTGCGTTGCTGCCGCCGTTTGGGCGGACCCGCATCCCGACGGCTATATTGGACAGGAAATTTATCGTCTGGCGGAGGGGGCCGTCCGGGAAAAGGAGTTGCGTTGCCAGTTCACAAGGCAGTGGTATCGGCGTCCATCGGCCTGCACGCCCGGCCCGCAGCGGTGTTCGTCAGGGCGGTTACTGACACCGGACTGCCCGTGACCATCAGCAAAGCCGGCCTCCAGGGCGTTGATGCCAGATCCCTGCTCGAGGTGATGACGGCTGACTTCCACCATGGCTGCGAAGTTGTGCTCAGTGTCAGTGATTCGGCCGTGGACGCACCCCACAGGCTCCGGGCAGCAGAGGCAGCCCTCCTGTCGCTGGCGGAGCTTTTAGAGTCCCAGGGGGCCCGCTAGGGCTCACCCAGCGTGCTTAACCAATAACGACGTCGGGCCCCACCGAAAGGTGGGGCCCGACGTCGTTAAGTGCTTGCTGTTTTCAGCCCAGGATGCCTAGTGGGCGTGGTCCCCGCGGCTGTATTCGTAGACCCAGCCAACGAGCGCCACAACGGCGAGACCGGCTGCAATGAACGTAATCCAGAAACCCACGGCCAGGCCCAGGAAACCGCCCGCGCACGCGAGCCCCAGGACCAGGGGCCACCAGCTCCAGGGGCTGAAGTGGCCCTGCTCGCCGGCACCTTCGTGGATCTCGGCGTCGTTGCGGTCCTCGGGGCGCATGCCGACACGTTTGCCGGTGAAGCCCAGGTAGCCGCCGATCATTCCGGCCAGGCCGCCCACCAGGAGAATACCCAGCGTGCCAACCCATTCATGCCAGTTGGTCAGGAACCCGTAAACCAGGGAGACCGGCACGAAGAAGAAGACTCCGGCTCCAAAAATCCATGATTCGATCTTCACTTGGCGGTGTCCTTCTGGTCGGCGTTACCGAGCACCGCTGCGGCTGCAGACGGGGACTCGACGGTGTGGATCTGCGCCAGTTCGGGGTGGTGCAGGTCCAGTGCGGGACGTTCCGAGCGGATCCGCGGCAGCGACGTGAAGTTGTGGCGCGGCGGCGGGCAGGACGTGGCCCATTCGAGCGAGGCTCCGAAGCCCCAGGGGTCATCGACCTCGACACGCTCTGAGCTGCGCCAGGTGATGTAGACGTTCCAGAAGAACGGGATCAGCGATGCGCCCAGGACGAAGGAGGAGATGGTGGAGAACTGGTTCATCCAGGTGAAGTTGTCCTCCACCAGGTAGTCCGCGTAGCGGCGGGGCATGCCCTCGACGCCCAGCCAGTGCTGGATGAGGAAGGTTCCGTGGAAGCCGAGGAACAGGAGCCAGAAGTGGATCTTGCCGAGACGCTCGTTGAGCATCTTGCCGGTCCACTTGGGCCACCAGAAGTAGAAGCCGGCGAACATCGCGAACACCACGGTGCCGAACACCACGTAGTGGAAGTGCGCCACCACGAAGTACGAGTCAGAGACGTGGAAGTCCAGCGGCGGCGACGCCAGGATGATGCCGGTCAGGCCACCGAAAAGGAAGGTGATCAGGAAGCCAATGCTCCAGAGCATCGGAGTCTCGAACGTGATCGAGCCCCGCCACATGGTGCCGATCCAGTTGAAGAACTTCACGCCGGTGGGAACCGCGATCAGCATGGTCATGAACGCGAAGAACGGCAGCAGCACCGAACCGGTGACGTACATGTGGTGCGCCCAGACCGTCACGGAAAGCGCGGCGATGGCGATGGTGGCGTAGACCAGGCCCTTGTAGCCGAAGATCGGCTTGCGGCTGAAGACCGGGAAGATCTCCGAGACGATGCCGAAGAACGGCAGGGCGATGATGTACACCTCGGGGTGGCCGAAGAACCAGAACAGGTGCTGCCACAGGACCGCACCGCCGTTCTCCGGGTCGAAGATGTGCGCACCGAAGCGGCGGTCTGCACCCAGGGCGAACAGGGCGGCAGCCAGCGGCGGGAACGCCATGAGGACCAGGATGGCCGTGACCAAAGTGTTCCAGGTGAAGATCGGCATCCGCCACATGGTCATGCCCGGAGCGCGCATGCAGATGATGGTGGTGATGAAGTTGACCGCACCAAGGATGGTGCCGAAACCGGACAGCGCCAGGCCGAAGACCCACAGGTCACCGCCGATGCCGGGGCTGAACGTGGTGTTCGACAATGGTGCGTACGCGAACCAGCCGAACGAAGCAGCACCCTGCGGGGTGATGAAACCGGAGACCGCGATCGTGGAGCCAAAGAGGAAGAACCAGAAGGCCAGGGCATTCAGCCGCGGGAACGCGACGTCCGGAGCGCCGATCTGCAGCGGCATGATCACGTTCGCGAACCCTGCAAACAGCGGGGTGGCGAACATCAGCAGCATCACGGTGCCGTGCATCGTGAAGAGCTGGTTGTACTGCTCCTTGGTCTGCAGGATCTGCATGCCCGGCTCGAACAGCTCGGCACGGATCAGCAGGGCCATGACGCCGCCGAAGCAGAAGAACACAAAGGAGGCGATCAGGTACATGTACCCGATGGTCTTGTGGTCGGTGGAAGTGATCCAGTTGACGACGATGCGTCCCTTGGATTTGGGAACCACGGGAGCGGTGAGGACTCCGGTGGGTGCGGATTGAGTGTACGTAGCCACGTCGCTCCCCTTACTTAATTTCGTTCAGGTTCGGGTTGCGGTCGTACTCTTCGCCGAGGAGGCCCGTGTTGCCTGAGTCGCGCAGTTCGTCCATGTGGGCCGCGAATTCGGCCTCGGACACCACCTTCACGCGGAACAGCATTTCGGAGTGGTACTCGCCACAGAGTTCGGCGCACTTGCCGTCGTAGGTGCCCTCTTTGGTGGGGGTGAACCTGATGTAGTTGGTCTTGCCCGGGATCATGTCGCGCTTCTGCAGGAAGGCGGGAACCCAGAACGAGTGAATGACATCGCGGGAGTTCAGTTCCAGGTCCACGGACTTGCCAACCGGCAGGTACAGCGTGGGGAGCTTCTCCTTGTCGATGGTGTCGCCGGTGAGGTGCGCCTGGACGCCGGCTTCGTGGACGTCCTCTTCGACGACGTCGCCGGACTTGTAGTTGAAGTCCCAGGCCCACTGCTTGCCGCGGACGTCCACAACGACGTCGGCGGGCTGTGAACGGTCATCAATGGCCTGCTGGTCGCGGTCGGTGAAGTAGAAGAACACCAGGACCATGAACAGCGGAATGGTCAGGTAGAAGACCTCGAGCGGCAGGTTGAAGCTGATCTGCTTGGGGAAGCCCTTGGTCCCCTTGCGGCGGCGGTAGGCAACCAGGCACCAGACGATCAATCCCCAAGTAATGATGCCCACAACAAGTGCGGCGATCCATGAGTTGACCCAGAGGTCCATGATCCGGTCAGTGTGATTGGTGGTGCCACGCTCGGTGGGCAGCCACCCCTTCTCTACCTCTGGCGAACATCCAGTCAAAACCAACGCGCCGGCAAGTGCCAAGCCTGAGATCGAAGTGATCGTTTTGCGTCGGCTGCCGGTTCGGTTCTGCGAACTCACAGACGGCCCTTCCTACTTGTTGCTGTTGCCCGGCAACGTTGGCTGCCCGGGCACACTAAAAGTTTTACTACTCGGTGTAGAGCTTACCGCTCCGCCGGGCGTTTCGCCCACATGTCGGCACAGTGCGGCCGTGCCGTTTCGGGCACGACCGCACAAGGTGCCGCCATCGGGCGAAAAGTCCGGGTCAGTGGAACGAATCCCCACAGGCGCAGGAGCCGCCGGCGTTGGGGTTGTCGATCGTGAAGCCCTGCTTCGAAATGGTGTCCTCGAAGTCAATGCTGGCGCCACTGAGGTACGGCACGCTCATCTTGTCCACAACAACTTCAACGCCGTCGTAGTCGCGGACGGCGTCGCCGTCGAGCAGGCGCTCGTCGAAGTAGAGCTGGTAGATCAGGCCCGAGCAGCCGCCCGGCTGGACAGCGACGCGGAGACGCAGATCGGTCCGGCCCTCCTGCTCGAGCAGGCTGCGTACCTTGCCTGCGGCCACGTCAGTCAGCTTGACCTCGTGGGCGGCCAGTTCATCGCTGGCAGCGCTGGTGGTTTCGGTGCTGTTCTCATTGGTTGCGGTGCTCATTGGCCTACCTTCTTAGGACGGTCCCTGGCGGCCCCGCGTCAGCGGCGCCTGCCCGTACGGAAACGGTATGGGCTATAGCTACATGCTACGTCGGTCAGACGTGTAGCTCTAACTCCTGACGTAACCATGGAAGCCGGATGGTTGTTCCCTGGGCGCGTCCCGCAACCTTGACGGCGGCACTGCTGTCCGCTGCCGCCGTCGGACGTTCAGTCCAGCCCTTCCGCATTCAGCCGGGCAAGGAGCAATGCCTCCGCCACGATGGCGTTCCTGAAATCCTCAAGATGCAGGGATTCGTTGGCGCTGTGCGCCCGGGAATCGGGGTCCTCGACGCCGGTGACGAGGATCTGCACGTCCGGGTACAACTCCGTTAGGTCGGCGATGAACGGAATGGAACCGCCGATTCCCATTTCCACCGCCGGCACGCCCCAGGCTTCCCCCAGCGCCCAGAGCGCCAGGGACGCGGCCTTGGATGAGGTGTCGGTCAGGAAGGAACTGCCGCTCTCCCCCGGGGTGAACACCACCTTCGCGCCGAACGGCGCATTGGCCTCCACATGCCGCCGTACGGCGTCCATCGCTTCGGCGGGAACCTGCCCGGGCGCGAGCCGCAGGCTGAATTTCGCCCGGGCCCGCGGCAGCAGCGTATTCGACGCCATATCCACGGCGGGAGCGTCGAAACCGATAATCGACAGGGCAGGCTTGGTCCAGAGCCGCGAAGCGATGGTGCCTGAGCCCGCCAGCCGGACGCCGTCAAGCACCGAGGCATCCGCCCTGTATTCGGCCTCAGTAAGGTCCACGGCCACGTCGTCGCGTGACACCAGGCCCGGGATGGCGACGTTGCCTTCAGCGTCGTGCAGGGTGGCGATCAGTCGGGCCAGCAATGTCGGGGCGTCCAGCACGGGACCGCCGAACATCCCGGAGTGCACAGCATGCTCGAGCACCTGCACTTCGATGGTTCCGTCCACCAGTCCGCGCAGGCTGGTGGTCAGGGCTGGTATGCCGACTTTCCAGTTGCTTGAGTCCGCCACCACGATCACGTCGGCGCGGAGCAGCTCACGGTGGGCTTCCAGGAAAGACCGGAAGGTGGGTGATCCGGCTTCCTCCTCCCCTTCGAAGAAGAAGGTCACGCCCAGGCCGAAACTGTCGGCGAGGACATCGGATATGGCTGAGAAGGCGGCCACGTGGGCCATGATTCCCGCCTTGTCGTCGGCGGCGCCGCGGCCGTAGAGCCTTCCGTCCTTTTCGACGGCGGCAAAAGGCTCCGTCTCCCACAGTGCCGGGTCTCCCGGCGGCTGAACGTCGTGATGGGCGTACAGGAGGATGGTCGGCTTGCCTGCCGAGGCCTTGCGGCGGGCCACGACGGCGGGTCCGCCCGGCGTGCCGTCCTCTTTGTCGCACCGCAGGATCTGGACGTCATCCACGCCCGCACTCCGCAGGAGTTCAGCCACGGCCTGTGCGCTGCGGTCAAGGGGTTCAGGGTCGAAGCTGGGCCAGGCGATGCCCGGAATGGACACCAGATCCTTGAGGTGGGCCACCGTGGCACTAAAAGCACGGTCGATGGAACGCCGGAGTTCATCGGCATTGATGGCGCCTGCAGGACTGCCGGAGTTATGCGGGGTTGCCGCTGTAGGAGAAGTCATGGCAAAACCCTACCTGCGCCGGAGACCGGCGTGGGCTGCACCACAACCGGGCGCCCGGACTCCGTTCGTCACGGGGCCGGAGGCGCCCCGCCGCAGGGTATTCTGTTGGGGTGTTCGGACGTAAAAAGGAAGCGCCCTCGGCGCAGGAAACCATAGACCAGCAGGCCGCGGAAGCAGCCGCCCGGCAGGACGCCGCGGCAGGCAAGGGTGTGCCCACCCCCAAGCGCAAAGCGCAGGAGGCGGCCCGCAGGCGCCCGCTGGTGCCGGAGGACCGCAAGGCCTCAAAGGCGGCTGAACGGCAGGCAATCCAGGACCAGCGCACGAAAATGCGGCAGGCCCTCGATACCGGGGACGAAAAATTCCTGCCGCTGCGGGACAAGGGCCCGCAGAAGCGTTTTGCCCGCGATTACGTCGACGCCCGCTTCAGCCTGGGCGAGTACCTGATGTTCGGCGCGCTGGTCTTTGTCATCATTTCGCTGGTGGTGCCGTCCACCAGCGAGCAGATGATTTATGTCCTGGGCGGTTTCTGGGTGATGTTCCTGGCCGTTTTTGTGGACGTGTTTATCCTGTCCCGCCAGCTCCGTAAGCGGCTGGCCGGCAAGTTCGGCGAGGTAGAGCGTGGTGTTGTCTGGTACGGCTCCATGCGGTCACTGCAGTTCCGCAAATTGCGGTTGCCCAAGCCGCTCGTCAAACGCGGCGAATACCCCTCCTGACAGTCCGGCCGGTGCACGGCCCCCAGCTACAGAAAACCCCGGCGGGTTGACCCGCCGGGGTTTTCTGTCTTGGCGGACTGTCAGGCCCTGCGGTTCTTCGCCAGCTGCCGGTTGATCCGGGCCGCCCAGAAGGGCCCCTCGTAGAGGAATGCCGTGTAGCCCTGGACCAGGGTGGCCCCGGCATCCAGGCGGTCCTGTACGTCCCGGGCGTTCTCGACACCGCCAACGGCCACCAGCGTGAGTGCTCCCCCGGTGGCGTCCCTCAGCCGGCGCAGGACTTCCAGTGAACGCTGCTTCAGCGGCGCGCCGGACAGGCCGCCGGCGCCGGCCTTTTCAATGCTTTCGGGTGCCGAGCTGAGGCCGGACCGCCCGATGGTGGTGTTGGTGGCAATGATGCCGTCCAGCCCGAGGTCCAGCGCCAGGCGTGCGACGTCGTCGATATCCTCGTCACTGAGGTCCGGGGCGATCTTGACCAGCAGGGGGACATGACGGCCCGCCGACCTGTCGGCTTCCTCCCCCACTGCAGCCAGCAGCGGGCGGAGGCTCTCGACGTCCTGCAGCAACCGTAGCCCGGGGGTGTTGGGCGAACTGACGTTGACCACGAGGTAGTCGGCGGCGGGAGCGAGGCTGCGGGCGCTGACCAGGTAGTCCGCAACGGCGTCCTCCAGCTCGACGACTTTGCTTTTGCCGATGTTGACGCCGATGACGGGGCGGACGCCGGGGTGCCGGCGCTGCAGCGCGGCCCGCGCCGCCTTCAAGCGGGGCTCAACGGTGGCGGCGCCGTCGTTGTTGAAGCCCATTCGGTTGATGACCGCCCGGTCCTCGACCAGCCTGAAAAGACGGGGCTTGGGGTTGCCCGGCTGGGCCTGGCCCGTAATGGTCCCCACTTCCACGTGGCCGAAGCCAAGCTCGGTGAGCGCCTCGATGCCGTGGCCTTCCTTGTCAAAACCCGCTGCCAGGCCAAAAGGCGAGGGGAAGGTCAGGCCGAAGGCAGCGGTCTGCAGCGACGGCGACGGGGCAGTGAACTTCTGCAGGATCCTGCCGGCACCGGAGGAATGCGCAAGCCTGATGCCCTTGAATCCGATCTTGTGGGCGCGTTCGGCGTCCATCCATGAAAAGGCCAGCTTAAAGAATGTGGGATATACGCGCATGCCTCTAGTTTTCCGTCTGGGGCGGCGCAGACCAAACCGGAACGGCAACATCTGCCACGACGTCCCAGTTCCACCGGCCGGAGATGAGTCTACTCATGGGTAGGAACGCGGACTAGCATACATTCATGGACTGGCACCCCGACATCCTCGGTGACGGCTTCGAAGCCTGCAGCTTCGAGGCGGCCGGTGATGACGGCGTGGCGCGGACCGCGACCCTCGTCAGGTACAGCCCGGCCACTGGTCCGGCTACCAAGGATTCGGGCCGCCGTCGTGCTCTGCTCTTCCTGCACGGATGGAGTGACTACTTCTTCAACGTGGACCTCGCCCGGTTCTGGGCCGACCGCGGCTACGAGTTCCATGCCCTAGACATGCACAACCACGGCCGAAGCCTTCGCCCGGACGCGCCCGGCGGCTACGTCGGGGACCTGGCGGACTACGACGCCGAGATCAGCAAGGCCATCGGAGTCATCGGCAGCGGCGGGCCGCAGCCGGAACTCACGCTGATGGGGCACTCCACCGGCGGCCTGGTCGCAGCGCTGTGGGTGGCCAACCACCCGGGAGCGGCCTCGCAGCTGATCCTGAACAGCCCCTGGCTGGAAATGCACGGCAATTCCCTGGTGCGTCGGGCCGCGTCAACCATGGTGGCGCCGGTGGCGCGGTTCCGGCCCGAGGCCATCCTGCGGTTGCCGGAGCGGGGCTTCTACTGGCGCACCATCAGCAGTTCGGCTGAAGGCGAGTGGGCCCTGGACGACCGCTACCGGCCGCCCATGGCCTTCCCGCTGCGTGCCGGCTGGCTGAGCGCCATCCTGGCCGGCCATGCGAAGGTGGCGCGTGGACTGGGAATCGACATCCCCATCCTCGTCCTACTCTCCCAGGGGAGCGCGAACGGGCCTTTCTGGACGGAGGAGATGCGGCGGACGGACGCCGTGCTCGACGTGAACATCATTGCCCTCCGTGCCTTGACGCTGGGGCGCACCGTGACGGTGGAGCGTATCGACGGAGCACTTCACGATGTCTTCCTTTCACCGCCCAAGGTACGTGCTGATGCCTACGCACGCCTGGCCCGCTGGTTGCGCGGCTACGCCGAAGGCGACGCCGCATCAACCGCGCCGCCGTAACGCCGGTCCCGCTGGGCGTAGATTTCGACGGCGTCCCACAGGGTCCGCCGGTCAACGTCCGGCCACAGGGTGTCCATAAAGACAAACTCCGCGTAGGCCGACTGCCACAGCAGGAAGTTGGACAGCCGCTGCTCCCCCGAACTCCGCAGGAACAGGTCCACGTCCGGCAGATCCGGCTCGTCCAGGTACTTCTGGATGGTCTTCTCCGTGATGGCCCCTGGCCTGAGCCGGCCGGCGGCCACCTCAGCGGCGATCGCGGAGACGGCGTCCGTGATCTCGGCGCGGCCGCCGTAGTTAACACACATGTTCAACGTGCAGGTGCTGTTGCCCGCCGTGTATTCCTCGGCTTCCTCCAGTTCGCGGATGACCGAGCCCCAGAGCTTGGGCCGGCGCCCCGACCAGCGGACCCGCACACCCCAGGCGTCCAACTGGTTCCGCTGCCGACGTAGCACGTCCTTGTTAAATCCCATCAGGAACCGGACCTCCTCAGGTGAGCGGCGCCAGTTCTCGGTCGAGAATGCGTAAACGCTGACGTACTCGATGCCCAGTTCGATGGCACCGGCCATGACGTCCAGCAGCGCCGGCTCGCCGGCCTTGTGCCCCTCAATCCTGGGCAGTCCCCGCTGGTTGGCCCACCGGCCGTTGCCGTCCATCACGATGGCAACATGCCGGGGAATGAATTCGGCGGGAATGGAGGGCGCCACGGCACCGGACGGGTGCGGATACGGCGCCACCACCGGGGTGGTCCGCTTTCGGGACGGGCTGTTCTTTTTTCCCAGGGCCACAGTCAGGTACGCTCCACATGTTTGAGTGATTTCACGACACGTTCCAGGTGCCATTGCAGGTAGGCAGCCACCAGTCCGGCAGCTTCCCGGCGATGGAGCGGCAACGATCCATCCGCCGTCGGCCAGTCCCCTGTCAGCAGGGCACTGAGCAGGACAACTGTTTCCGCTGCCGGGGCGGGAGACCCCGGCGGGCGGCAGTCGTTGCAGACCATCCCGCCCAGGGGTGCCGAGAATGCCGTGTGCGGTCCGGGCCTGCTGCAGCGGGCACAATCCGTGAAGCTGGGCGCCCAGCCGCCGGTGGCCAGCGCCCTCAGCAGGTAGGAATCGAGGATCAGGCCGGCGGAATGCTCATCCCGGCTCAGCGACGCCAGGGCGCCAACCAGAAGGTTGTACTGGGCGGTCCCGGCTTCGCCGTCGACATCGGTGAGTTTTTCCGCGGTTTCAGTCATGGCTGCGGCCACGGTGTAGCGGCCGTAGTCGGCAGCGATGTTTCCGCCGTACGCCCCCTTGGCGACCGCCTGGGTGACGATGTCCAGGGTCCGGCCTGACACGAGCTGGAGATCGGCCACCATGAACGGTTCGAGCCTCGCGCCGAAACGGCTGCTGGTCCGGCGCACGCCCTTGGCCACGGCCCGGACCTGCCCGTGGTGCTTGGTCAGCAGGGTGATGATGCGGTCCGCCTCGCCAAGCTTATGCGTGCGGAGCACCACGGCGTCATCCCGGTAGGACCGGGCAGCGAAGGATTGTTGGACCACGCTTAATCTTCCCATTGTCTGGCGGAATGCCGCCCATTGGGACGGGCAGGCGTTGCGCGCCGGGGGTGCCGGCGCGCAACGCGTCCGGGTCAGGCGCGGGCATCCCTGATGGCGCGGTTGACGGCGGAGATGACTGCCTTCAGCGAGGACATGCTGGTGTTGGCATCGATCCCGACGCCCCACAGCACGCGCTCCCCGACTGCGCATTCGACGTAGGCTGCGGCCATGGCGTTGCCGCCTTCGGAGAGGGCGTGCTCGCTGTAGTCCAGAACCCTGACATCCACGCCGTCCTGGCCGAGGATGTCCAGCAGGGCCGCGATCGGTCCGTTGCCGGTTCCTGTCCGGCTGACCTGGCTGCCGTCGATGCCGAGGGATGCGTGCAGCGTCATGCCGCCGTTCTCGTCGGTTTCGGTGCGGACGGTACCCAGGGAATAGCGGCCCCACTGACCTTCGGACTCGGTCGCGGGCAGGTACTCGTCCTGGAAAACCTGCCACAGCTGCGAGCCGCTGACCTCGCCGCCCACGGTGTCGGTGCGCTTCTGGATCACACCGGAGAATTCGATCTGGGCGCGGCGCGGCAGGTCCAGGCTGTGCTCGTTCTTGAGCAGGTAGGCCACCCCGCCCTTGCCGGACTGGGAGTTGACCCTGATGACGGCCTCGTAGCTGCGGCCCAAATCCTTGGGATCAACGGGCAGGTACGGGACCTGCCAGGTGAAGTCGGCGACGTCCTTGCCGGCAGCGGCGGCGTCACGCTCCAGCGCCTCGAAGCCCTTCTTGATGGCGTCCTGGTGCGAGCCGGAGAACGCGGTGAAGACCAGGTCCCCGCCGTAGGGGGAACGTTCGGCCACGGGCAGCTGGTTGCAGTATTCAACCGTGCGGCGGACGTCGTCGATATCGGAGAAGTCGATCATGGGGTCGATGCCCTGGACAAAGAGGTTCAGGCCCAGGGTCACCAGGTCAACGTTTCCGGTCCGCTCGCCGTTGCCGAAGAGGCAGCCTTCGATCCTGTCAGCGCCGGCCATGTACCCCAGCTCGGCCGCCGCGACACCGGTGCCGCGGTCGTTGTGCGGGTGCAGGGACAGGATGATGCCCTCGCGGGGGTGCAGGTTCCTGCTCATCCACTCGATGGAATCTGCATAGACGTTCGGGGTGGCCATTTCCACCGTGGCCGGCAGGTTGATGATGACCTGGCTGTCCGCGGAGGCTTCGAAGACGTCGGCGACGGCGTTGCACACCCGGACCGCGTACTCCAGTTCGGTTCCGGTGAAGGACTCCGGGGAGTATTCGTACGTGACCAGCGTGTCCACGAGGGTTTCCTCGTACTTCTTGCACAGCCGGGCGCCCTGGAGTGCGATGTCCAGGATTCCGTCTTCGTCCTGGTTGAACACCACGCGGCGCTGCAGGACGGACGTGGAGTTGTACAGGTGGACGATGGCCTGCCTGGCGCCGACCAGGGACTCGTAGGTCCGCTCGATCAGGTGTTCACGGGCTTGCGTCAGCACCTGGATGGTGACATCGTCCGGGATGTGGTTGCCCTCGATCAGCTGTCGGACGAAGTCGAAGTCGGTCTGGGAAGCAGAGGGGAACCCGACCTCGATCTCCTTGTAGCCCATGCGGACCAGCAGGTCGAACATCTTCATTTTGCGGGCGGGGCTCATCGGATCAATCAGGGCCTGGTTGCCGTCGCGCAGGTCAACGGCGCACCAGCGCGGGGCCTTGGTGATGATCTTGTCCGGCCAGGTGCGGTCCGGCAACTCCACGGTGATCTGCTCGTGGAACGGGCGGTACCGGTGGGCGGGCATTCCTGAGGGCTTCTGTGCGTTTCGCATTACTATCGGGGCCTTTTCTGTGGTTCTTATCTGAAAGGTGGCCGGGCAACACAGACTCCGCGACGAGGGTGGGCCTTGCGCTAGATCGCGTCTGAGGCCTCGCCGCGGCAGCTAAGAAGGAGGAGCTCTGCGCGCACCATTTGAGGGTAGCACGCGTGCGTAAGATGAGAGGGCACCACCGTCCTTGTCGTCCAGCATGCAGACCCCGCGCCGGTGTCGGCACCGGAGCGGACCGTCACACGAAGGAGCTTACGTGCCCATCTCGGGGATCGATCTGTCCAATATTGACCACAGCGTCCGGCCGCAGGATGACCTGTACCAGCACGTGAACGGGTCCTGGCTCAAGGCCACCGAAATTCCGGATGACCGCCCGCTCGAGGGAACTTTCACCGCGCTGCGGGACGGAGCGGAAATCGCAGTCCGCGACATCATCGAGGAGGCTGCCGGCAAGGGCGAAACAGCCAGCGGCATCGAACGGAAGGTGGGCGACCTCTACAACAGCTTCATGGACGAGGCCACTGTGGAGGCCAGGGGCATGGACCCCATCCGCGGCAGGCTGGCCGAGGTGTTCGCCACCAGCACCGCTGCGGAGCTCGTGGCCCTGGCCGGACGGCTCTTCCGTGCCGATGTCTCGGGACTCTTCTACATCTATCCCGCCCCCGACGCCGGGAACCCGGACCGGATCCTGCTGTACACCGGCCAGGGCGGCCTCGGGCTGCCGGATGAGTCGTACTACCGCGAGGAGAAGTTCGCTCCGATGGTCACGGCGTACAGGGACCACGTGCGCGCCATGTTTACCCTCGCCGGCGTCGGGAATCCCGAGGAAGCGTCGGCCCGGGTGGTGGGCCTGGAAACCCGGCTGGCCTCACACCATTGGGACAACGTCACCCTGCGGGACCCGCAAAAAACCTACAATCTCAGGACCGCCGACGAAGCAGCCGCACTGTTCCCCCTGTTCGGAACATGGTTCGACGCCGCAGGCATCGACGTCGGGAAGCGGCAGGAAATTGTGGTCAGCACGCCGGACTTCTTCAGCGGCGCCAGCGGGCTCCTCGAATCGGAGCCCCTCGGCACATGGCAGGAATGGCTTGCCATGCGGGTTATCGGCGCCGCCGCGCCGTACCTGTCCCAGGCGTTCGTGGACGCAAATTTCGCGTTCTACGGAACCACCATCAGCGGCACACCGCGGAACAAGGACCGCTGGAAGCGGGGAGTCGGCGTCGTCGAAGCAGCCCTCGGTGAAGCCGTCGGACAGATCTACGTCTCCCGCCACTTCCCCGAAACGCACAAGGCACGCATGCAGACCCTGGTGTCCAACCTCATCGAGGCGTATCGCCAGAGCATCACCGGCCTTGACTGGATGGGCGAGGACACCAAGGCCGAAGCCCTGCGGAAACTGGCCGCGTTCAGGGCCAAGATCGGCTACCCGGACAAATGGATTGACTACTCCGCCGTGGAAATCGACCCCAAGGACCTCCTGGGGAATGTTGAGCGGGCGCACAATGCCGACGTTGACCGCCACCTCGACGAGGTCGGCAAGCCCGTGGACCTCAACAAGTGGCTCATGACCCCGCAGACGGTCAACGCCTACTACCACCCCATGCTGAATGAGATCGTTTTCCCGGCAGCCATCCTGCAGCCGCCGTTCTTTACCGCCGACGCGGACGACGCGGTCAATTACGGTGGCATCGGAGCCGTCATCGGCCACGAGATCGGCCACGGTTTTGACGACCAGGGGTCCCAGTTCGACGGCGGCGGCGCACTCCGGAACTGGTGGACCGAAGAGGACCGGAAAGCATTCGAGGAACTGACCGCCAAGCTCGTAGCACAGTACGACGCACTGTCCCCCTATGCGGCGCCCGACCACAACGTCAACGGCCGCCTGACACTCGGCGAAAACATCGGCGACCTTGGCGGCCTGACCATCGGCTACAAGGCCTACCTGATCAGCTTGGACGGCAAGGAACCGGAAGTCCTTGACGGGCTGACCGGGCAGCAGCGCTTCTTCGCATCCTGGGCGGCCGGCTGGCGGCAGGTCATCAGGTCGGAGGAAGCCATCCGGAGGCTGGCCACGGATCCGCACTCCCCCAACGAGTTCCGGACCAATGCGATCGCCAAAAACCTGGATGCCTTCCACGAAGCGTTCGGCGTGACCGAACAGGACGGTATGTGGATGCCGCCCGAGGACCGCGTCAGCATCTGGTAAACCCTGGGCGAAAGGGCGGACCGGCACGAACGTGCCGGCCCGCCCTATCGCCTGAAAGCGGTCTTCCCGTTCAGCCCGCGACGATGAGCTCCGGGTTCGCCTGTTGGCAGACGGCGTCACCCGCAGTCTGGTTCACGATGTCCCCAGGGAGGGCAGCGGCTCCGTACGTGGCGCCGCTGGTGAAGTCGGTGCCGAGGTAAACCTGGACGCCGCCCACCGCCGGGGCGGGCAGGATCTGTGCCGCAGGAATTCCGAGGAGTGCGGCCACGTCCGCGGCCACATCCGCGAACTCGGATCCGTAGTAGACCACGGACTGGGCCACGGGCTGGGCTTCCAGCCGGCCGGTCTGGGTGAAGCCCCCGGACACCAGCGCCTGGATGATCTCCTGCGCCCGCCCGGGAACGCCCGTGCCGTTCGCCACGGTCACCGGCTGGAGTGCCTTGTCGTAGAGAGGTGCGGGCGGAACAGTTTCGGTCGGCGTCGCGGTGGGGGCAGGGGTTGCCGTATCAGAGGGCGACGGCGTGGTGGGCGCCGTGGGGTCGGTGAGGTCTACGTCCTTGCGGAGCGCCGAAAACAGCTGGGCGCCCGCGGGTTCGGCGATTTCCAGCCGGTTCGGATCCTGCACGGCGGGAGTGGTGGGAACGGCTACGAAGGCAACCTTGCTGATGTCGATGTCCTTGAGCCGGTTGCCGATGGTGAGCAGGGACGGCACCGAGGCCAGCCCTTCGTCCACGGTGAGGTTCTGCGTAACGGTGTCAGCGATCCGGAGCATCTTGCCGGGATCGGACAGGGTGCCTTCGTCCTTGATCTTGCGGGTCAGGGAGGAGAGGAAGCCCTGCTGGGCCTTGATTCGCCCCAGGTCGCCGCCGTCTGCGAAGGCGTGCCGGGTCCGCAGGAAGGCAAGGGCCATCTCGCCCTGCACGGCGGACGTTCCCTTCGGAAGGCGGAGGCGGGAGTCAGGATCGTAGACGGCGTCGCTGATGCACACATCAACACCGCCGACGGTGTTGGACAGCTCCTTGACGGCGTTGAAATCGGCCATCATGAAGTGGTCCACTTCGAGGCCGGTGAGTTTGTTGACGGTGTCCACCGCGCACCCGATGCCGGCCTGGGCCATCGCCTCGTTGATCATGACGCCGCTGCGGGCGGGGTAGACCTGGTTTGTTTTCTGGTCCTTGCACTGGGGAATATCCACCAGCAGGTCCCGGGGGAAGCTGATGACGTTGACGCGCTTGTTGTCGGCTGAAATGTCCATCAGCATCATCACGTCGGACTGCCCGTAGCCGCTGGAGAGATCAGCCGCGCCGTACTCGGAGTTCTTGCCGTCCCTGGTGTCCGAGCCCAGGATGAGAATCTGCATCCGGTCGTTGGCGTCGCTCACAGGGTTGGAGTTGCCATCCCCTGCGGTCAGCGGCGCTTTGGAGATGTTGGACTGGAGCCGGAAGTACCAGTACCCGGCGAAGGCAAGGCCGCCCACCACCACAACGGTGACGAGTGCCGTGGCCACCTTCAGCCACACCGGCATCCGGCGCTGCGACCCCAGGTGGCGGGCTGCACCAACCCCGGCGTCTTTCGCGTGGCGGGAAACTGGTCCTGATCCGGCTGACAGGTCAGCTCCGTACTCGCGCTCGTCGCGGCCTCGAACCACAGGGTGTACCTTCCTCTAAAATCTGAATCCGGCCCATTTTAGTAGTCCAGGCTGGGAAAAAGCCGGGTGCCCCGGCCCGGGGCACCCGCTGGGATGTTCTCAGAAGCCTAGCTTGACCAGCTGTTTGGGGTCCCGTTGCCAGTCCTTGGCCACCTTCACGTGAAGGTCCAGGTAAATACGGGCGCCGAGCAGCGCCTCGATCCCCTTGCGCGCGTTGGTGCCCACCTCGCGGAGCCTGGCCCCGCCCTTGCCAATGATGATGGCCTTCTGGGACGGCCGCTCCACATAGAGGTTTACCCGGACATCCAGGAACGGCCGGTCCTCGGGGCGGCCCTCACGGGGCACGATTTCGTCCACGACAACGGCCAGGGAGTGCGGCAGTTCGTCGCGCACACCTTCCAGGGCAGCTTCCCGGATGAGTTCGGCGATCATGACGGCTTCGGGCTCGTCCGTCAGGTGCCCGTCCGGGTAGAGGGGCGGGGACGCCGGCATGTGGCTGATCAGGACATCGGCGACGATGCCCACCTGGAAGCCGTCAGTGGCGGACACCGGGACGATGTCCTTCCAGCCGTCCTCACCGAGGACCTCCCGGCCGAGGGCGTCGACGGCGAGGAGCTGCTCGGTGAGGCCTTGCTGGTCCACCGTGTCGGACTTCGTGACGATCGCGATGACCGGCTTGTTGCCGATGGCGGCGAGCTGGGCAGCAATAAATTTGTCACCCGGGCCGATTTTCTCGTTGGCCGGCAGGCAGAAGCCGATGGCGTCAACCTCGGCGAGGGTGTCAGCGACGAGGTCGTTGAGGCGTTTTCCCAGCAGCGTGCGGGGGCGGTGCAGACCGGGAGTGTCCACCAGGATCAGCTGGGCGTCGTCCCGGTGGACGATCCCGCGGATAGTGTGGCGGGTGGTCTGCGGCTTGGCCGAGGTGATGGCCACTTTCTGGCCCACCAGGGCGTTGGTCAGGGTGGACTTGCCGGCGTTGGGCCGACCCACCAGTACGGCAAAGCCGGCACGGAAGCCGCCGAAGTCTTCCTTGGCGGCATCCTTCTTGCCTGGGTGGTTATTTTTCTTGCTCACGTGGAACTCCCTGCTGGGTTGTTTCCGCCTCGTCGAGGAGGTCTTCAAGGTCAGTGTCTACTTTTGGTACGGCTGCCGCAACGATGTGGCTGACACGGTTGCGGCGGCCTTCGAGGCGTTCGGCGCGCAGCGCAATGCCGCCCACCTCCACGGTGCTCCCGACAATCGGTACCCGGCCAAGGGCCTTTGCCAGCAGCCCTCCCACGGTGTCCACTTCGTCGTCGTCGAGTTCGATGTCAAAAAGCTCGCCAAGGTCATCAATGCTCATACGGGAACTGACCCGGTAGGAGCCGTCGTCCAGCGCTACGGCCTCGGCGCTTTCCGTGTCGTATTCGTCCACGATCTCCCCGACGATCTCCTCGATGAGATCCTCCAGTGTGACCAGGCCGGCCGTGCCGCCGTATTCATCAATAACGATGGCTACGTGCGTTGATTCCTTCTGGAGCTCCCGGAGGAGGTCGCTGACCGGCTTGGATTCCGGAACGTAGCGCACCTCACGGGCCAGTGATTCGACGAGCGGCGGCTCCTCGTTGGGGCCCAGTTCGTGGAGCGTGGCCGCAACGTCCTTCAGGTAGACGATGCCCAGGATCTGGTCCGTGTTGTCCTGTATTACCGGAATCCGGGAATAGCCGGACCGCAGGAACAAGGACATGGCACGCCTGAGGCTGGATCCGGCGTCGATGCTGAGGATGTCTGTCCGGGGCACCATGACGGCCCGCACCAAAGTGTCGCCGAAGTCGAAGACGGACTGGATCATCTCAGCTTCGGTGTCCTCGATCATGTCCGATTCGCTGGCCCGGTCCACAAGTTCGCGGAATTCCTGTTCGCTGAAGAATGCCTCATCGCCTCCGGGCGCACCCGGCGCGGCGGCACTGCCCAGGGCCACCAGCCACGCAGGGATGGGGCCCAGGACCCAGGTGAGGAAGCGGATGAGGGGCGCCGTGAACCTCACCACCGCTGCCGAGTGGAGCCGGCCGAGTTGCCGTGGCGAGACACCGACAATAACGAATCCGAGCAGGGCCATGATCCCGGTGGCTGCCAGCCCGGCGAGCCAAACGTTGTCCAGCAGGCTGTGCAGCAGGACGGCAACTGCCACCGCGGATGCCATCTCAAACCAGATCCGCCAGAACCTCAGCGCGCGGATATGGGCCACCGGGTGCGCCATGATGCTCCTCATGGCGTTCCCGCGGCTCCTGAGGAGAGCCTCTTCGGCGTCGTGCCGCGGAAGAAAATTGAAGGCGGCCTCCGCCGCGGTCAGGACGGCGGCAATGCTGAGGAACGCCAGGGCCATGCCAACAAGGAGCAGGGGCGTCACTGCGTTGTCTCGGCGGGTGCTTCTTTGCCGGTGAAGCCGGACAGCAGTTCCCGCTGGAGCCCGAACATCTCAGCCTTTTCTTCGGGCTCCGCGTGGTCGTAGCCGAGAAGGTGGAGGATTCCGTGCGTTGTCAGGAGGAGCATCTCGTCCTGGAGGGAGTGCCCCGCGTTTTTCGCCTGCACTTTGGCCACCTGCGGGCAGACAGCAATGTCACCCAGCATTCCCTGCGGGGTGGGCCGGTCCGGTGTGCCGGGGGTCAGCTCATCCATGGGTACCGAGAGGACATCCGTGGACCCTGGCTCGTCCATCAGTTCGATGTGGAGCTTCTCCATCGCCGGTTCGTCCACCAGGAGAATGGACAGTTCGGCCTGCGGGTGGATGTACAGCTGGCCAAAAATATACCGCGACAGCGCCACGAGCTCTGCCTCGTCCACCTGGACGCCGGACTCGTTGTTCACTTCGATGCTCATGCGCGCTCCCCCTGCTTTTCACGGCCTACCGAATGCTTGACCCTGTTCCGCTGGACGTCGTCCCAGACGCTGTAGGCCTGGACGATGTCCCCGACGAGGCGGTGCCGCACGACGTCGGTGGCGTCCAGGACCGAGAAGTTGATGTCCTCGATGCCGCGCAGGATTTCCTCCACGATCCGCAGCCCGGAGCGGGTTCCGAACGGCAGGTCCACCTGGGTGACGTCGCCGGTGACCACCATTTTCGAGCCAAAGCCGAGCCTGGTGAGGAACATCTTCATCTGTTCGGGCGTGGTGTTCTGTGCTTCGTCGAGAATGATGAAGGCGTCGTTGAGGGTACGGCCGCGCATATACGCAAGCGGAGCCACTTCAATGGTGCCGGCGGCCATAAGCCGCGGGATGGATTCCGGGTCCATCATGTCGTGGAGGGCATCGTAGAGGGGCCGGAGGTAGGGGTCGATCTTGTCGCTGAGCGTGCCAGGCAGGAACCCAAGCCTCTCGCCGGCTTCCACAGCAGGCCGGGTCAGGATGATGCGGCTGACTTCCTTCTGCTGAAGCGCCTGGACCGCCTTGGCCATGGCCAGGTACGTCTTGCCGGTGCCTGCGGGGCCGATGCCGAAAATCACCGTGTTGGCGTCGATCGCGTCCACGTAGTTTTTCTGGTTCAGCGTTTTGGGCCGGATGGTCCTGCCGCGGCTGGAAAGGATGTCGTGGGTCAGGACATCAACCGGGTTCTGCAGGGACTGGCTGCGCAGCAGCGCCACGAGTTGCTGCAGAACGGCGGGGCTGATCACCGTGCCTCGGGCGACCAGGCCGCGGACCTCCTGCAGCAGCCGCATGATCCTGGGCACATCGGCGGCAGGTCCGCTGATGGACAGTTCATTGCCGCGCACATGGAAGTTGACGGCCGGGAACTGCTCTTCGATGAAACGGAGGGCCTCATCATGGCTGCCGAGCGACTGGACCATCTGATCGGAGTTATCAAAAACGACCACCTCCGTCCGGATGCCGGGAAGGGTGTGGGGAAATTCTCCTGCGGTGCGCTCAGTATTCAGCCGGCGCTTTCCGTTCGCTGATTCAGTCATGGTGCTGGCCCGCAGGCCTGTGGTCCCCTCCAGTTCAAATTCGGTATTCCGTGGACCGCCGGGGCGTGCTGCCACGCCCGCCGGAGGTCTCCGGGTTCATACCATCTTACGCCAGCGCGGGGCCAGAGGCGGCTGAGTGGAGGGCTTCGCAGCGGCTGTGCGCGGCCTTCCGGCGGTATCGGAACGGTCCCCAGGGGCGGGAAGTTGCCGTCATTAGGTATCAACTTCATATCGGCCTCATATCGTTCCCGTTGCAGTTGCACCGGTCGGCGGAGTTCGGACCTCAGGGCCAGTTTCCCTGTGCGATGCTGGAAATCAAGGCCGTCCGGGGACCGGCTCCATCATCACAGCCAGGAAGGACAGTGCCATCACAGTGCCGGGACCAGTAACGCCCCTTGCCTTGGGACCTGCCCTGGGGCGCATCCGCTCCGCCGCCCTGCTGGGCCTCCTGCCCGCTGTCCTTGTCCTCACCGGCTGCATCGCGGATCCCGGGCCGGAGCCCACGCTGGCGCAGAATTCGAGCCAGGCCGCGGAAAATACGTCGCCAGGGGTGCCGTCCACCAGCGCGCCGCTGGAAACCACGCAGTCATCCAACAAGGCACCCGTCTATTGGATCGGCCGCAGCAACAACAACGTATTCCTCTACCGCGAGTTCAGGGATGTGCCCGAACAGGAAAACCCGGTGACCAGGGCACTGCGGGCCATGATGTCGGACAAGCCCCTCGACCCGGATTTCTTCACGCCGTGGCAGAACCCCAAGAAGCTGGCCACGTCCATCTCCGGCAAGAACGTCATCACCGTTGACGTCTCCGAGGACGCCTTCAACAGCAACCTCGACGCCGACATGGCCGGCCGCGCCATCCAGCAGCTGGTGTACACGGCCACGGCGGCCGGCGCGAGTTCAGGCCTCATCGATTCCGGCCAGCAGATCCAGGTGATGGTTCTCGTGGACGGGCACACCGACTACCTTGCGTTCAACCACGTGCGCCTTGGCAAGCTGATGTCCCGGAGTCCCGGCATGGTGGCTCCGGTATGGATCATCGATCCGCAGGAAGACGTGGAAGTCGCCGATGGCAGCGTTAAGATCACCGGGCGGAACACGCTCCCCGGCGGCAAGCTGCGCTGGCGCATCCTGCGTGAGGAAGGGAACGGCGAGAAGACGCCTTTCCTGACCGGTGAGACCACCGCCGCGGCGGAGGCCGCCCAATCCGGCGTGTTTACCCTCGCCTTGACGCTCACCCCGGGCGACTACGAGCTTCGCGTCGCACAGGCGGACCCCTCAGGCAGCGATCAGGAGCTGAACGTTGATACGCGCAGCTTCAGCGTGCGCTAGCAACCACACTCTCAGCCTGCAGGGGCGGCCCAGCGGCCCAGCACGTCGCTGGCAAGGACCACCGCGGCGGGACCGGCGGTGGAGGATCTGAGCACATGGTGCCCAAGGAGTGCCGTCACCGCGCCGGCACTGCACAGCCTGGTCACTTCACGCGGACTGATCCCGCCCTCCGGCCCCACAATGAGCAGAATTTCGCGGGGCCCGCTGCCGTCCGCCGTCGCGTGCCAGGACTCCAGAACAGACCGGAACGGCCGGACGGCGTCCTCGTGCAGGATGATGGCGAGGTCGGCCGCGCCGGCTGCTGCAGCAAGTCCAGGGGTTTCGACGGCGGCGCGCACCTCCGGGATCCAGGCGCGTCTGGCCTGCTTGGCGGCAGCCGTGGCCACCGACTGCCACTTGGCGTGTGCCTTCGCTGCCCGCTCGCCTTTCCACCGTACGATGGACCGCTCGGACTGCCACGGGATGACGGCGTCGATGCCCAGCTCGGTGGCGGTTTCCACGGCGAGCTCATCGCGGTCGCCCTTGGCCAGCGCCTGCACCAGGACCAGCCGGATGTCCGGTTTTTCTTCCGCCGTCAGCGCGGAGCACTCAACTGTCAGTTCGGACGGTGATGCCGCCACCACCGTACCGGTCAGCCGTTTGCCGGCACCGTCCGCGATGTCCACGGACTCGCCGGGGGCAAGCCGTTTGACCGCCACGGCGTGCCGGGCCTCGGGCCCCTGCAGGACAAATTGGGCGCCGGGGACCATGTGGTCCAGCGTCCCCGCGGCGCTGAAGAAAACCGGATTGCTCACCGCTACAGGTTACCGAGCCGGTCCCGCAGCTTGGCGAAGACACCGCCGCTGGCGGCAAGTTTGCCCTCCGTGAACTGTTCGCCGCGCAGCTTCGCCAGCTGCCGCAGCAGGTCTTCCTGGGCGGAATCCAGCTTGGCCGGCGTCTCCACCTGGAGGTGCACCTTGAGGTCGCCGCGGCCGTAGCCGCGGAGGTGGGTCACGCCCAGGCCACGCAAAGTGATGATCTCCCCTGACTGGGTTCCCGATTTGACGTCGATTTCCTGCAGCCCGTCGAAGGTCTCCAGGGACACTTCCGTGCCCAGGGCGGCTGCGGTCATGGGAATGTTCAGCGTGGCGTGCAGGTCGTCGCCGTCACGCACATAGGTGGCGTCGTTGTTAACCCGGATCTCAACGTAGAGATCACCCGCCGGGCCGCCTGCCGGGCCTGCCTCGCCCTGGCCGGACAGCTGGATCCGGGTTCCGGTGGCAACGCCGGCGGGCACCTTGATGGTCATCGACCGGCGGCTGCGGATCCGGCCCTGCCCGCTGCATTCGTTGCAGGGGTCCTTGATCACGGTGCCGAAGCCTTCGCAGCTTCCGCACGGGGCGGCCGTCATGACCTGGCCCAGGATGGACCGTACCGCGCGCTGGACCTGTCCGCTGCCGCCACAGATGTCGCAGCGTTCCGGGTGGCTTCCTTCCCGGCAGCAGGAGCCGTTGCAGGTGGGGCAGACGACGGCGGTGTCCACCTCGAGTTTCTTGTTGACCCCGAAGACGGCATCGCGGAGTTCGATCCTGACGCTGATGAGGGCATCCTGCCCGCGCCGGACACGCGACGCCGGCCCGGCGGATCCTCCGGCGCCGAAAAAGGTGTCAAAGATGTCCTGGAAGGCGAAGCCCTGCCCGGCGTAACCGCCGCCGCCGAAGCCGTTGTCGGTGCCGTTTTCGTTGCCGGTGGTGTCATAGACCCTGCGCTTCTGCGGGTCGGAGAGCACCTCGTAGGCGTGGGTTACGGCCTTGAAGCGGTCCGAAGCGTCCTCACCGGGGTTGACGTCCGGGTGAAGCGTGCGGGCCAGCTTGCGGTAGGCCTTCTTGATCTCTTCCCCGGTGGCTTCCGGTGAGACTCCAAGGACGTCGTAGTGGCTGCTCAAAGTTCGTATCTCTTCCTGTTTGTCCTGCTGCAGTCGGACTGCTTGCACTGCTTTTCTTGCCTGGGGCCCGGCCAGGTGCGGTCAGGGGCCCAGAATCCTTGACAGATAGCGGGCCACGGCCCTGACTGCCGCCATGGTGGTGGGGTAATCCATCCGGGTGGGGCCCAGTACCCCGATTTTGGCCGTGCTGTCCGGGCCGTACGCCGTGGCGACCACCGATGCTTCAGCGAGCCCGTCGTAGGGGTTTTCCCGGCCGATGCTGACTGTCACGCCGCGGGGATCCTGCGCCATCTCGCTCAGCAGCCGCAGCATGACCACCTGTTCCTCGAGTGCTTCAAGCACCGGGCCGATGCTGAGCGGGAAGTCAACGTTGGACCTGGCAAGGTTGGCGGTGCCGGCCATGACCATGCGGTCTTCGCGGCTGTTGTGGGCGAGGATCTCCAGGCCGTGGGCCAGGGCCTGCGCCGCCGGCCGCTGCCCCGGGCCAATCCCCGAAACCACCACGGGCAGCGACTGGGTGAGGTGGCTGAGCGGGGTTCCGGCGAGCGAGCCGAGGAACCTGCCCCGGATGCCGGCGAGGGCTTCATCGCCCAGGTCCTGGCCGACGTCGACCACCTTTTGCTCCACCTTGCCGGTGTTGGCGATGAGGACTACAAGGACCTGGCGGGGGGCCAGGAGCACAAATTCGATGTGGCGGATCGTGGCGCGGCTCAGGTGCGGGTACTGGACCACTGCCACCTGGTTGGTCAGCTGTGACAGCAGCCGGACGGTCCGCTCCAGGACGTCGTCGAGATCGTCCGAGCCCTCGAGGAGCGTCTGGATGGCGCGGCGTTCAGCCTGCGACAAGGGTTTTACTGCGGAGATTTGGTCCACAAACAGCCGGTAGCCCTTGTCCGTGGGGATGCGACCGGCGCTGGTATGCGGCGCTGTAATCAGGCCGTCGTCCTCCAGGGCCGCCATGTCGTTGCGGATGGTGGCGCTGGACACGCCCAGATGGTGGCGTTCAACCAACGCCTTGGACCCCACCGGTTCGCGGGAGTGCACGTAGTCCTCCACGATGGCACGCAGTACTTCAAGTTTGCGCGGCTCGCTCACACTCCACCTCCATCCAGGGTCACGGGCGCCGGGTTTCCCCCGCCGGGCGCACCGGCCGCGGCGCGGGCGCGGCTTAGCACTCGACATGCCTAAGTGCTAACAGTCTAATATGACTCACCCCGTTGTTAGCATTGGTACCGCTCCGGGCGAAATTCCGGGCCAGGACCTAGGCAAGGCGGAACACATCCATGCAATACCAGAACTGGGGCCCCCAGGAGATCGCCGCCCCCGTCAGGAACCAGCTCCCGGAAGTGCCGGTGGAGCGGGGCATGGTCCTGGAAGATGTCCAGTCAGGCTGGGTGGGCGCCGTGACGAGGGTCGAAAAATCCGGCGGCATGCATGTCGTGGCGCTGGAGGACCGGCGGGGCAAATCGCGGTCCTTCCGGCTTGGCTACGGCTTCCTCCTCGAGGGGCAGCCCATCCGGCTCATGCCGCCGGCACCCCGGCAAGCCACCGCGCCGGCCGGACGGACGGCCTCCGGTTCGGTCCGTGTCGCCGGCCAGCGGGCACAGGTGGCGAAGGCCAGCCGGATCTGGGTGGAGGGCAAGCACGACGCCGAACTGGTGGAAAAGGTCTGGGGAGACGACCTCCGGGTGGAAGGCATCGTCGTCGAGCCTTTGCACGGCATTGATGATCTGGCCGCCGCCGTGGCTGACTTCTCCCCGGGTCCCGGCCGCAGGCTGGGCGTGCTCGTTGACCACCTGGTGCCGGACTCCAAGGAGTCCCGGATCGCGGACGCCGTGATGGCCTCGCCGGGGGCAGCAGGCAATGTCCTCATCGTTGGCCATCCCTATGTCGATGTGTGGCAGGCCATCCGGCCTGCAGTGCTGGGAATTGAAAGCTGGCCCGTCGTCCCCCGGGGCCAGGACTGGAAGACAGGCATCCTGGCGGCGTTCGGCTGGCCCCATTCCACCAAGGAAGACATCGGCCTGGGCTGGCAAAAACTGCTGGGCGCGGTCCGCAGCTACGCCGACCTGGAAGCATCGCTGCTGGGCAGGGTGGAAGAAGTCATCGACTTCCTGACCGTTCCCTAGCAGTATTCTTGGTACTGCAGGTGCCTCTGCACTTGGCCCGGCACCCTGTAAGTTTGAATGTTCTACATCAACGCACCATTGCATTTTCGAAGGAAGACACCGTGGCAGAAAACGCACGCGAACACAGGGACAACCAGGGCGGCCAGGGCCGCTCCGAGTACCATGGCGTTCCGGCAAACGCGCTGCCCCTGACGGCCAGTGAAGACCGGCAGTGGGCTACGCTGGCGCACTTCGGCGGCATTCTCGGGTGCGTTCCGTCGCTGCTGATCTACCTCATCTTCCGGGACCGCGGGCCGTTTACCGCCCAGGAATCGAAGGAAGCGCTGAACTTCAGCCTGCCTCCCACCATCGCGGCCGTGGTGGCCAACCTGCTGGTGTTCATCCCCGTGATCGGCAACATCTTCGCCGTCATTGCCACGCTGATCTGGATTGCGCTGACGTGCTATTCCGTTGCAGCGGGCATCCACGTAAACCGCGGCCAGCCGCACCGCTACCAGTACAACCTGCGCTGGATCAAGTAATCCCCGCACGCGCCAAGCGGCGTCCCGAGGCCGCGGACGCGGGGCTAGTCCGGCAGGATCCTGCGCACCACCGCGTCGGCGAGCAGCCGGCCCTTCAGCGTCAGCACCAGCTGGCCCCTGAATGCCTGCGCTGGCTCCACCAGCGCGTCCGCGATGAGCCCGGCCACTTCTTTCCGGCCGGACTCCCCCAGCGAACTGATGCCGACACCGGTGACGAGCCGCGCCTCGAGCATGATCCGTTCCATGTCCCGTGTGCCGTCGTCGAGGGTTTCCCGCCCGGCGGCCGGTGAGAGCCCCTGCGCCAGCCTGCCGGCATAGGCCGTGGGATGCTTGACGTTCCACCAGCGCACACCGCCCACGTGTGAGTGGGCTCCGGGGCCGATGCCCCACCAGTCGTCGCCGCGCCAGTAGGCCAGGTTGTGGCGGCAGGCCTGGTCGGGCGTCCGAGCCCAGTTGCTGACTTCATACCAGCCGAGCCCGGCTTTGCCGATCAGCTGGTCGGCGAGCTCGTACTTGTCGGCGTGGTCGTCGTCGTCAATTCCCGGGACTTCACCCCGGCGGATCTGCGCGGCGAGCTTGGTGCCGTCCTCCACGATCAGCGCGTAGGCACTGATATGGTCCGGCTCGTAGGACAGTGCAGTCTCGAGGGAGTACCGCCAGTCGTCCAGTGATTCCCCCGGGGTCCCGTAGATCAGGTCCAGGCTCACGGCGAGGCCGGCGTCACGCGCCCATTGCACCACCTGCGGCACGCGGCTGGGAGTGTGCGTCCGGTCCAGGACTTTGAGCACATGGGGAACGGCGGACTGCATGCCGAAGGATACCCTGGTGAAGCCGGCGTTCTTCAGGACGGCAAGGGACTCCGGAGTGACCGAGTCAGGGTTGGCCTCGGTGGTGACCTCGGCGCCGGGTTCCAGCCCCCAGCGGCCGACGGCGGCAGCCAGGATCCGCGCGAGGTCTTCCGCGGGGAGCAGCGTGGGCGTTCCACCGCCGAAGAACACCGTGCTCATGGGCCGGTCCGGGATCCCGGAGGCCCGCAGGACCGTCGCTGCGAAGTCCACCTCGGACACGGCAGTGCTGGCGTAGGCGTCCTGCGACGCGCCGCCTCCAAGCTCGGTGGCCGTATACGTGTTGAAATCACAGTAGCCGCACCGGACTGCACAGAACGGAATGTGCACATACAGTCCAAAGGCGCGGTCCGCCGCACCGTCGGCTGCCTGCGGGGGCAGCAGGCCGTCCGACGGCGCCGGGTCGCCGAGGGGAAGAACGCTAGGCACGGGTGCGGCCTCCGGTGCCTCGGGCCACAGTCATCACTACTTCTTGGCCTTGTCCTTGGACTCGTCGGTGGTCAGCGCGGCGATGAAGGCTTCCTGCGGAACCTCGACGCGGCCCACCATCTTCATGCGCTTCTTGCCTTCCTTTTGCTTCTCCAGCAGTTTGCGCTTTCGCGAAATGTCACCGCCGTAGCACTTGGCAAGCACGTCCTTGCGGATGGCGCGGATGCTTTCCCGGGCGATGATCCTGGAGCCGATGGCAGCCTGGATGGGGACCTCGAACTGCTGGCGGGGAATCAGCTCGCGCAGCTTGGTAGTCATCATCACGCCGTAGGCGTACGCCTTGTCGCGGTGCGTGATGGCCGAGAACGCATCCACCTGCTCGCCCTGGAGCATGATGTCCACCTTCACGAGGTCGGCCACCTGCTCGCCGTCCGCTTTCCAGTCCAGCGAGCCGTAGCCGCGGGTCTTGGACTTGAGGATGTCGAAGAAGTCGAACACGATCTCAGCCAGCGGTAGACGGTACCGGATTTCGACCCTGTCCTCGGACAGGTAGTCCATGCCGCCCATCACACCGCGGCGGCTCTGGCACAGCTCCATGATGGCGCCCACGAATTCGTTCGGCGCCAGGATGGTGGCGGACACCATCGGCTCGCGGACTTCGGCGATCTTGCCGGAGGGGTATTCGCTGGGGTTGGTCACGTGGACCACCTTCTTGTCCTCCAGCGTTACCTCGTACTCCACGTTGGGGGCGGTGGAGATCAGGTCCAGGTTGTATTCGCGCTCAAGCCGCTCCCGGGTGATTTCCAGGTGCAGCAGGCCCAGGAAGCCCACACGGAAGCCAAAGCCCAGCGCGGCGGACGTTTCGGGTTCGTAGACCAGCGCGGCGTCGTTGAGCATCAGCTTCTCCAGCGCATCGCGGAGCACCGGATAGTCCGTGCCGTCCAGCGGGTACAGGCCGGAGAAGACCATGGGCTTGGCATCCGCGTAGCCGGGAAGGGAGTCGGAGGCGGGCTTGGCAAGGTTGGTGACGGTGTCGCCGACCTTGGACAGCCGGACGTCCTTCACGCCGGTGATGAGGTAGCCCACTTCGCCGACGCCGAGGCCCTTGGACGGGGTGGGTTCCGGGGAGCTCACGCCGATCTCGAGGAGTTCGTGGGTGGCCCTGGTGGACATCATCTGGATGCGTTCGCGGGGGTGCAGCATGCCGTCAACCACGCGGACGTAGGTGACCACGCCGCGGTACGTGTCGTAGACGGAGTCGAAAATCATGGCACGGGCCGGGGCGTCCGCGTTGCCCGTCGGGGCCGGCAGGTCACGCACGATTTTGTCCAGGAGCGCCTCGACGCCCATGCCCGTCTTGCCGGAGACGCGGAGTACCTCGTCGGGGTCGCCGCCGATCAGGCTGGCCAGTTCGGCCGCGTATTTCTCCGGCTGGGCGGCCGGGAGGTCGATCTTGTTCAGGACCGGAATGATGGTGAGGTTGTTTTCCATCGCCAGGTAGAGGTTGGCGAGGGTCTGGGCCTCGATGCCCTGCGCCGCATCAACCAGCAGCACTGCGCCTTCGCAAGCCGCAAGCGAGCGGGATACCTCGTAGGTGAAGTCCACGTGGCCGGGGGTGTCGATCATGTTCAGCGCGTAGCTGGTGCCGTCCAGTTCCCAAGGCATGCGGACCGCCTGGGACTTGATGGTGATGCCGCGTTCACGCTCGATGTCCATCCGGTCCAGGTACTGGGCCTTCATGTCGCGGGACTGGACCACTCCGGTGTACTGCAGCATCCGGTCGGCCAGGGTGGACTTACCGTGGTCAATGTGCGCGATGATGCAGAAATTCCGAATAATGGCCGGATCTGTCGCGGCGGGCACCGGGGCGGTGCGGGCCATGGGAGACACGCAGGGTCCTTACTGTTGGCATTCACACGGACACAGCCAGGGCGCACCGGGGCACGCTGGCGGACAGGCCGCATATTTTCAACCTCCAGTGTCCCACGTCAGGGCCTGCCACACCGCATCCGTCGGGCAACACCCGGGTGTCACTGCAAGACCGGCATTTCCCGCCCGGCGATAGGGTTTCCCCATGGCACTGAACTTCCGCTCACTGGTCAACGCATTCCAGAAGACTGTCCGCATCCTGGACAAGATGCGGCGGGACTCAAACGCCGCCCCCCGCACCAGGGCGGGCAGCCCTGCCGCGGAGACGCCGGCACGAACTACGGCCCGGCCAAAGCCGACGTCGTCTAGGGCCTCCCGCGGGCCGGGGCCGGTCACCGATTATCCTGGCGATTTCCGCGGAACTTCCACGGTCCGGTACGCCCCGCAGCCGGACGGCGCCCCGGACCCGGGCGAGGTCGTATGGACCTGGGTGCCCTACGAAGAAGACCACACCAGGGGCAAAGACCGCCCGGTCCTTCTGGTCGGCCATAGCGGCCGCTACCTTCTGGGACTGATGCTCACCAGCCGCGACCACGACCAGGACGCCCACGCAGGCAACGACTACGTGGATATCGGAACCGGGGCCTGGGACCGGCAGTCCCGTCCCAGCGAAGCAAAGGTGGACAGGATCCTGCAGATCAGCCCCGACGGGATCCGCCGCGAAGGCGCCGTACTCGACCGGCGACGTTTCGAACTGGTTGCCGCAGTACTGCGCAGGCGACACGGCTGGAACTAGGGCCGCCAAATGGCCAGCCTTCGGCCCAATCTGCTATTCTTTATAGCTGTGTGTCCGTGCAGGTCGACGGCCACTGATGGTTGGCCGCCATAGGTATCCCCACGCCGCTCAGTCAATGGCCAATCTGAAAGCCCTCTAGACCATTTCCGCATTAAAAAGAGAGTTCACACGTGGCTAATATCAAGTCCCAGAAGAAGCGCATCCTCACCAACGAGAAGGCACGCCTGCGCAACAACGCAGTCAAGTCTGAGCTGAAGACGGCCATCCGCGCCGTCAACACCGCCGTTGAGTCCACCGACAAGGATGCAGCTGCTGTTGCCCTGGTTGCCGCCAGCCGCAAGCTGGACAAGGCTGTCAGCAAGGGTGTTCTGCACAAGAACAACGCAGCGAACCGCAAGTCGGCGATCTCCAAGAAGGTCAACGCACTGTAAGGCTTCCAGTTCCCTGAACTGATGGTTGTGGCCGGCACCCCCTGGGTGCCGGCCACACCGCTTTAAGCGCGTTGCCCCTGTTCCACCACCGCAGCCGACAGCCCGCCAGGTAGCACGGTGTGCAGCCGCCCTCAGGCCGTTCAGTGCCCGCGTGCGGAGGTGGCGATGACCGTGACAGCGTGCTCCACCGCGTAGACCGGATCCCGCGAAAGTCCCTTGACCTGCGCATCAGCTTCCGCGGTGACCTGGATGGAACGGACCAGGCCCTCCGGCGTCCAGCGCCGAACGTCACGCTGGGCCTGTTCCACGAGCCAGGGCTGCATGCCCAGATCCCGGGCGATCTGCGCGGACGACCCCCGCGCGCCCGCCACTTTGGCGACAGTCCTCAGCTTGGCGGCCAGCGCGGCCACCAGTGGAACGGGGTCGGCTCCGGTGGCCAGCGCGTGGCGAAGCGCGGACAGGGCCGCCGGCCCGTTGCCCGCCATGGCGGCGTCGGCAACCTTGAAGGCTGTGGCTTCGATCCGGCCGCCATAGTAGCGGTCCACCAGCTCGGGCGTCACGGCCCCGCTTGCATCCGCGATCAGCTGGCTGCAGGCTGCCGCGAGTTCGGCCAGGCTGGCGCCCACGGCGTTGACCAGGGACTGGACGGCTTCGCCGCTTATTTTCCGGCCGGCAGCCCTGAATTCCGAGGTGACGAATGCGGTTTTATCGGCATCTTTTTTCAGCGGCTGGCAGTCCACCACGGGCCAGCCGCCCGCTTTGACGGCGTCGAGGAGCTTCTTTCCCCGGACGCCGCCGCCATGACGCAGGACCAGTACGACGTCGGGCTCGGGGCGGGCCACGTAGGAGAGCCCGTCGGCCAGGAAGGCATCGTTCATGCTCTCAACGCCCTCGACCTCGATCAGCTTGTTCTCACCGAAGAGGGACGGGCTGACGTGCAGGGTGAGTGACCCGGCTTCGTAGCTTGCCGCGTTGAGCCTTGTGACTTCGACATCGGGCGAAATTGCCCGTACCTGCGCCCTGATACGGTCCATCGCCCGGATCCCGAGATACTCCTCCGGACCGCCGATCAGGACTACGCCCGCCGGTTCCACGTCCCGCCAGGTGGCCGTGCCGGACGCCGTGGTCCTGTTTCGTGCATTCGGCGCAGCGGCCATGCTGGGTTCCTTCCGGAGGTTTTTGTGCAATATCTAAGCCTGCCACGGCGGGCCCGTGGCACCAAGCCACGTCGGGTGGGCATTCGACGGGGCCCTGACGGCCAGTCAACGTGTTCCACCTTTTCCAGGATCTTCTCGACGCGGCGGTGCAGGCCAAGGAGCATTTCCGCTGCCACGCGCGGACGAAGTGCCAGCAGCACCATGGCGAGCGTGAGCACGGACAGCGCAGCCATGGTCAACAGCCCGAAGACACCCTCGGGCCACGGCAGTGAGGCGCCGGGAAGGCCCGCCATGAACCTGGCCGTCCCGGCCACACCGCTGCAGAAAGTGCCCGAAACTGCGATCAGGGCGGTTGCAGCCCACGGCGCAGGCACCACCAGGGGAACCGCGGCCGTGCCAAGCAGCGTCACCGGCGCAACGAGTGGGGCGGCCACCACATTTGCCGCCAGCGAGTAGGTGGAGAATTGCGGCTGCAGGAGGACAATAACGGGACTGCACAGCAGCTGCGCGGACAGCGGTACGGCGAATGCCGCCGCCACCCAGCGCGGCACGACGGCTGGCGTCCTGTCCACCATTCGCTGGCCGAGCACAATAATTCCCAGGGTGGCCAGGACGGACAGCAGGAACCCGAAGCTGGTACCCAGGCCCGGGTCGAACAGTAAAAGCCCGATGACGGCGAGGCTCAGAAAACTCAGGCCCCGGCCCGTCCGTCCGCCGGCCAGTGACGCCAGGGCGATCGAACCCATCAGGGCGGCCCGCAGGACGCTGGCATCGGGGCCCACCAGGAGGACAAACAACCCCAGACCCGACAATGCCATCACTGCAGCCGGCACCCTGGGCAGGCGCAGGCTGCGGGCCAGCATCAGGAGGGCTCCAAGAACCAGGCTGCAGTTGGCCCCGCTGACGGCCGTCAGGTGGGTCATGCCAACGGCCTGCATGGCGGCAGTCAGTCCTTCATCCAGTGCGCTGGTGTCCCCGGTGACCATGCCGGGCAGGAGCCCGGCGGCGTCCGGTGCCAGGAACGACGCCGCGGAGACGTAGCGGCCGCGCAGCTGCGCCGCGCCTTCGTGCCAGCCCGGGTGGCCGCCTGGCAACAGCACCGGGGCTGTTGAGGCCGCCAGGATCCCGGCCTCCGCCTGGCCCGGATCCGCAGGCCTGAGCCTCCCCGCGCTGCGGATGCGCTGACCAGGCGCCGCGGAGCCCCAGTCGCCGCCGCCCATGACCACGATGTCGGCGCGGCCTCGGATTACCTGGCCGCGGGCTGTGACATCAAGGGCGGTGGCCGGCACGGCCCACCGCCCGGCCACCCCGCTCTGCCCTGCGGGGGATACGGCACGCGGCGCCCCGGTGACTTCCAGGATGGCAACCACCGATGTGCCGTCCCGCACCGCATCGGACAGGGGGCCATCGTGCCGCTGCGACGACGCAACAGCCGAATGCGCGGCGGTGCACACGGCCAGCAGTACGGCGATGGCGGCGGTGGTCAGGAAACTGCGGGGCACACCGATCCGCTGGGCCTTGGCGAGGAGAACCGTGGCAATCAGCAGCAGCGCACAGCACAGGCCGAGGAGGGCTGCCGGTGTCAGCCAGACCCCGGCGACGGCGGCACACCAGACCAGCGCCGCGGCAGGGGCAAGCCGTACGTCGGTGCGCCGCCGCGGCCCATCTGCCGGGAACGAAGGTTGGGGCCGCCCGCGCACCTTCTCCCTGACCACGCGGCGGACGGTTTCCCCTGCAGGTTTTGCCAGCTGTCCCCTACCAGCCCGGGCAAGGGGCTTCGTGGGCTGCGCGGAGTAGCTGGCGGGTTCGCCGGCGCCAGTGCCCGGCGCCCTGACCGCCGCCTCCACAAACCGGCTCCACCGGCTGGGGCTACCCACGAGGACCTGACCTGTCCGGGGACTTCACTCCACGCTCACCAACGGCAACAGGGTCTCGAGCATTTTTGGTCCCACTCCGTCCACGGCGTCGAGCTCCTCGACCGAGGTGAACAGCCCGTGTTCCTTCCGCCAGTCCACGATCCGCTGGGCAAGTACCGGGCCCACCTTGGGCAATGTTCCAAGTTCCTCAATACCGGCCGAGTTGAGGTTGATCTTGCCCGCGGCGGCCGGCGGTCCGGCGCCGCCTGCGCCGGCCTCACCCGCCGCGGGTTCGCCGGAGTCGGCTGGCAGGGGTTCACCTTGCCGCGGCACATAAATCTTCTGACCGTCCACAACGACGGCGGCCAGGTTGAGCCGGTCAAGGTCCGCTGCCGCGGTTCCCCCGCCGGCGGCTGCGATGGCATCGTGAACCCGGCTCCCTGGCGCAAGCTCAACGACGCCCGGCCGGGCGACAGCCCCGGCCACGTGCAGCACCGCGGGCGCTGCTCCCCCGGGTCCGGCATCCGCGCCAGGCTGTCCTGGACTCTCAGTTCCCGCGCCCGGCGGCTCCGGCCCGGATCCGCCCGGAACGGAGCTTCCTGACGGCGTGATGTCACTGAGCGGCAGCACGTCTGGCCGCCCAGTGGAAACCTGCCACCAGAAACAGGCCCCGCACACGACGGCGGCAATGCCCACGAGCACGGCCACCTTCAGTCCCAGCCGCCACCTGAGGACCGGCCCGGTCCGGACCGACCCGGTTAAGGTTCCGGGCGCGGTTTCCGCTCCGCATCCATCGACTGGATCTGGATCCTCGCCCGCGCCGCCGCCGTAAACAAAACCTTCCCCGCTTCCGGGCAGGAGCCCGCCGGAACCGGATCCGAGGGTAGCCTGCAAACGCCGGCCGGCATGGCGCGCCGCAGGGCTGGCTGCGGCCCCAGCATCCCGGCGTGACATGTCCCCCACGCTAGGGATACCAGCCTGTCCGGAAAAGTCCGGGGTGCCGCTATGTGGAAAGAGCCGGGCACCAGCCCGGCGGCCGGTCCCGGAGCGTCACCCTACCCGACGAGCTCCCTCAGGATTCCGGACCAGTGCATGCCGCTGTTCCGTGCTGCACTCGACCTGGGCGTCGTTCTTACCAGAGAATTCGAGGGTGCCGCGAGAATGCTGGTCCCGGGATCAGCCGCCGGTGCCCATCCGATCACGCGCGCAAGTCACAACGGCGGACAAATCGAGCCCGTAGGTCGGCCCTTCGCCTGAACCGTACTCCTCAAGTCGGACTGCACCGCGCTCGAAGAGCCGAAGCGCGCCAACACTGTTCCCCCGGGCAGCGTGGGTGAGCCCGACGCAGATCTGGGCGAGACCTTGCCAAAGGTCGCGTTCTTGGGCCGGCCCAGCTTTCCATCGGGCCTCAAGTACCTCATGCGCGGCGAAGGGCCGGCCTTCTTCCACCAGCCTCCGGGCCGAGACCAACGTCTCCGCCGGCGGCAGCGGCTCCTCGGAGACCGGCTCCACGCCAGCACTTCCGTACGGCAGCGGCCGTCCAAGGGCGTCACGTGGCCGGGCCTGCCGCGGGCGCCTTGAAGCATCCCGATCCCTGTCGCCGGTCATTGCACTTTCCGCTCTGAGCGTCCGTGGACCTTGCCTACCTTCATCTGCCCAATCCTACGGCTCGCCCCTTCGAACCGAGCCATGCACTTCGCTCGGTCGGCAGGATGCAGGCCCGTGCCAGGATCCCCAGCATCCCCCACACGACCGCATTCATCTCGCATCACTTGAGAGGTTCCCGTGCCGGACACCACCTGCCACATGTCGGTCTCGCTGGACGGCTTCGTCGCCGGGCCGGACCAGAGCCGAGAGGACCCACTGGGTAAGCGGGGGCTTGAGCTGCACCGCTGGCACATCGGCGACCCACGTGCCAACCATGCCGACAAGGTCGCGGAAGAGTGGCTCATGCGCCCGCGGGGCGCGTATGTGATGGGTCGGAACATGTTCGGCCCGATCCGCGGGGACTGGGATGAGGAATGGACCGGGTGGGTGGGGAGCCGAACCGCCGTACCATGCGCCGGTGTTTGTGCTGACCCATCACAGACATGACCCGATCCAGATGGACGGCGGCACAACCTTCCACTTCGTCACCGAGGGCTTCGACGCGGCCTACTCTGCAGCGTGTCTGGCCGCAGGGATGAGGGCGTGGACATCGCCGGTGGCGCCTCGACCGTCCGACAGGCACTGATCGCCGGCGTGATCGACGAGCTCACCCTCGACATCGCATCGGTCCTGCTCGGTTCGGGAGAGCGCATCTTCGCCCGCCGAGGTGCTTCACTCACCGCTGGCCACGCACATCCGCTATCGCCGCGTCAACTAACTCCGTCGGCGCTGCCGGACTCGTGCAGGCCAGGGCCCGCAAAATATGGCCCGGTGTGCTGACCACGCTCAAAGTGCGCTGGCTCCGGATGACCGCACCCTTGATGGCGACGATGGCAGGCTGTACGAGTCAGGCCGTTTCCGGGAGTGTGGCTATGTGGGTAGGCCCGGGAGTCCGGCGGCAGGTTCCGACGTTCCGCCGTCCCCTACGATCACGGCAAGGACTCCCAGCCCGGCGTGGGCGGCGAGGACTGCCGGAAGCGAACTGATCTGGGCTCGCGGGCAACCCGGGAGGGCGGCCGCCAGCCTGTCGGCAAGCGCCTCGGCTTCTGCGGGGTTCCCGAAGTGGTGGACAGCGAGGCTGACGCTGCCTGCAGGCCGGGAAGCAGCGTCCGCGGCCGCAATCTCCTCCAGCCGGGCTATTGCCCTGGCTGCCGAGCGGACCTTTTCCAGCGGAACGATCTTGCCGCCGTCGACCGCCAGGATGGGTTTGATGGCCAGCATGGTCCCGAACAGGGAGGCGGCGGCCCCGATCCTTCCGCCCCGGCGGAGCTGCTCCAGGCTGGGGACGTAGAAATACACTTTCGTGCGGCCGAGCTGCCCTTCGGCCATGGCCCGTACGCCGGCAGCGTCCGCTCCCCCTGCCGCGGCGACGACGGCGGCCTGTACGCCCATGCCCTGGGCCATTCCGACGGTGCCGGAATCGATGACCTCGACAGGGATTCCCACCCGGCCCGCCGCCAGGCGGGCCGCGTCCGCGGTGCCTGACAGTCCGCCGGAAATGTGGATGGAGACCACGGCTTCGTAGCCGCGGCGTTCCGCTGCGAGGAAGGCCTGTTCGAACTGGCCCGGTGACGGGCGGGAGGTCTTGACGGATTTGCCGCTCGCGAGTGCGAGGGCAATGGTTTCGGTGATGTCGTCTTCGCCCTCGCCGTAGATTTCCTCGCCCACCATGACGGGCATGGGAATCACGGTCAGCCGCCCGTCGCCGGCACAGGCATTGACCCAATCTGCCGGCAGGGCGGCTGCGGAGTCCGTGACCACTGCGGTCCGGACGACGTCGGCCTGGCCGGCACCGGAAATTTCCGGCCGGGGCGCGGGGCGCAGGGCCGCCAGACGGTCCCGGAGCCATAGCCAGGCGGCGGAATCACGGTCGGGCAAGTGCGCCTCCTGGAGTAATTGCCGGCCGCCGGAAGGAACCGGCGGCCGGTGCTCCGGCTAGGCCGGGACGATGTTCACCAGTTTAGGTGCACGCACGATGACGGTGCGGATGCCCCGCCCGTCGAGGGCGCGCTGGACGTTCTCCGAGGCGAGGGCCAGTGCGCGCAGTTCGTCTTCGCCTATCTCCGGGGAGACTTCGAGGCGGTCGCGGACCTTGCCCTGCACCTGGACGACGGCCGTCACGGTGTCCTGGACCAGGAGCGCTTCGTCGTAGGCCGGCCAGCCGGCGTTCGCGACGGAGGCAGGGTGGCCCAGGACATTCCACATGTCTTCGGCGGTGTACGGCGCGAACAGGCTGAGGATGACCGCGACGGCCTCCGCGGCTTCGCGCACCGCGGGGTCGGAGCCCCCTGCGCCTGCATCGATGGTTTTGCGGGTCGCGTTGACCAGCTCCATCAGCTTGGCCACCACCACGTTGAACTTGTTGCTGTCCAGCAGCGCCGCGGCGTCGGCAATCGTGCGGTGCGTGACGGAACGCAGTGCACGGTCCCCGGCCGCGGGGTCAACACCGGGCTCGCTGGTGACGTCCTGCGCCAGGCGCCAGGCCCGGGCCAGGAACTTCGCGGAGCCCGACGGCGATACGTCCGCCCAGTCGACGTCGTCCTCCGGCGGGGAGGCGAAGATCATGGTCAGGCGGACGGCGTCCACACCGTATTTGTCCAGCTGCTCGCCGAGGTCAACGCCGTTGCCCAGGGACTTGCTCATGGCCTTGCCGCCGTTGAGGACCTGGCCCTGGTTCAGGAGCGCACTGAAGGGTTCGTCGGCGTCGATCATGCCCAGGTCGTGGATGACCTTGGTGAAGAAGCGGGCGTACAGCAGGTGCAGGATGGCGTGCTCGACACCGCCCACGTACTGGCCAACGGGCATCCACTCGTTGATCTTGGCCGGGTCGAAGGGACCCTCGGTGAACTGCGGCGAGACGAACCGCAGGAAATACCAGGACGAGTCGACGAACGTGTCCATGGTGTCGGTGTCGCGTTTGGCCGGTCCATGGCAGTTGGGACATTCAACGTTGACCCAGGCTTCGGCGGCGGCCAGCGGCGACGTCCCCTTCGGGGAGAGGTCCTCGCCGCGCAGGTCGGCCGGCAGGGTGACGGGCAGCTGCTCGTCGGGCACCGGCACTTCGCCGCAGGCGGGGCAGTGGATGATCGGGATGGGCGTACCCCAGAACCGCTGGCGGCTCAGGAGCCAGTCGCGGAGGCGGAAGTTGACGAACTTCTCGCCCGTGCCCTGCTTTTCCAGGATGTCGATGGCAGCGGGGATGGCTTCGGCCTTCGGCAGGCCGTCCAGGACGCCTGAGTTGATCAGGGTGCCCTCCCCCGCCGTTGCCTTGCCGGACACCGCCGGGTCCTCCTCGCCGGTGTCCAGGACAGCGCGGACGGGCAGGTCGAAGGTTTTGGCGAAGTCGAGGTCGCGCTGGTCGTGTGCGGGGACGGCCATGATGGCGCCCGTGCCGTAGTCGGCCAGGACGTAGTCCGCGGCCCACACGGGCAGCTTCTCGCCGTTCAGCGGGTTGATGGCGTAGCGGCCGGTGAAGACGCCGGTCTTTTCGCGCTCGGTGGACTGGCGTTCGATTTCCGTGAGTGCCTTGACCTGTTCGCGGTAGGCGTCCAGGGCCTGGGCGTGCCCATCGGTGACCAGTTCGACGGCGATCGGCGCGTCGGCGGCGACGACGAAGAACGTTGCACCGTAGAGGGTGTCCGGGCGGGTTGTGAAGACAGTGACGTCCTTGGCGGGTTTGCCGCCGTCGGCCTCGATCACAAAGTTGACGTGGGCACCTTCGGACCGGCCGATCCAGTTTTTCTGCATGGCCAGGACGCGTTCGGGCCAGTGGCCGCGCAGCTCGTCCATGTCATCGAGCAGCCGGTCGGCGTATTCGGTGATCTTGAAGTACCACTGGTTCAGCGACTTCTTGGTGACGGCGGTACCGCAACGTTCGCAGGCACCGTTGACCACCTGTTCGTTGGCCAGCACCGTCTGGTCCTTGGGGCACCAGTTGACAGGGGAATCCTTGCGGTAGGCCAGGCCACGCTCGTAGAAGCGCTTGAACAGCCACTGGGTCCAGCGGTAGTACTCCGGGTCAGAGGTGTGCAGCCGGCGCGACCAGTCCGCGGAGATCGCGTACCGCTTGAACGATGCGGCCTGTGTGTCGATGTTGGCGTAGGTCCACTCACTGGGGTGGGCGTTGCGCTTGATGGCGGCGTTTTCCGCCGGCAGGCCGAAGGAGTCCCAGCCGATCGGGTGCAGGACGTCGAAGCCCTGCTGGCGCAGGTACCGCGCCACCACATCGCCCATGGCAAACGCTTCGGCGTGGCCCATGTGCAGATCGCCCGACGGGTACGGGAACATGTCCAGGACGTAGCGGCGCTCGCGGGATCCATCATCGGCGGGGGTGAAGACCTTGAGGTCTTCCCATACCTGCGGCCACCTGGCCTCCATCGCAGCGAAGCTGTAGGTGCCCTCCTCGGGGCCATCGGCTGCCACTGCTGCTGTTCCGGTCTCTGTCTCCGGCTGAACGCTCACTGCTGCCCTCTTCTGTTCTGTTACGGCATCTGTGCGGCCATAACTTCTTTGATCCCTTCTGCTGCCGGCCCGGCAAACACGCCCGGACACACAAAAGCCCCTCTCCATGGAGGGGCTGCCGCACGGCTATCCGGTTGAATCCGGATACCGGGCGGCTAGCTAAGCAGAAGGATCGCACGCATGGAACTACTTTAGCGCACCAGGGCGGGGCGCCGTGGTGCCTTCTGCCCTATCCGGCGCGGCCCCGCCTGAATAGACTGGAGCCCGCCGTGCAACAACTGACCCGGACCGGTGACTGATGGTGAATGAAGACATCCTGTTCCCCCCGCTCGGCCACCCGGCCGCGTCGGCCAGGGAAACCGCCGGCAGCAAGGCCGCCGCCCTGTCCGCCCTCAGCGCCGCCGGCTTCCGCGTTCCGGCCGGATTTGTGGTGACCGAGGCCGCGCTTGCAGCTGCAGAAGCCCGGCATTTGGATGCAGAATTCCAGGCAGCTGCGGCGGCGGCCGGGCCCGGCCCATACGCGGTGCGGTCCTCCGCGGCCGCGGAAGACCTGTCGGGCGCTTCCTTTGCAGGCATGTACGAGAGCTACCTCAACGTTGCCCCCGACGGCCTTGCCGCGGCGGTGGACCACTGCTTTGCATCCGCCGGCGCCGGCCGTGTCCGCGCCTATGAAGCGTCCATCGGGCCGGGGACGGGCGAGGGAGCCGCCATGGCAGTCCTCGTCCAGCAGATGGTGGATCCTGTCGCCGCCGGCGTCGCCTTTACCGCCAACCCGTTGACCGGGGAACGCACCGAAACCGTCATCTCAGCGGTTCAGGGCCTGGCGGAGGCTCTGGTGTCCGGCGTGGAAACGGGCGAAGAGTGGGTTGTGCGCGAGGGACGGTCCGTTCGGGTCCGCGGCGCCAGCCGGGTCCTGTCGGCGGAAAGCGCGACGGCGGTGGCCACCTGCGCCCGACAGGTCGCCGGCCATTTCGGCTGCCCGCAGGACATCGAGTGGGCACTGGACCCCACGGGCAAGGTCCAGATCCTGCAGGCCCGGCCGATGACGGCCCTTCCGGAACCCGTGCGATGGGAGCCGCCGGGCAAAGGAGCCTGGCTCAGGAACTTCCGTCTGGGCGAATGGTTGCCCGAACCGGTCACGCCCCTGTTCATGGACTGGGTGATTCCGCGGATGGACGCCGCCTACAACGAGGCTGTCTTCGCGTCTGCCGGCATTTCAGTGGAAATGGGGCACGGACAGGTCAACGGCTGGTACTACGTCTCCCCACCGAATCCCAAGGCACTGCCGCACCTGCTGTTCGGCGGCGAACCCCGGTCCGTGCCCTACTTCTTCAACTCCGTGGTGCGGCCCATGGTCGACCCCGCCGGGGCAGACAGGACGGTCCTGCGTGCCCTCGAACACGAATGGCGCACCGAATGCCTGCCCTCGTACCGGACCCTTGTGGACACGTCGTTGGACGCCGCCGGGACGGCCACGCTGCCGGAACTCATAGAGACCGTGGAACAGGTGGCGAGGAAGGCCGGCGAGTACCTCTGGTTCTTTGCGGCCACCGGCGGTGCCGCCTGGAAGATGGAGCTGGTACTGGCGCGGTTCTGGCGCCGGCACCTCGCCGTAGCGCTCGCGGGCCACGCGACACCGGGGGCACAGGAGGCCATCGGATACCAGACGCTCCTGGGCGGCCTGGCTCCCGCCCTGCCCGCCGGGGTCCCGCACGCCGTCTATAGCATCGACTGGTACCACAGGACGGCGGGCGAGCAACCCGGCGAGCCCGTACAGGCCCGGGAGGGCAACCCGCCACGCCATGCGCCGACGCCGTCGGCAGCTGAGCGGCGCCGCGCCGCTGAGGCCTCCTGCCGTGCGTTGCTGAAAGGAGGACGGCTGAAGCGGTTTGAAAGCCTCCTCGGCCTGGCACAGCACTACGCCCTGCTCCGCGAGGAGCAGGCCAAGGACTTCACCCTGGGCTGGCCCCTTTTGCGCCGGTGCGCAGCGGAAATAGGAGCCCGCCTGCACGACCAAGGCATCATCCAGGCGCCCGGGGACGTCTACTTCCTGACATTTGACGCCTTACGCCTGAACGCACCGCCGCAGCATAAAAATGTTGACCGGCGGCGTACGGAGTGGCAGCGCCAGCGGAAACTGGCAGCTCCACTCTCGCTGGGAAAGCTGCCGCCTCTGCTCGGTAACATGTTCGACAGGATCGCGAACAGCGCCCGCAGCACGGGCAACCTTCCGGCGGGCGCCCTGGTAGGGCACCCGGCCAGCCCGGGCCGGGCACAGGGCCGCGTGCGGGTGGTGGATGGTCCGGAGGAATTCTCCCGGTTCCTGCCGGGCGAGATCCTGGTGGCCAAGGCAACGGCGCCGGCATGGACCCCGTTATTTGCGGCTGCCGCGGCCGTTGTGACGGACGGCGGCAACCTGGCCGCGCATGCCTCCCTCGTGGCCCGCGAGTACGGCATTCCCGCGGTCGTAGGCACCGGCAACGCCACCCAAATCCTCCACACCGGCCAACTGGTCACAGTCGACGGCAACGCGGGAATCGTCGAACTGCAGAGTCCAGCCATGAGTCTTCCCGGGCCCCTTGTTTAATCGGGCAATCGGGTCCATTCTGATTTTCAAGTCTGTGGGGGTAACTGGCTGGTCTCAGGTCGAGGAGCCTGAAATGTATACCTGGCGTTTATGTCCACCACAACGATGTGACGGACTGAGAACACCGTCCATCATCCCTGCGAAGAACTAGCGGGGACCGACCATGTTTGGCTGGGTTACCCGGTTCAGCATGCAGTTCCGTTTCCTGGTTCTTGCCCTCGCTGCGGGGCTCATCACTTTTGGCGTCGTCAATGTTCCGCATATGGCCGTGGACACGATGCCGGAGTTCGCCCCCGCACAGGTAGAGATCCAAACGGAGGCCCTCGGGCTTTCCGCTGTTGAAGTTGAGCAGCTCATCACTGCACCGATGGAAGCAGACCTCCTTAACGGGGTGGCCTGGCTGGACGAGATCCGCTCGAAATCCGTCCCTGGGCTGTCGTCCATCGAACTGGTCTTCGAGCCTGGCACGGACCTCCTGCGCGCCCGCCAGCTGGTCGCGGAACGGATGACGCAGGCGCACGCGCTGCCTAACGTCTCATCGCCGCCGCTGATCATGCAGCCGCTGTCTTCCACCAGCCGTGTGCTCATGGTCAGGATGGACTCCAAAGAACTCTCCGGCATTGAGATGTCGGTCCTGGCCCGGTGGAAAATTAAGCCGCGGCTGATCGGTATCCCGGGCGTGGCCAATGTGTCCATCTGGGGCCAGCGCGAACAGCAGCTGCAGGTGGAGGTCACTCCGACGCAGCTGCGTGACAAGGGCATCACTCTGGAGCAGCTTGTCAAGACCACGGGCAACGCCGTCTGGGTTTCGCCGCTGAGCTTCCTCGAAGCTTCAACGCCGGGGACCGGCGGCTTCGTGGAGTCGCCGAGCCAGCGCCTGGGCATCCAGCATGTCCTTCCCATCCGCACCCCGGCCGATCTGGCCAAGGTGAGCGTGGAAGAAACGGACCCGGTGCTGCGCCTGGGCGACATCGCCCAGGTCAAGGAAGACCACCAGCCGCTGATCGGCGACGCCATTGTGGGAGCCGACGCCGGCTTGATGCTGGTGATCGAGAAGTTCCCTGGCACCAGCGCCGTGGAGGTCACCCGTAGAGTCGAGGCGGCCCTGAAGGACATGGAGCCCGGCCTCACAGGAGTCCAACTCGATACGTCCGTATTCCGGCCTGCAACCGGTGTCCAGGACTCCGTCAACAGCCTGGGACTTGCCTTGCTGGTCAGCCTGCTGATAGCAGTTGCCCTCTTCTGGCTGCTGTTCCGTTCCTGGCGGGTGGCCTTGATTGCTCTCGTGGCCATCGCCGCGACTGTCACGACGGCAGCCGTGGTGCTGATCGCGCAAAACGCCACGCTGAACATCACTGTCCTGTTGGGCGTCCTTCTGGGCATGTCCGTGATGGTGGGCGACGTCGTCGAAGACGTCCAGGCCCACCGGCGACAGATCTCGGTTCAGCCAGCGTCCGGGACGGAGGCCCAGCCCACGTCGCGGATGAGCCACATCCTGCGCGGGGTCCGCACCCCGCTGTTCCACGCTTCGCTGATCATGGTGGTTGTTCTCGTTCCGACGCTGTTCCTGACAGGGGTGGGCGGCTCATTCTTTTCGCCGGTCTTCTGGTCACTGGCGCTGACCCTGGCCGCCGCCCTGATCGTTGGGCTGTCCGTGACGCCGGTGTTGGCGCATTTCCTGCTTCCGCCGAAGACGGCAAAGAGCAAGGAACTCCCGGCCGTCGGGCGCGGGAAGGCGTCCTATGGCCGCGCCCTGGGCGAGGTCAACTCCCGGAAAACGCTGGCCCTTGTGGCTGTTGCGGTCGTGGGAATCCTTGGCATCGCTGCCGGCTCGCAACTGACCGGAAACCAACCGCTTGTGCCCACCATGCCCGACAGGACGCTGTTGGTCCAGTGGGACACCATGGCGGGTACCTCCACTGACGAAGTCCGGCGGATCGCCGCCCGGGCCTCCGATGAACTCAGGGCGCTCCCAGGCGTTTCCGGAGTCGGCGGGCATGTGGGACGCGCCATCTCCGCGGACCAGGTGGTAGGCAACAGCTCTGCAGAGCTGTGGGTGTCGATTGAACGGGATGCCAACTTCGCTGAAACGGAGCGGGCAGTACGGGATGTGGTGCAGGGGTACCCCGGCATCGCGCACAACGTGCTGAACTACTCGCAACAGACCATCGGTGACATGCGTTCCTCTCTTGAGCCCGGCTTTGCTGTGCGGGTTTACGGAACGGAAATGCCGGTGCTGCGCGAAAAGGCAGAAGAAGTCCGCAAGGCCATCCAGAAGATTGACGGTGTCAAGAACCCGATCATCGCCGCCGCAGACATGACCCCGATCGTAGAGGTCCAGGTCAATCTTGAAGCAGCCCAAAAGTTCGGCATCAAGCCCGGTGACGCCAGGCGCGCCGCGGCAACGCTCATGCAGGGCATCGTCGTCGGCAACCTCTTTGAACAGCAAAAGGTGTTCGAAGTGGTGGTTCGAGGCGCGGTTGGTGTCCGGGATGACCTGACCAGCATCCGTGAGCTACTCCTGGATGCTCCCAACGGCGGCCACGTCCAACTCGGCCAGATCGCCGAAGTACGCATGGTACCCAGTGAAGTTGTCATCCAGCATGATGACACCTCGCGGCGGATCGACGTTGTGGCCGACGTCAGCGGACGCCCGCTGGCAGACATCCAGCGGGATATCGAGGCGGCACTCCAGCAAATCCAGTTCCCGCTCGAATACCACGCCGAGGTCCCCGCGAAATACAGCCAGCTGCAGGCCGCGGACACCTTGGTTCACGGACTCGGAATCGCGGCCATCCTGACCGTGTTGCTGCTGCTCCAGACCGCCGTGCGGAGTTGGAAACTTGCTCTCGCAGTTTTCCTGACGCTTCCCGCGGCGCTGGCCGGAGCGGCGATCGCCGCGTGGATCGGGGCGGCGTCCCTGTCCTGGCTGTCATTGACTGCTTTCGCGGCCGTCCTGGCCATCGCGGCACGCAATGCGGCACTCCTGTCCGCGCGTGTAGATGAACTCTGGCAGGAGTCTCCGGAGCTGTCACGCACTGATGTGGTCATGACTGCGGCACGGGACCGGATAACACCGGTCCTGAAATCAGCCATCATAACCCTCCTCGTGCTGATACCGCCCGCCCTACTCGGCGGCACCGTGGGTGAGGCCTTGATGGTACCGCTGCTGCTCATCATTGCCAGCGGCCTCGTGACCACAACCCTTGTTGGGCTCTTTGTGCTCCCGCTCCTCACGCTCTGGTTCGGTCCCCGCACTGAACCGGAAGAGTGGTCTGAAGTCTACGAATCCGAAATACCTGTCATGCCCGTTATGCCGGAAAAGGTGGAAGTATCATGACCAGCAAAAGGCCCCTGCGGTACCGGCCAATGGCGGCCGCCGCCTGTGCAGCATTACTGTTTGCACTGCCCGCCTGCGCGCAACCCTCAGCCCTGGCCGAATCCGCCGCTGAAGCGCCGGCCAAGGTGGAAAAGAACGCCACCACGGGTATTGCCCGCATCACGCTGAGCCAGCGGGCAATTGACCGGCTGCAACTGCTCACCGACACGGCCAAACCCGATCCGGGAGGCTCAGGAGTCCTGCTCCCCTACGCTGCGCTGCTGTACGACGCCCAAGGCAAAACCTGGGTCTACATCAACCCTGAGCCGCGCGTCTACGAACGACAGTCCGTCACCGTGACCAAAGTCGAAGCCGGCGCGGTCACCGCCAGTGCCGGCCCGGCCGCGGGGACAGTATTGGTAACGGTCGGCGCGGCTGAGCTGTTCGGCGCCGAGTTCAACACGGGTAAATGACATGCGGCGGATCGTCGCGGCCAGCCTGAGGTTCAGATCGATCGTCATCGCCATGGCCGCGGCGCTGATGATCGTGGGCGGCGCCCAGCTCAGCAACGCCTCCGTTGACGTGTTCCCCGAGTTCGCGCCGCCTAAGGTCGAAGTCCAGACAGCCTGCCTGGGGCTTACTGCCGCTGAGGTGGAAGAACTCGTATCGGTTCCCATGGAAGAGGCATTCAACGGCATCGACGGGCTCCACCACATGCGGTCCAAGTCGGTACCGCAGCTGTCCTCGATCGTGATGGAATTCGAGAACGGCACGGACCTGCTGACCGCACGGCAGCTGGTGTCCGAGCGGATGGCGACGGTCATCCCGACGCTGCCCACCTGGGCGGCGCCACCGCTGATGCTGCAGCCGCTCTCGTCCACCAGCCGGGTCATGAAGATCGGACTGTCCTCCGACACCCGGTCCCTGATCGAGATGTCAATGATCTCCTACTGGAACATCAGGGCCCATCTGCTCCGAGTTCCCGGCGTGGCAAACGTGGCAATCTGGGGCGAACGCCTTCAGATGCTCCAGGTCCAGGCCGACCCGGCAAGGCTGGCAGCCAACAACGTCAGCCTTGAAACCGTGATGAGTACTACTGCCAATGCCCTGGATGCCGGCCTGCTCAAGTATTCCTCCGGCGCCATGATCGGCACCGGCGGGTCCCTCGACACGCCCACCCAGTCAATCGGAATCAGGCACGTCCAACCCATCACCACACCCGCAGACCTCGCGCAAGTGGCGCTGGAGGACCGGGAGGGACAGTCCCCGCTCAAGCTGAGCGACGTGGCAACCGTGGTGGAGGACCACCAGCAGCTCATTGGTGACGCCGTCATCAACGGCGGTCCCGGACTGATGCTGATCGTGGAAAAACTGCCGTGGGGCAACACCCTCGAAGTAACACGGGGAGTTGAAGATGCACTGAAGCAGCTGGAGCCCGGCCTGACCGGGATCGCCGTGGACACCACCATCTTCCGGCCGGCGACGTTCATTGAGGAATCCTTGGGAAACCTCGGCATCGCCCTGCTGCTGGGATGTCTGCTGGTCATCATGGTGTTGAGTGTCTTCCTCTTCCAGTGGCGGACGGCACTGGTCAGCGTGTTGGCCATCCCGCTGTCGCTGATGGCGGCGGCCCTCGTGCTGTATTGGACCGGCGGGACGATCAATACCATGGTGCTCGCGGGGTTGGTGATTGCCGTCGGGGTGGTGGTGGATGATGCCATCATCGACGTCGAAAATATTGTCAGGCGCCTTCGGCACCACCGGGCAGCTGGCGGCACGGGCAGCACTGCCCGTGTAGTGGTCAACGCTTCGCTTGAGGTGCGCGGCCCAATCGTCTACGCCACGCTGATCATCGTGGCCGCCACGGTTCCGATCTTCTTCCTGGACGGACTGACGGGGGCCTTCTTCCGGCCGCTGGCTACGTCCTATACCCTCGCGGTGTTTGCGTCGATGCTCGTGGCGCTGACAGTTACCCCGGCGATGGCCTACGTCTTCCTTCGAAATGCCAAACTCGAGGACAGGGATCCGCCCGTAGTCCGGGTTCTGAAGCGCTGGTACGGCAATGCACTCCGGCCACTGGTCCGGCGTCCTGTCCCCGGCTACCTGACCCTGGCCGCCGTTGGAGTGATCGGCATCGTGGCGGCTCCGCTGCTGGGCCAGTCACTGTTGCCCTCCTTCAAGGAACGCGACTTCCTGATGCACTGGATCACGCAGCCGGGTACCTCAAACTCCGAAGAAGTCCGTGTCAGCCAACTGGCCTGCAACGAACTCATGACCATTCCCGGCGTGAACAATTGCGGGTCACACATCGGCCAGGCGTTCGCTGCCGATGAGGTGGTGGGTGTCAACTTCGGTGAAAACTGGATCAGCGTTGACCCTGGTGTCGATTACGACGAAACCCTGGCTTCAGTGCAGGCAGTTGTGGAAGGGTACCCGGGAATCCAACGGGACGTGCAGACGTACCTCAAGGAACGCATCCGCGAGGTGCTCACCGGAACCGGGTACGCCGTCGTCGTCCGTGTTTATGGCGACGACCTGGCGATACTCCGCCAGGAGGCCGACAAGATCAAAGAGATCCTCGGCGGCATCGACGGAGCCATCGGTGCCAAGGTTGCTCTTCAGGCCAATATTCCGCAGATCGATGTGGAAGTGGACCTGGAAGCAGCGAACCGGTTCGGGCTGAAACCGGGCGATGTGCGGCGCGCCGCGGCCACACTGGTGGCCGGCGAAGAGGTGGGCGACGTCTACCGGGACGGCAAAGCCTACGATGTGCAGGTATGGAGCGCGCCGGAGATCCGCGCGAGCGTCACAAGCATCGAGAACCTCGTCCTGGATACGCCGTCCGGAAAGAAAATCCGGATGTCTGACGTGGCCAAGATTGCGGTAAAGCCCACACCCAATGTTATTGAGCGTTCGGAGGGCTCCCGGCGCATCGACGTCAGTGCCAACGTCAAGGAAGGCGATCTGGCCAAGGTCGTGGAGAAGCTCAAGTCCGGCATGGAAACCATGCAATTTCCGGTCGGCTACAACGCGGCTGTCCTCGGTGAATACGCCGAACGCCAGGCAGCGTCCCAACGGCTGCTGCTGTTCTCGATAGGCGCCGTCTTGGTTGTGTACTTCCTCCTGCAGGCTGCTTTCAAGAGTTGGCGTCTTGCCACCCTGGCCATCCTGACGTTGCCTGTGGCGCTCGTGGGCGGGGTGATCGCCGCCCACCTCAGCGGCGGAATCCTGTCCCTCGGTTCGCTGGTTGGCTTCCTGACCCTGATGGGGATCGCGGCACGCAATGGCATCCTGCTCATCAACCACTGCCAGCACCTGGAGCAGTACGAGGGCATGGCCTTCGGACCTGCGCTGGTGCTTCGGGGGGCTGCAGAGCGCTTGTCTCCGATCCTTATGACCACACTCGCCACTGCCTTGGCCCTGGTGCCCCTGGTGGTGATGGGGAACATCCCGGGCCACGAGATCGAGCATCCTATGGCCGTGGTGATCCTGGGCGGGCTGGTCACGTCCACGCTGGTCAACCTGTTCATCGTCCCCTCGCTGTACCTGCGTTTCGCCAAAGGCGGCAAGGGGCGCCCGCACAAGGCACACAGGCTGGAACCTGCGCCTGCGGTTTAGGCAGAATCCCCACGAGAATGAAAGGCACGTGAGATGGCTTTTCGAGCACCTCGTATTACGGCGTACGGGTCCGCATTACTGCTGGTCTTCGGATCACTGACGGTCGTTTCGGCAGGGACGGCGGCCGCCGCGCCGCCGCCACCGCCGGAGCTCTGCGGGCCCGGGTCCGCGATCAATTTTGACCGGACGGATTTCCAGGCATGGCCGCAGGTGGACAACAAGTGGTTCCCGCTCACGCCGGGCATGCAGTTCACAACAACCGGGACGGTGACCTCCGAGGACGGAGTACACGAGCATTCCGTGGTCCACACTGTGACCGGCCTGACGAAAGTGATCGACGGGGTCACCACCCGGGTGATGTGGGACCGTGACTACGACGACGGCGAATTGGTCGAATCCGAACTGGCCTTCTTCGCGCAGACCCGCAAGGGCACCGTGTGGCTGTTCGGCGAATATCCTGAGGAATTTGAAAACGGCGAATTTGTTGGCGCACCCAGCACGTTCGTCAGCGGGATCGCCAAGGCGCAGGCAGGGATCGCCATGCAGGCGCTGCCCCGGACCGGCACGCCGGAGTATGTCCAGGCTTATGCACCGAAGGTCGACTTCCTTGACTGCGGAAAAGTTTTCCAGAAGCACCGGTACCTCTGCGTCCCCACCGGCTGCTACAACAACGTGCTGGTCATTGACGAACACAATCCGCTGGAACCTGACGCCGGACACCAGCAGAAGTACTACGCAGCCGGAACCGGGCTGGTCAAAGTCACAGCCGTGGGAGGTCCCGACCAGGAATTCATGGACCTCGTCAGCGTGAAGAAGCTGGGCGCCGCGCAGTTTGCGGCTGTCAACGCAGAGGCGCTGGAACAGGACGAGAGGGGTTACACCGTCAGCAGGAGCGTCTATGCCAAGACGCCGCGGGCCCAACTGGACCCGCACTGATAACCGTGCCGGCGGAGGGCCGGTGACCGAGGGTTCCTGACCCCCGTACGACTGAGGGAGGGCGGCACTCCTCGGGCCGCCCTCCCTCTTCCTTGCCGTCCGGCGTCAGGTTCAGGTGCCTAGCGGACGTCCTCGTCCACCCAGTCCATCGACTTCGTGACGGCCTTCTTCCACAGGCGCAACTGACGGTCCTGCTCGGCCGACTCAAGCTGCGGTTCCCAGCGCTTGTCCTCGGACCAGTTGGCCGACAGCTCTCCGAGGTCCTTCCAGAATCCGACGGCGAGGCCTGCTGCGTAGGCGGCGCCCAGGGCGGTGGTTTCCACGACTTTGGGACGGATCACGGGGACGCCCAGGATGTCTGCCTGGAACTGCATCAGCGCGTCGTTGGCGACCATGCCGCCGTCGACCTTCAGCTCCGTCAGCGGAACGCCCGAGTCCGCGTTGACCGCGTCCAGGACCTCCCGGGTCTGGAATGCTGTGGCCTCCAGGGCTGCGCGGGCGATGTGATTCCTGTTGACGAACCGGGTCAGGCCCACGATGGCGCCGCGGGCGTCCGAGCGCCAATACGGGGCAAACAGTCCGGAGAATGCGGGCACGATGTAGACGCCGCCGTTGTCCTTGACCGAGGCGGCCAAGGTCTCCACCTCCGGGGCGCTGCTGATCATGCCAAGGTTGTCCCGCAGCCACTGGATCAGGGAACCGGTGACTGCGATGGAGCCTTCCAGCGCATAGTGGGGTGCGGCATCCCCCAGTTTGTAGCCGACGGTGGTCAGCAGGCCGTTCTTGGAGTGCACGATCTCCTCACCGGTATTGAAGATGAGGAAGCAACCGGTGCCGTAGGTGTTCTTGGCTTCGCCGGCCTGGAACGCGGCCTGGCCGAACGTGGCAGCCTGCTGGTCGCCCAGGATGCCTGATACCGGGACTTCCCGCAGCAGCTGTGACGTGTGGACGGTGCCGTACACCTCGGAGGAGGACTTGATAGCCGGCATCATGCTCAGCGGGACACCGAAAATCCCCAGGATCTCCTCGTCCCAGCTCAGTGTCTCCAGGTCCATGAACAGGGTCCGCGAGGCGTTGGTGACGTCCGTGACGTGCACCCCGCCGTCAACGCCGCCGGTCAGGTTCCAGAGGACCCAGGCATCGGTGTTGCCGAAGACCAGGTCACCGGCTTCCGCCTTGGCCCGTGCGCCCTCGACGTTGTCCAGGATCCATTTGATCTTGGTGCCGGAGAAGTACGTCGCAAGCGGAAGGCCCACCTTCTGCTTGAACCGTTCCGGCCCGCCGTCCTTGGAGAGCTCGTCAACGATGTCCTGCGTGCGGGTGTCCTGCCACACAATGGCGTTGTACACGGGCTCGCCGGTGGTCTTGTCCCACACCACAGCCGTTTCGCGCTGGTTGGTGATTCCGACGGCGGCGATATCGTGACGGGTCAGGTTTGCCTTGGAGAGCGCGGAGGCAATGACCTCCCGGGTGTTGTTCCAGATCTCGGCGGCGTTATGTTCCACCCAGCCTGCCTGCGGGAAGATCTGTTCGTGCTCCATCTGGCCCGACGAAACGATGTTGCCGCTGTGGTCGAAGATGATGGCCCGGGAGCTGGTGGTGCCCTGGTCGATGGCGATTACGTACTGGTTCATGATGACGTCCTTGTCTGTGTGCTGAGTGTAACGGGGAGGTCAGGCGGCGGCGGTAATGATGATGGGTGCGATCTTTGCGACAATACCGGCCAGGGCGCCGCCCACAAGGGGTCCTGCTACGGGAATCCACGAGTAGGCCCAGTCGCTGGTTCCTTTTCCCTTGATGGGAAGCAGCGCGTGGGCGATGCGCGGACCCAGGTCACGGGCCGGGTTGATGGCGTAGCCCGTGGGTCCGCCCAGTGAAACGCCGATGCCCACCACGAGCAGGGCTACGGCCAGCGGTCCCAGGCCCGAGGGCGTTCCGCCAAGGGTCAGGATCACGAAGACCAGGACAAAAGTGCCGATGATCTCGGTGACCAGGTTCCACGGCGTGGAGCGGATCGCGGGGCCGGTGGAGAACACGCCCAGCTTGCTTGCGGACTCCGGTTCGGCGTCGAAGTGCTGCTTGTAGGCGGCCCAGCAGACTACTGCGCCGAGGAAGGCCCCCAGCATTTCGCCGCCGAAATACGTCAGCGTGGACGCAGCATCAATCGGGACGCCGGGGGCGTACTCCGCCTTGCCGTTGACCAGCAGGCCCAGCGTGACGGCGGGATTGAGGTGCGCACCGGACTTGGCGGCAACAAAAACACCCGCAAAGACGGCGATGCCCCACCCCCAGGTCACCATCAGGAACCCGCCGCTGTTGCCTTTGGTGCCTTTCAGGGCAACGTTGGCCACGACGCCGCAACCCAGCAGGGTGAGCATGGCCGTTCCGAAGACTTCGGAAAGGAAAACAATTCCAAGAGACATCTTTGACTCCTCTATTTTCTGTTGTCGGTCCTTCGCGGGTTTGAAGGACCGCGGAGCCGGGGCACTGTGGCACCCCGGCCGTCAGCCGTGCCGCTTAGGCGACCAGGCTGTGGATCTGTACGCGGTGGAAACGCTCCAGCACATCCTGGGCCGCACGGATCTCTGCGGCCGTGGTTGCGGCATCCCAGCCCAGCGGACCGGCCAGCACGTCCGCCACCTCGTGCAGCAATTCGCCCGTGACCAGGCCGCGGAAGGCCAGGGATGTCCGGCGGATGAGCACATCGGCAAGGTGCCCCACCTGCTCATTGGCGGCCATAAACTCCAGCTCGCGGACGCTGAGCTCGTGCGTGGAGTGCAGGAGGCGGTCAGGGCCGGCGTCGAGGTAGCGCATGACTTCTGCGGCCCGGGTGCCGTAGCGCGTCAGCAGGACCGCGGTCCGGTCGGCGTTGCGGCCGGCGGACATGTGGGCCTTGATCCAAGCCTGGATTCCGGCTTCGTCCTCGGGGAAGGCGGCTCCGCCGCCGATGGCGAGCTTCGCCGTCGAAACCTTCCGTTCCATCCCCAGCTCGGCGAGCACATCGTTGGTCATATGCTCGGCCAGCGCACGGAACGTCGTCCACTTGCCACCGACCAGGGAGAGAACGACGGCGCCGGCCTCGCCTTCCCGGCGTTCGATCCGGTAGTCCCGGGAGACAAATCCGGGCTGTGTTGCGTCGTGCCGGGGCAGCGGACGGACCCCGGAGAACGTGTAGACGATCTGCCCGCTGTCGACGGGGATGTCCGGGAAGACATGGCCGATGAGGTCGAGGAAGTAGTCGATTTCGCCGTCGGTGCACACTGCGTCCTGGCCCATGTCGGCGTCCACGTCGGTGGTTCCCACCAGGACCCTGTCCCCCATCGGGTAGATCAGGACGATCCGGCCGTCGGTGTGTTCGAAGAAGATTTCGCGGCCGCGGCACGCCTCAAGGAGGGCGGGGTGGTCCAGGACGATGTGTGAGCCCTTGGTGCCGCCCATGAAGCGGGAGGCGGCGCCCATTGCTTCGTTGGTGAGGTCCACCCAGGCACCGGTGGTGTTCACGATGACGTCGGCGGTGAAGTCAAACACCTCGCCGGTAAGTTCGTCGCGAAGCTGGACGGTGCTGCCCGTGGCAAGGGCGCCGGTTCCCGTTGCCGCCGCCCCCGGTTTCATCGACTGGAGCGAGAGGTAGTTGCTGGCCCGCGCCGTGACGGTGGTGTGGCCTGCACTGCCCAGCCCGGCTTTTTCGCCGTCCTGCAGCACGTCCAGGGTGAGGCGCTCCGGGTTGTGGACGGACGCGTCGAAGTAGGTGGCCGCATATTTGATGCCGGGGTTCAGGTGCGGCAGTTCGGCCAGTGCGCGCTTGCGGCCGCGGAACTGGTGGCGGGGAACGGAGCCGCCGTCACGGGAAAACGAATCGTAGAGGCTGAGGCCAAGCTTGATGAGGAATGCGCCGCGTTCCTTGGGCTTGCCCTGCTGCTTGTGGGTCAGGAAGCGCAGCGGTGCGGAGAGCACGCCTGAGAAGGTGCTGAAGATCGGAATCGTGGTCTGGAGCGGCTTCACGTAGTGGGGTGCGATGCGCAGCAGCCGGTTCCGTTCCACCACTGATTCCCGGACGAGGCGGAACTCGCCGTTTTCCAGGTATCGGATACCGCCGTGGATCATGTGCGACGAGGCGCCGCTGGCACCCTGGCAGTAGTCGCCACGCTCCACCAGGGCAACGTCAACTCCCTGCAGGGCAAGGTCGCGGAACGTGCCAACGCCGTTGATGCCGCCGCCGATGATCAGCACCCTGGCCTGCGGCCGCTGCTTCAGGGCCTGCACAGCTGAACGCGGTCCGCTGGCCGGAGAAGACGCAGCTCCGCTGTGGCCGAAAAAATCCTTGGTTCCCAAAACAGCTCCCTTGGGGTTTGGTTTGTGCGGACGCCGCCCGGCGTCCCGCAGGTCTCCAACTATTGTTTGAAGTAATGGAAAATGGAGTCAACCTCTATGCACAAACGTGCAGAATGGACCCTTATGTCACCCTCCCGCCACTCCGACGCCCTGCGCGCCGCACAGATGTACTACCTGCAGGACCTCACCATGGACGCCATCGCCCGGGAGCTCCGCACCTCCCGTTCCACGGTGTCCCGCCTCCTGTCCTCGGCCCGGGATTCCGGCCTGGTGCAGATCCAGATCCGGAATCCGCTCGACACCGGCCCGGAACTGGAGGGCCTGATCCGCGACACATACAACGTTGACGCGCACGTTGTCCCGGTCCTGGAAACCCTGAATGAGGCGGAAACGCTGGACCGGGTGGCCATGCAGGCCGCGCGCACCATCGGGCCGCTGGTGGATTCGAACGCCATCATCGGGGTGGCCTGGGGGTCCACGCTGAGCGCCGTCAGCCGGCACCTGACCCGCAAGATCACCCACGACTGCGTCATTGTCCAGCTCAACGGCGCCGGAAACATGCACACCACGGGCATCACCTATGCAAGCGACATCATGCGCCGCTTCGGCAGCGCCTACGGGGCCCGCGTTGAGCAGTTCCCGGTGCCGGCGTTTTTTGACCACGCCGCGACCAAGACAGCCATGTGGAATGAGCGCAGCGTGCAACGGATCCTGGAACTGCAGTCGCGGATGAGCATTGCGATCTTCGGTGTGGGCTCGGTGGACGCGGACTATCCCAGCCATGTCTACGCCGGCGGCTACCTGGACGAAAGTGACCTGAGGATCCTGGCGGGATCGGACGTTGTGGGCGACGTCGCCACCGTCTTCTTCCGCGGCGACGGGTCCTCTGACGGCATTGTCCTGAACGAACGCTCCACCGGACCTGCGCTCGCGGAACTGAAACAGGTCAGGCGCCGCATCTGTGTAGTGTCCGGGGCGTCCAAGATCAACGGGCTCCGCGGGGCACTGACGGCGGGGCTGGCTACGGACCTGATTCTTGATGAGGCATCCGCGCGCCGCCTGGTGGGTTTTGACGGCGCCGCCTGAGGGAGTCTGTGTACAGAATGGGTAGAGTCGTTGCTATGAAAACCTCACCCCGGCTCAGCCTGAACAACGGCGTGCTGATCGACCAGTTGGGATATGGGCTGTACAAGGTTCCGGTGGCCGAGGCGTCCGCCCTGGTTTCCACCGCGCTCGGCGCCGGCTATCGCCATTTCGACACTGCGGCCATGTACGGGAACGAAACCGGAGTGGCCCGCGGAATCAGTTCACTTTTTGGGTATGACGGCGGAATGGGAACCGGAAGCGGCGGCTCCGGCGAAGCGTCGCCCGCGTTGGCCCGCGGGGACGTCTTCATCACCACCAAGGTCTGGAACGATGACCAGGGCTATGACTCCACGCTGCGTGCGTTCGACAACTCCATGGTGAACCTCGGCCTGGACTACGTGGACATGTACCTGATCCACTGGCCCTGCGCCCGGCGCGGGCTGTTCACGGACACCTACCGGGCCCTGGAAACCCTGTACCGGGAAGGGAAAGTCCGGGCCATCGGTGTCTGCAACTTCCAGCCCGCCCACCTGGACCAACTGCTGCAGACGGCGGAGGTGGTGCCGGCCGTCAACCAGATCGAGCTGCACCCATGGCTCCAGCAGGCTGAGCTGCGGGAGAAGCACGCCGCACTGGGAATCCGGACGGAAGCCTGGAGCCCCCTGGGGCGCGGACAGGTACTCGCGGATCCGGTGGTCCTGGCGTGCGCTGCCGAACACGGCGTGAGCGCGGCACAGGTCATCCTGCGCTGGCACATCCAGCTGGGCAACATTGCCATCCCCAAGGCCAGTTCCGAGGCCCGGATCCGGGAGAACCTGGACGTCTTCCGCTTTGAACTTTCGGACCGCGACATGGTTGCGCTGGCCGAACTTGACCGGGGCCACCGCACCGGGTCCCATCCCGACAACGTCAACTAGGACCGAGGCAATGAAAACAGCTGACCCGCGGCCTCCCGCCACGCCGTCCTACTTCAGCCGGGAACTCGAGGCCAGGACCCGGGCTGCCCGCATCGAGCTCGACGGCGGCACGGTGGCGTACTGGACCTACGAACCGGTCCAGGTGACGCCGGAGACCCGGACCATCCTGGTGATCCACGGCTTCCGCGGCGATCACCACGGACTGCTCAGGGTTGCGGACCAGCTGCCCGGGATGCGGCTCATCATGCCGGACCTTCCCGGCTTCGGCAGCTCCGATGCCTTCGCTTCGGGGCCACATTCCGTGGAGCACTACGGCAGGTTCATCACCGGCTTCATGGCTGCCCTGGGCCTGGGCCCAGACACCGTCCTGCTGGGCCATTCGTTCGGGTCGATCGTTGCCGCGCACTTCGTGGCAGCCCACCCCGGCGCGGTCTCGCCGCTGATCCTCATTAACCCGATCGCCGCACCGGCGCTGGAAGGGCCGAAGGGGATCATGACCAAACTCGCCGTGCTGTACTACCGGCTCGCGGCCCGGCTCCCCCAGGGGCCCGGCCTTGCCCTGCTTCGCAACCCGCTGATCGTCCGCGTCATGAGCGAGGCCATGGCCAAAACCCCGGACAAGGAACTGCGCCGGTTTATCCACGGCCAGCACCATTCCTATTTCAGCGCCTTCGCCGACAGGGACAGCCTGCTGGAATCGTTCACGGCCTCCGTCAGCGGAAATGTGGCCGAGGTGGCCGGCCAGCTGGCCCTGCCGGTCCTGCTCATCGCCGGCGAAAAGGACGAGATCGCGATGATGCCCGACCAGCACCGCCTCGCCGCCCTGCTGCCGGACGGGACGCTCAAGGTGATCCCCGGCGTCGGGCACCTGATCCATTACGAAACGCCGGCGCCTGCCGCCGGCTTCATCCTCACCTTCCTTAAGGACCATCCCGCGTGAAAATTGTCGTCGATGCCCGCTTTACCCGGACCGACCACCACGACGGAATCAGCCGTTACGGAGCCAGCCTGATAGCGGCAACGGCAAAGATCGCCGACGTATCCATGCTCATCAGCGATCCCCGGCAGCTTGCCCTGCTCCCTGACGTGCCGTACACCCTGATCAACAGCCCGCTCTCCCCCATCGAGCTGTTTGTGGCGCGGAAGATCAACCCGCTCGGCGCTGACGTGGTGGTCTGCCCCATGCAGACCATGGGAACCTGGGGCCGCAACTACGGACTGGTCCTGACCCTGCACGACCTCATCTACTACGAGCACCCGGCACCTCCCGGCTTCCTTCCCGCACCGGTGCGGGTGCTATGGCGCCTCTACCACAAGGCGTTCTGGCCGCAGCGGCTCCTGCTCAACCGGGCAGACATCGTGGCAACCATCAGCAGCACCACGGAAGCGCTGATGGCCAAGTACCGGCTCACCAGCCGGCCGGTGCGGATCATCAGCAACGCGCCGCAGCCGGACCAGGAACCGCGCGACGCCGCCGCCGGGGCCGAGCATTCGCTCGTCTATATGGGCTCTTTTATGCCCTACAAAAACGTGGAGACCATGGTGGCCGGCATGGCCGACCTGCCGGACTTCACCCTGCACCTGCTGAGCAGGATCACCCCGCAACGCCGGGCCGAGCTGGAGATCATGGTCCCGCCGGGCGCCAAGGTAGTGTTCCACAACGGAGTGACCGACGACGAGTACGCCACGTTGCTCCGGCGCGCCACCGCCCTGGTAAGCCTTTCCCGGGCGGAGGGCTATGGTCTGCCGCTTGTGGAGGCCATGGCGCTGGGCACGCCGGTCATCGCCAGCGACATTCCCATCTTCCGCGAAGTGGGCGGCCACGCCGCATCCTACGTCGATCCCGGTTCTGCCGCGGAGTTCGCCGCTGCCGCGAAGAAACTCCGGGACGACGGGCACTGGCAGGACGTGTCACGCCAGTCAGTGGCGCGCGCTGCGGAGTTCAGCTGGGATGAATCAGCCAGGCAGCTGGTTGACGCAGCCCACGACATCGTGGCCATGCGCTCCGGCCGGAAACGTCCGGGACATCCGGCCTAACCGGCCTAGAGGACGTCCACGCCGTCCAGGCGCAGCTGTACCGGTTCCTCGCTTCGCTTGGCGGCGGCAGCGGCGCGGGCGGCCCGGAGCACCCTGGTCACTGTCGCCGCCTGCCCGTAGGGGAAGAACAGCAGCGTGCGGACGTCCTCGCCAACGCGCTGGGGTGTGGCTGCGCCTACCAGCAGCACCGGCGCCGGACCCGCCGTCCGCAGGTCCACACCGGCTGCCGTCAGCTGTTTGTCGACACCCTCGGTGAAATGCACGACGGCGGCGCGCGGGCCGGTGACGGATGCGATCCGCACGGCGGGGGGCAGCTGGAGCTCCACCCGCAGCGCCAGCTCGCGCTGGGCGTAGCCGGCGGGATCCCAGCGCAGCAGTGCGCCGACCGCCGCAGTATCAGCAGCTGTGATCACCACGAGGCCGCCTTCGGAGGCCGGCCGGACCAGGGCGGCGGCGTTGAACCAGCGCCGGACGGTGTCCTCCCCCGCCCGGAGGTTTTCGCGGCGGAGCAGCGAGTCGCCGTCGAGCAGCAGCGCCGCAGCGTACCCGCCGTCGGCCACCGGCTCGGCACCCACGGTGGCGACCACCAGGGCCTTGGCGCTGCCGACTTCAGTTTTGACGTGGTCCCCGGAGGAGGTGACCACCGCCTTGCCGGGGAACGCCCGGCCCAGCTCCTCGGCCGTCCGCATGACCCCGGTGGCACCTTTCCGGAGCCGGCGGCCGCCGCAGTGGCTGCACTCCCAGTCCGGGGCAGGGGTGGAGCACCAGCGGCATTGGGGAAGGGCGGCGCTGCCGCTGGCACCGGCGACGGCCAGCGGGCCCTGGCAGGATCCGCAGCGTGCCGGCTCGCGGCAGGTCTCGCACACCAGCGACGGCGCGTAGCCGGCCCGGGCCACCTGGACCAGGACCGGCCCGCGTTCCAGGCCCTCCTTGGCCGCACGCCAGGCAGCCCCGGGCAGCCGCGCGATCCGCGCCAGCGGGTCCCGTTCCTGTTCAAAGCTGTCCGCGGTGTTCAGCACCCTCGGAACGGTGGAACGCAGGGCAGGGCGTTCGGCGTCGATGGGCGTGGCCCAGCCGGTTTCCACCAGACGCTGCAGTTCGGTGCTGCGGGTGTGGCCGGCCATCAGGCAGGCCGTGCCCTCCTGGCCGGCGCGGAGCAGCAGCACGTCGCGGGCGTGGGCGTACGGGGCCCGTTGCTCGATGTGAAGATCGTTGCCGTCGTCCCAACAGGCCACGAGCCCCAGATCCCGGACCGGTGCGAACGCTGCGGACCTGGTGCCGATGGCCACCCGCGCCGAGCCGTCGAGGACACGCAGGAAGTTCCGGTACCGCGGAGTGGGGCCGTCATCGGCGGTCAGCCGGGCGATGTCGCTGGCCGGCAGGACCTCTTCCAGCGCTTTTTCCAGCCGGTCCAGGTCGCGGTAGTCCGGAACCACCACCACGGCGCCACGGCCGGAGGCGCGGACGGCAGCGACCGCCTGCGCGACCAGCCGGGGCCAGGCCGCCGGACCGAAGCCCTGGAGCGGGCTGAACACCGCACGAGGAGAACCGCCCTCCCCCAGGTGCCGGATAAAAGATTGGCCGTTGCGGTAGACATCCCACCCGCCGGTGGGAGCGGAGTCGGCCGGGTTGGCCTGGGTGTCAGCGGCGGCGTCCGGAGCAGGCCGGGCCAGGAACTCCTTCTCCAGCCTGGCAACGCGGGGCGGAACTGCGGCGCGGAGCACATCGCTGATGGTTCCGGCATAGCGGGCGGCAACGGCGGAGGCCAGATCCCGGACGGCCGGGGTGAGGACGGGCAGGGGCGAGATGACCTTGTGCAACGGGACCAGGGTATGGCCGGCGTCGGATTCGGCGGTGCGTTCCATGATGAAGCCGGCCAGTTCCTGGCCGTTGAACTTAATTTTCACCCGCACGCCGGCCCGGGCGGCGGCGTCGAGGTCGGCCGGCACGCTGTAGTCAAACGGGCGGTCCAGGTGCGGCAGCGGCGATTCGACGAGCACCCTGGCCACCGGGAGGTGTGTTGCCAGCGGGGGGCCGGCCTGTGGCTTGCGCGCCGGGAATCCCTGGAGCAGGGACAGTTGCACGGCACCGGGAAGGCCAGGCTCTGCCTGGACAGTCTCATCTTTTGCCATGGCTGCTACCCCCTTTCGAACCAGCAAACCACCTGGCCCCGACATTTTCGGCCGGGACCAGGTGGCTGGACTGGACGTTGCTGAAGGCTAGGCGTTGAAGAAGGCCTTGAGATCGTCCACGCGGTCCAGGCGCTCCCAGGTGAAGTCGGGATCGTCACGGCCGAAGTGCCCGTGCGCCGCCGTCTTGGCGTAGATGGGGCGCTTGAGGTCCAGGGCGTCGATGATGGCCCGCGGGCGGAGGTCGAAGATCTCCGCGATGGCGGCGCTGATCCGTGCCGGGTCCACCGTTTCCGTGCCGAAGGTCTCCACGTAGGTGCCCACGGGGCGTGCCTGGCCGATGGCGTAGGCAATCTGGATTTCGGCGCGCTTGGCCAGGCCTGCTGCCACCACGTTCTTGGCCACCCAGCGCATGGCGTAGGCCGCCGAGCGGTCCACCTTGGACGGGTCCTTGCCGGAGAAGGCGCCGCCGCCGTGGCGGGCCATGCCGCCGTAGGTGTCAACGATGATCTTGCGTCCGGTCAGGCCCGCGTCGCCGACCGGGCCGCCGATGACGAACTCCCCGGCGGGGTTCAGGATGTTGGCGGTCCGGGAGATGTCCAGGTTGGCCGCGGCCAGCACCGGGTTGATCACGAAAGATGCGAGGTCGGCCCGGAGCCGGTCCAGGCTGGTTCCTTCGGCGTGCTGGCTGGAGATGACCACTGTCTCCACGGAAACGGGGACGTCTTTGTCGTAGCCGATGGTGACCTGGGTCTTGCCGTCGGGGCGGAGGTAGGAGAGCTCGCCGGACTTGCGCACTTCGGTGAGGCGCTCGGACAGGCGGTGCGCGAGCCAGATCGGCGTCGGCATGTAGGACGGGGTCTCGTCGCTCGCGTACCCGAACATCAGGCCCTGGTCACCGGCACCCTGGAGATCGTAGTCGTCCTCCTGGCGGCCTTCGCGGGCTTCCAGCGAGTTGAACACGCCGCCGGCGATGTCGTTGGACTGCTGCCCGATGGAGACGGATACGCCGCAACGGGCGCCGTCGAATCCGTTGGCGGACGAGTCGTAGCCGATTCCCAGGATGGTCTCCCGGACGATCTGCGGGATCTCAACGTAGGCGTCCGTGGTGACCTCGCCGGCCACGTGGACCAGGCCTGTGGTGGCCATGGTTTCGACGGCGACGCGGGACTCCGGGTCCGCGGCCAGCAGGGCATCGAGGATGGCGTCGCTGATCTGGTCGCAGATCTTGTCAGGGTGGCCTTCAGTCACGGACTCCGAGGTGAAGAGCCGGAGGGCGGAGGGCGTGGCCCCGTGGGTGTGGGGAATGTGCAGCGGTAAAGTCACTCAACTACCTTACTGGTTGGGAATCGGACGTCCGGCAGCGTGTGTCCCCGTACTAAGGAACGTCGCTTGTCCTGCCGTCAGGCGCGGGGCGAAACGTGGTTCAGCTCATAGCCGATCCGATTAATTACGGCGGCCGATACTTCGGTCTTGGTTCCGGATGCCTCTTGGGGTTCGGAGCCGGAGCGGGACAGGATGACTACGGCGTTGGTGTCCTGGCCGAAGACCTTGTCCGTGCCCACATGGTTGACCACCAGAAGGTCGCAGCCCTTGCGCCTGAGCTTGGCTTCGGCGTAGGCCAGGACGTCGCCCTCGCCGTCACCGGTCTCCGCAGCAAAACCGACAATGAGCTGGCTGCGGCGGAGCTGGTTTTCGGCGGCATCGCGCAGTTCCACCAGTTCATGCAGGATGTCCGGATTCCGGACCAGGGAGATGACGGGGTCGGCGGCGTCGTCGCGCTTCTTGATTTTTGTGCCGGAAATCTCAGCGGGACGGAAGTCGGCCACGGCCGCGGCCATGATGACGACGTCGGAATCCGCGGCCGCCGCCAGCGCGGCTTCCCGCAGCTGCAGGGCAGTCTCCACCGCCACCACCTCGACACCGGCAGGCGGGGGTACTTCCATGTGGGCGGCCAGGAGCCGGACGGTGGCTCCGGCGTTGCGGGCGGCAACGGCCAGGGCGACGCCCTGCTTGCCGGATGAGCGGTTGCCCAGGAACCGCACCGGATCCAGGGGTTCCCGGGTCCCGCCCGCACTGATGGTGACAGTCTTCCCGGCCAGCGGGAGCTGATAGTCGGAGCTGCCCTGGGTCAGGGCGATGGCGGCGTCGAAGATGGCTTCCGGCTCGGGCAGGCGCCCGGGTCCGGAGTCGGAGCCGGTGAGCCGTCCGCTGGCGGGTTCCAGGACGGCAACTCCCCGGCCGCGCAGGGTTTCCACATTGGCGCGGGTGGCAGCGTGCTGCCACATCTCCGTGTGCATGGCAGGCGCAAACAGCACCGGCCCGCTGGCCATCAGCAGGGTGTTCGTCAGGAGGTCGTTGGCCTGCCCGGTCGCGGCACGGGCCAGCAGGTCCGCGGTGGCAGGTGCCACCACGATCAGGTCTGCTTCATGGCCGAGGCGGACATGGTTGACCTGGTGGACGTCGTCAAAAACGCTGTTGCTGACGGGATGCCCGGACAGGGCCTCCCAGGTTGCAACTCCAACAAAGCGGGTAGCCGCTTCAGTGGGGATGACCGTGACGTCATGGCCGGCTTCAGTAAAAAGCCGGAGGAGCGATGCCACCTTGTAGGCGGCAATCCCTCCCCCGACTCCGAGGACTATGCGCACGTGACCTCCGTCAACAGGCAGTCTGCAGAACTTACTCTGCCGCTTCGATCGGCGTGGAAACGAGCTTGCCTTCGTTGATCTCGCGCAGGGCGATGGACAGCGACTTCTCGTTCAGCTTGGTGTCGACCAGCGGGCCGACGTACTCGAACAGGCCCTCATGCAGCTGGGCGTAGTAAGCGTTGATCTGACGTGCACGCTTGGCACCGAAGATCACCAGGCCGTACTTGGAATCAGCTGCCTCAAGCAGCGAATCGATCGGCGGGTTGATGATGCCTTCAAGGTTCGTGGACACGAATTCTCCAAATTCTAACGGGCCGACTGCTACCGGCAACTAGTGCGGGTGCGGTGTCAGCCCCATGAGTGAAACTAGCTCGTCCGCTGCCCGGCGAACGTCATCATTGATGACGGTGTGGTCAAACTCCGGTTCAGCGGCAAGTTCTAGTTTAGCGGTTTCCAGCCTCTGCTGCTGTTCCTGGGCAGTTTCGGTGCCGCGGCCTACCAGCCGGCGCACCATTTCGTCCCAGCTCGGCGGCGCAAGGAAGACAAACTGCGCGTCCGGGACCGCCGCCTTGACCTGCCGGGCACCCTGCAGGTCAATCTCCAGCAGGACTGACTTGCCGTCGGCGATGGCCTGGTTCACGGTGCTCTTCAGTGTGCCGTAGGTGTTCTGGCCGTGGACAACAGCCCACTCCAGGAACTCGCCGGCCTCCACGAGCGACTCGAAATCTTCCCTGGACTTGAAGAAGTAGTGGACGCCGTCCTGCTCACCGGGCCGCGGGGCGCGGGTGGTGGCCGAAACGGAAAGCCAGACTTCGGGGTAGTTGTCCCGGATGTAGGTGGACACGGTGCCTTTGCCAACAGCCGTCGGACCTGCGAGGACTGTCAGTCCCGGTTTCTTGCTCACGTATTCCTTTACGGCTTCGGTTCGGATGGGGCGAACCGTGGCACGCCCTACTTCTCGTCTATAAAATCTACCAGCGCCTGGCGCTGGTGGATGCCCAGCCCCCGGACCCGGCGGGAAGCAGCGATTCCCAGCTGCTCCATAATGGCCGCAGCCCTGACCTTGCCGATGCCGGGAAGTGCTTCAAGAAGCTCTGCTACACGCATCCGGGCCAGGGCGTCGTCCGCGGCCGCCGACCTGATGATGTCGGCGGCCGACGTCTGGCCGTTTTTGAGCCGCTCTTTGGCCGCCGCCCTGGCAGCCCTGGCAGCAGCTGCCTTCTGCAGCGCGTCTGCGCGTTCCGACGCGGATAACGGTCGCAGGCTCATGGTGGACACCCCCGGTTTCGTCGGATGCATCCAAGGCGGCCGCCATTGGACTTGTCCTGAAACCTACCCTCTGGTGCCCCGCGAATCAATGGACCCGCGCTAGGCCAGGTCAGGCTTCGCGAAGCCCGTCCAGCGTCCGCAGGGCGGCGTCCTGCAGTCCCTGGATGCCGGGGCCGGCGGAAAGGATGTCGCGGCTGGACGTTCCCAGCACCTGCGGGTATGCCTGACCGAATGTCCTGCGCAGGTCAGCCGGTGTGGCGCCCTGTGCCCCCAGCCCCGGGGCAAGGATGGGACCGCGGACCGCCTGCAGGTCCAGCTGGAGGTCAGTCAGCGCCGAACCAACGGTGGCGCCGATAACAAGTCCGACGGACCCCAGCGGGCCCTCGTAGCGGCGGTTCTCCGCAGCTGCAGCTTCCGTGATCCGCCGGGCCACGGAGTCGGCACCGCCGATGTGCTGGACGGATGCCCCCTCCGGGTTGGACGTCAGGGCCAGGACAAACACGCCGCGGCCGTATTCAGCTGCGAGGTCCAGGGCCGGGCGGAGCGACTCAAACCCGAGGTACGGGCTGAGCGTCACCGAGTCGGCAGCCAGCGCCGACCCGTCCCGCAGCCAGGCGTCTGCGTACGCGGCCATAGTGGATCCGATGTCGCCGCGCTTAGCGTCCGCGATGGTCAGCACGGCCTCGTCCCGGGCGGCAGCCAGGAGTTCCTCAAGGACCGCCATGCCGGCCGAGCCGTGCCGCTCGTAAAGCGCCACCTGCGGCTTGACCGCGGCAGCGAGCGAACCGACCGCCTCCAGGACCGTCAGCGAGAAACGCCTGAGGCCGTCGGCGTCGTCGTCCAGTCCCCAGCTCTTCAGCAGCGCCGGGTGCGGGTCAATGCCCACGCACAGCGGTCCGCGGGCGGCCATGGCCGCCCCCAGCCGGGAGCCAAAGGACTCCCGGCCGGCGGCGGGCAGTGCGGAACCGGCGTCAGGCATTCTGGCGCGCAGCTTCCTGCGAGGCTGCCAGGGCTGCGGCGTGTTCCTGCAGGCTGGTGACGGACCACTCGTACGTGCGCATGGCTTCGATCGCCTGCACGGCGGCGTTGAATTCAGCCACCGTGGTGATGCAGGGAATGCCGATGGACGTGGCCGCCGCGCGTAGTTCGTAGCCGTCGCTGCGGGCTTCGCCGCCGGAGGGTGTGTTGAACACCATGTCGATGTCGCCGGCGATGACGAGGTCCGCGATGGTGCCTTCGCCTTCGGCGCTGCTGCCTTCGGCGACCTTGCGCACCGGGGTGGCCTGGATGCCGTTGCGGCGCAGGACATCTGCCGTGCCGCCGGTGGAGACGATCTCGAAGCCGAGGTCGGAGAGCCGCTTGACGCCCATGATGACCGAGCGCTTGTCCCGGTTGGCTACGGAGACAAAGATCTTGCCTTGGGTGGGCAGCGCGTTGTTGGCGGCGGCCTGGCTTTTGGCGAACGCGGTGTCGAAGTGCTTGTCGATGCCCATCACTTCACCGGTTGAACGCATTTCCGGGCCGAGCAGGGAGTCGACGACCTTGCCTTCAGGGGTACGGAACCGGCTGAACGGCAGCACGGCTTCCTTGACGGACACCGGGGCGTCCAGCGGCAGCGTGGAACCGTCGCCGGTTTCCGGCAGCATCTTGTAGGCGCTGCGGAGCTGGTTGATGGTGACGCCGGTGCCGATCAGGGCGGCGGCCTTCGCCATCTGGACGCCGGTGGCCTTGGACACGAACGGCACGGTGCGGGAGGCACGCGGGTTCGCTTCCAGGACGTAGAGGACGTCGGAGGCGAGGGCGAACTGGATGTTGATCAGTCCGCGCACGCCCACGCCTTCGGCGATGGCACGGGTGGCGGTGCGGACGCGTTCCAGGACGTTGTTGCCCAGGGTGATGGGCGGCAGCACGCAGGCGGAGTCGCCGGAGTGGATCCCGGCTTCTTCGATGTGCTCCATGATGCCGCCCAGGTACATGTCGGTTCCGTCGAACAGTGCGTCGACGTCGATTTCGACGGCGTCTTCCAGGAACCGGTCGATCAGGACCGGATGGTCCGGGGTGATCTCGGTGGCGTTGGCGATGTAGCGGGAGAGGTTGGCCTCGTCGTAGACGATCTCCATGCCGCGGCCGCCCAGCACGTAGGACGGGCGGACCAGGACGGGGTAGCCGATCTCGTCGGCGATCTTCTTGGCGTCCTCGAAGGACACGGCGGTGCCGTTCTTCGGGGAGATCAGGCCGGCGTTGTCCAGCACGCGGGAGAATTCGCCGCGGTGCTCGGCGAGGTCGATCGCCTCCGGGGACGTGCCCAGGATGGGCACGCCGGCGTCGGCCAGCTGCTGCGCGAGCTTCAGCGGGGTCTGGCCGCCAAGCTGCACGAACACGCCCATGACGCCGCCGGTGCGCTCTTCGGCCGCGATGACCTCGAGGACGTCCTCAAGGGTCAGCGGCTCGAAGTACAGGCGGGTGGAGACGTCGTAGTCGGTGGAGACGGTTTCCGGGTTGCAGTTGACCATCACGGTCTCGTAGCCGGCCTTGCGGAGTGCCATGGAGGCGTGAACGCAGGAGTAGTCGAACTCGATGCCCTGGCCGATGCGGTTGGGGCCCGAGCCGAGGATCAGGATGGACGGCTTGGAGTGCAGCGCCACCTCGTCCTCCTCGTCGTAGGACGAGTAGTGGTACGGCGTGTAGGCGGCGAACTCTGCGGCGCAGGTGTCCACCGTCTTGTAGACCGGGCGGATGCCCAGGGCCTGGCGGACACCACGGACCACTGCCTCGGAGTTGTGCGTGAGGGCGCCGATCTGCTCGTCGGAGAAGCCGTGGCGCTTGGCGCGCTGGAGCATCTCGACGGTCAGGGCACCGGCCTGGCGGATCTCGCGGGAGATCTCGTTCAGCAGCTGGAGCTGGTCCAGGAACCACGGATCGATCTTGGTGGCCGCGTAGAGCTCTTCGACGGTGGCGCCGCCGAGCATGGCCCGCTGGACCTGGTGCAGGCGCTCCGTGGTGGGGCGCTTGGCCTTTTCGATGAGTTCCGGGACTTCCCATTCCGGGACGGAGCTGAAGTCCAGCTGCGAACCCTTCTGCTCCAAGGAGCGGAGCGCCTTCTGCAGCGCCTCGGTGAAGTTGCGGCCCATGGCCATGGCTTCGCCCACCGACTTCATGGTGGTGGTCAGGGTGTCGTCGGCGGCAGGGAACTTCTCGAATGCGAAGCGGGGAACCTTCACCACCACGTAGTCCAGGGTGGGTTCGAACGACGCCGGCGTCTTCTGCGTGATGTCGTTCGGGATCTCGTCCAGGGTGTAGCCGAGGGAGAGCTTGGTGGCGATCTTGGCGATGGCGAACCCGGTGGCCTTCGAGGCCAGGGCGGAGGAGCGGGACACGCGCGGGTTCATCTCGATGACCACCACGCGTCCGGTGTCCGGTTCGATGGCGAACTGGATGTTGCAGCCGCCGGTGTCGACGCCCACTTCGCGGATCACGGCGATGGAGATGTCGCGCAGGCGCTGGTATTCGCGGTCGGTCAGGGTCAGCGCCGGCGCCACGGTGATGGAGTCACCGGTGTGGACGCCTACGGGGTCGAAGTTTTCGATGGAGCAGACCACAACGACGTTGTCGTTCTTGTCCCGCATCATCTCGAGCTCGTATTCCTTCCAGCCGAGGATGCTCTCTTCGAGCAGCACCTCACTGGTGGGGCTGTACTGCAGGCCCTGGCCCACGATGCGGCGGAGGTCATCCTCGGTGTACGCCAGGCCGGAGCCGAGCCCGCCCATGGTGAAGGACGGACGGACCACCATCGGGTAGCCCAGGTCTTCGGCCGCGGTGAGGGCCTCGTCCATGGTGTGGATGATGTGGCTGCGGGCGGATTCGGCGCCGCAGCGTTCCACAACGCCCTTGAACTTTTCGCGGTCCTCACCGAGCTCGATGGCCGCGATGTTCGCGCCGATGAGCTCCACGTTGTACTTCTCCAGCACACCGTTCTTGTCCAGCGCGATGGCGGTGTTCAGTGCGGTCTGGCCACCCAGGGTGGGCAGGACGGCGTCCGGGCGTTCCTTGGCGATGATCTTCTCCACCACCTCGGGGGTGATGGGCTCGATGTAGGTGGCGTCGGCGAACTCGGGGTCCGTCATGATGGTGGCCGGGTTGGAGTTCACGAGGATGACGCGGAGGCCCTCCTCCTTGAGGACACGCAGTGCCTGGGTGCCGGAGTAGTCGAATTCGGCAGCCTGGCCGATGACGATCGGGCCGGAACCGATGACCAGGACGCTCTTAAGGTCAGTTCTCTTGGGCATTACTTCTTGTCCTCAGTCTTGGAGTCGGTGGTGTTCTTCGCGCCGTCTGCGGCTGATTTGGTGTCCGCCATCAGGTCGATGAAACGGTCGAACAGGTAGGCGGCGTCGTGCGGGCCTGCCGCCGCTTCGGGGTGGTACTGGACCGAGAACGCGGGGATGTCCAGGCACGCGAGGCCCTCCACGACGTCGTCGTTCAGGCTGATGTGGCTGACCTCAACGCGTCCGTAGCGTTCCTCGGGGGCCTGGGTGGCGCCGTCGAGCGGTGCGTCCACGGCGAAACCGTGGTTCTGCGAGGTGATCTCCACCTTGCCCGTGCGGCGGTCCATCACGGGCTGGTTGATCCCGCGGTGGCCGTAGCGGAGCTTGTAGGTCCCGAAGCCCAGGGCGCGGCCCAGGATCTGGTTGCCGAAGCAGATGCCGAAGTACGGCAGCTTCTCGTCCAGGACGGAGCGCAGCAGCTTGACCTGGGCGTCGGCGGTGGCGGGGTCGCCGGGGCCGTTGGACATAAAGAATCCGTCGGGGCTGACGGCCTTGACGTCCTCGAGGGTGGAGGTTGCCGGCAGGACATGGACGCGGACGCCGCGCTCGGCGAAGCGGACGGGGGTCATGGCCTTGATGCCGAGGTCGATGGCGGCAATGCTGAAGCGCGGCTCGCCGTCCCAGCGGTGGTCCTTCGGTTCCACCACGTAGGCCGTATCGACGCTGACTTCCTCAGCCAGCCGCGCGCCTTCCATGGGGGCGCTGGCCAGGACAGAGTCCAGGAGTTCCTTGTCCGTGGCCTGGGCGGCGTCGCCGGAGAAGATGCCGGCGCGCATGGTCTTGTGTTCGCGCAGGTGCCGGGTGATGGCGCGGGTGTCCACGCCCTGGATGCCCACGATGCCCTGCTCGACGAGTTCCTCGTCCAGGCTGCGTTGGGAGCGCCAGTTCGAGGGGCGGCGGGCGGCGTCGCGGACGATGTAGCCGGCCACCCAGATGCGGCGGGATTCAGCGTCTTCGCTGTTGACGCCGGTGTTGCCGATGTGCGGTGCGGTCTGCACCACCAGCTGGCGGGCGTAGGAGGGATCCGTAATGGTTTCCTGGTAGCCGGTCATGCCGGTGGCGAATACTGCCTCGCCCAGGGCGGTGCCGGTTGCGCCGTAGCTGGTTCCGCGGAAGATGCGGCCATCTTCAAGGACCAGGGCGGCTGGGGTGGAAATCGCTGCTGTCGTGGCATCCACTGCGTCTGCTGTCACTTCTGTTTCTGTCACTGTTTTACTTTCCACTCTGGGGATCAGCCTGGGGGGCCGCGGAGATCAATTGCTGAAGGGATTCGAAGATGGTGGTTTTGTCCGCCGCGCGGCGGGTGCGGAAGCCGGTGTCCAGCTCGTGGGTGCCGAGCTTCCAGCGGAGCACCAGCAGGCCGTCCTTTTCGACAAACTTGCCGGCCATCCCGCTGTCCTGCCTCACGGCGGTGAGGTCCGCCGCCGGGATGTAGACCGCCGGAGCCCCGGACCGGTCAAAAAGGACACCGTGGGGGTAAACGGCGAGGGTCGCGTTGGTCCGGATGCCGAGCCCGTGCACGGCGATCCGGTCCAGCCAGTCCCCCGCGGTGGTTGAGGCGACGTACTGGCCTTCGGCCGTGTTGAGGGCAGCCCCGGGTGCCTCGGGCACCTCGGGCAGCTGTTCGACGTCGGCCTGCCGCTTGAGGCGGTTCCGCCAGCCCGCCCGGATCATCAGGAGGACGACGGCGATGATCACCACGGTGATCAGGCCGGTGAGGAGCTTGGTGTCCATCAGGAGACGCCCGCCGATTCGCGGTACGGCGTGTTGAGCTTGCCGTCCAGCACGGTGGGGTGGCCCTTGTAGAAGGTGGCCACCACCTTGCCCGGCAGCTCCAGGCCGGCAAACGGCGAATTGCGGCCCATGGTTGCCATCTTGTCCGGGTCAACGGTCCAGCGGGCAGCCGGGTCCACCAGGATGATGTTGGCCGGTTCGCCGGCTTCGAGGGGGCGGCCCTGGTCGGACAGCCGGCCAATCTGTGCAGCGGCCGTGGAGGTGACCCGGGCGAAGTCGGCCCAGGTCATGAGCCCGGTTTCGATCATGGTGTGCTGGACCACCGACAATGCCGTTTCCAGTCCGGTCATGCCCATCGCGGCCTGCGCCCACTCGCATTCCTTGTGCTCGCTGGGGTGCGGCGCGTGGTCGGTGCCCACCACGTCGATGGTGCCGTCGGCCAGGCCTGCGCGCAGTGCCTGCACGTCGGCGTCGGTCCGCAGCGGCGGGTTGACCTTGTAGACGGGGTTGTAGCTGCGGACCAGGTTGTCGGTGAGCAGGAGGTGGTGCGGGGTGACCTCGGCGGTGACGTTGATGCCGCGTTCCTTGGCCCAGCGGATGATCTCCACGGAGCCGGCGGTGGAGACGTGGCAGACGTGCAGGCGTGAGTTCACGTGCTGGGCCAGCAGGACGTCCCGGGCAATGATGCTTTCCTCGGCGACGGCGGGCCAGCCGGTGAGCCCCAGGACGGCGGAAACTTCACCCTCGTTCATCTGCGCACCGGCGGTGAGGCGCGGTTCCTGCGCGTGCTGGGCCACCACGCCGTCGAACGCCTTGACGTATTCCAGGGCCCGGCGCATCAGCACCGGGTCGTGGACGCAGATGCCGTCGTCGGAGAACATCCGGACGCGGGCGCGGGAGTCTGCCATGGCGCCAAGCTCGGCCAGCTGCTCCCCCGCCAGGCCGACGGTGACTGCACCGACAGGGCGGACATCCACCCACCCGGCGGCGCGGCCCAGGCTGTAGACCTGTTCCACCACGCCGGCGGTGTCCGCGACGGGGGTGCTGTTGGCCATGGCGTGCACGGCGGTGTAGCCGCCCAGGGCCGCGGCGCGGGTGCCGGTTTCAACAGTTTCGGCGTCTTCCCGGCCGGGTTCGCGCAGGTGCGTGTGCACGTCCACCATGCCGGGAAGTGCCACGAGGCCGGCCGCGTCGATGACTGTGGCGCCTTCGGCGTCAGCGTGGGTGGCTGCGCCGGTTCCGCGGGCGGCGATGACGCCGCCACGGATGAGCAGGTCCTCGGCGCCGGCGCCCAGGACAGATGCGCCGCTGATCAGGTAGGTTCCGTTGTTCTCTGCCATCAGTTGCTCTCCTTAGTGGGGGTGGCGGCTGGTTCGCGGGTATCTCCGGAGAGCAGCAGGTACAGCGCGGCCATACGGACGGAGACGCCGTTCTTCACCTGCGAGAGCACGGTGGAGCGGGGCGAATCCGCGGCGGCTGCGGAAATTTCCAGGCCCCGGTTCATGGGGCCGGGGTGCATGATGATGGTGTCCTTCAGCCCCAGGCTGTCCAGGGCACGGAGCCGGTTGTCGTCGAAGCCCCAGCGGCGGGAGTATTCGCGGGTGGAGGGGAAGAACGAGGCGTTCATCCGCTCACCCTGCACGCGCAGCATCATGACTGCGTCCACTCCCTTTTCCAGTGTTTCGTCCATGTTGTAGCTGACCTTGCACGGCCATTGTTCGACGCCGATGGGCAGCAGGGTGGGCGGCGCGACGAGGGTGACTTCCGCGCCGAGGGTGCGGAGCAGCCAGACGTTGGAGCGGGCCACCCGGGAGTGCAGGACGTCTCCGGCGATGGCGACCCGCATGCCTTTGAGGTCCGCACCGATCGATCCCGTCCCGGCCAGCTTCGCCCAGTGCCGGCGCATGGTGAACGCGTCCAGCAGCGCCTGGGTGGGGTGTTCGTGGGTACCGTCGCCGGCGTTGATGACTGCGGCGTCGATCCAGTCGGTCGCAGCAAGCCGGTGGGGCGCCCCGGAAGCCCAGTGGCGGATCACAACGGCGTCCGCTCCCATGGCGGCCAGTGTCTGGGCGGTGTCCTTGAGGGATTCGCCCTTGGAGACGGAGGAGCCCTTCGCGGCGAAGTTGATGACGTCGGCGGACAGGCGTTTGGCGGCTGCTTCGAAGGAGATCCGGGTGCGGGTGGAGTCCTCGAAGAAGAGGTTCACCACGGTGCGTCCGCGCAGGGCCGGGAGCTTCTTGACCTCGCGGTCCCCCACGGCGGCCATTTCCTCGGCGGTGTCGAGGATGCGGATGGCGTTGGCCAGGCTGAGGTCTTCGGTGGAGAGGAGGTGTTTCACGCGCCGCCCTCGATAACCACTTCGTTGACTGTCGATCCGTCGGGTGCGGTGTCGGTTTCCTCGAGGCGGACCCGGACCTTCTCAGCCGAGGAGGTTGGCAGGTTCTTTCCGACGTGGTCTGCCCTGATGGGGAGTTCGCGGTGGCCACGGTCGATCAGCACGGCGAGCCGGACGATCCGCGGGCGGCCGAGGTCGATGATGGCGTCCAGCGCGGCACGGATGGTGCGGCCGGAGTACAGCACGTCATCGATGAGGACCACGACCTTGTTGTCGATCCCTGTTCGCGGGAGTTGGGTGGGGTACGGCGGCCTGGTGGGCTGGTGGGAGAGGTCGTCGCGGAACATGGTCACGTCCAGCTGTCCGACGATCGCGGCGGCATCCACGGTGGGATCCGCGGCTGCGATCTTGCGGGCCAGCCGGAGTGCCAGCGGGTACCCCCGGCGCGGAATGCCCAGCAGGACCAGGTCCTTGGAGCCTTTGTTGGCTTCGAGGATCTCGTGGGCGATACGAGTGAGGGCGCGGTCAATGTCCGCCTGGTTGAGGACAACCCTGGCCGGAACCGGTGCGCTTGTGACAGAAGTCAACGCTCGTCTCCCCTTTCCCCGCCTCACAGGACGGAATTAAAAAAGGATTATTTGCGTTTCAAAATTACCACACGGGCCGGCCCCCTCCCCTGCCGGAGCAGAGCGTTTATGGTCACACCGGTACCTGCCGCAGTGCGCATGCCTTGGAGCCGGGATGGCGGCACCATAGGCTTTCCTTTATGTCGATGCATCCCCATCCCCCACCCGACCAGCCAGGTCCATCCGGGCCGCAAGGACCACTTCCCGGCCAGGCGAACCCCAGCTGGATGGGTCACGTGCAGCCTCAGTACTACCGTCCTGTGCCCGGCAATTCAGGCGGCCCGGTGCATTCCGTGGTGCTGCCGCACCCCGGCGGCGCCCAGGCCCCGGCCGCTCCCGGGACCCGCGCAGGGCTGCTTGGCCTGATGATCGGCGGCGGCGCGCTGGCATTCCTCAGCCTGTTTCTGGTGGTTCCGTTCCTCCTGGCCAATACGGGTACCGCCGGCTTCACTGTGGGTTTCGTCGCTTCGCTGGTCCCGCTGTCCGCGGTGCTGCTGGCGGTCCACGTGATCGACCGCTGGGAGCCGGAACCCAAGCGGCTGCTGTTCTTCGCCTTTACCTGGGGTGCCGCGGTATCTATCGCCGTCACGCTCCTGGTCCAGCCGTTTTTTGCGCTCACCTTCCAGTTTTCTGCCGAGGCCGATTTCCAGACGTACATGGCAACTGTCCAGGCGCCGATCGTGGAGGAATTCGCCAAGTCGCTGGGCCTGCTGCTGCTTCTGCTGATGGCGCGCCGGCACTTTGACGGGCCCGTGGACGGGGTGGTGTTCGCCTTCACGATTGCCGGCGGTTTCGCGTTCACGGAGAACATCCTCTATTTCGGACGGGCCATTGCGGAGTCCGCGAGCCCCGCCACCGACCTCGCGCAGATCTTCCTCCTGCGCGGCGTGATGTCACCCTTCGCCCACGCCATTTTCACCGGGACGACCGGGCTCATCATGGGCTTCGCGGCACGGCGGTGGCACGCGGGCGCCTCCATCGGGGCGTTCGTGGTGGGCCTGCTTCCCGCGATGTTCCTGCACAACCGGTGGAACAGCATGGGCCAGGGCTTCCTGGCGGACTACATCCTCATCCAGGTGCCCATTTTTGTGCTGTTCATTGGGGTGGTCATCCTGTTGCGCGTCGCGGAAAACCGGCTCACCCGCCAGCGGCTGCTGGAGTATGCGGCGGCGGGCTGGTTCACGCCTGCCGAAGTGGATCTGCTGGCCACGCCCGCTGGCAGGCGCACTGCCCTGCGCTGGGCTGCCGGCTACAACCGCCGGCCGCAGATGAAGGCTTTCCTGAAGGCGGCCACGAACCTGGCTTTCACCCGGCAGCGCATCCTGAGCGGCAGGGACGTGGCGCTGCACCAGGCTGAGGAACGCGAACAGCTGCACCGGATCCTGGCGCTGCGGGCCGCCGTCGCAAGCTGACGGCACAGCAAAGGGGCCGGCCTCCGCAAGATGGCGGAGGCCGGCCCCTTTTGTGAATAAGGCTACGGACTAGGCGAGCAGCGAAGGCTTCAGCTGCTGCAGGCGTCCGAGGAGTCCGTTAATGAACGACGGCGACTCGTCAGTTGAGAGGACCTTGGCCAGCGCCACAGCCTCGCTGACGGCCACGCCGTCGGGTACGTCGTCGTTGTAGAGCAGTTCCCAGGTGCCGATCCGCAGGATGATCCGGTCCACGGAGGGCATGCGCTCCAGGGTCCAGCCCTGCGAATAGGTTTCCAGGAACTCGTCAATGGCGGTCTGCTGCGAGACCACGCCTTCGACGATTTCCAGCGTGTACGGATTGACGATCTGGTCAGTCTTTTCCCGCCGCGCCCGCAGGACGTCAAAAGCGGAGACCGATCGCTGCTCAGCTTCGAAGAGAACGTCCAGTGCCCTGTTACGGGCCTTACCGCGTGCGCTCACTACTCGCTGACCCGGCCAAGGTAGCTGCCGTCGCGGGTGTCGACCTTGACCTTGGTGTTGTTCTCGACGAACAGCGGAACCTGGATCTCGTAGCCCGTTTCGAGGGTGGCCGGCTTGGTGCCTGCTGAGGAGCGGTCGCCCTGGAGGCCCGGCTCGGTGTAGGTGATTTCCAGGACAACGCTGGCGGGAAGTTCAATGTAGAGCGGGGTGCCCTCGTGGATGGCGATGTTGACCATCTGGTTTTCCAGCATGAAGTTGGTGGCGTCGCCTACGGTGGCACCCGAAACGGTGATCTGGTCGTAGTCGGTGGTGTCCATGAAGACGAAGTCAGCGCCGTCCTGGTACAGGTACTGGTAGTCGCGACGGTCAACCGTGGCGGTCTCGATCTTGAGGCCGGCGTTGAAGGTCTTGTCCACAACCTTGCCGGACATCACGTTGCGCATCTTGGTCCGTACGAACGCACCGCCCTTGCCAGGCTTGACGTGCTGGAATTCGATGATGTTCCAGAGCTGGCCCTCAAGCTTAAGGACCGTTCCGTTCTTGATGTCGTTAGTGGTTGCCACTGATTTCCTCTGGTTTCTATCTGCCTGGGCGGTCAGACGTTTCTATGCCGGGCAGGCATGCCGATCGGCCCGCCAGCGCGTGTTTGTCAAAAATCCAAGAACCATTCTACCGGTAAATCCGGTGCGGCTTCCGTCAGTGTGTGTCCGGCCACTGCTGGGCTGGTGTCAGCAGGCCAGATCGAGGACGTCGCGGGCGCGCTGGAGGGCCACCGTGGAGGAATAGATGAGGGCGGCGTCGGCGGACTCGGCAACGCGGAGGTCCAGGGCGCGGGCAAACGATTCAACGGCTGCGGAGGTCTGGCCGGCGCTGTACTGCGTCTTGCCGAGGAACTGCAGGACCAGTGCTTCGCGGGGGGTTCCCTGGACTTCGGCGAGGAGCTGCCTGAACAGCTCCACCGCGCGGTCGAGTCGGTTGGAGACGCGCAGCACTTCGGCTTCGAAGGCCCTCAGCCGGAACGATTCGGGGTCTTTGAAGCGCGCCTCGGCCAGCAGTTCGGCCGCTTCCGGGGCGTGTCCTTCGACCAGGAGCACAAAGATGTGGTCCGCCGGGTCAGTGGACACTGCCAGGGCTTCCCGGCAGGCATCCTCGTTCACGATCTGCGGGAGCAGGGATTCGGGGTTGATGCGGATCCCGGGGAAGCCGGCCTCGGGCCAGTCGCTGGTCCCTTCCAGGTCGCCCTGCATCAGGACGCAATTTCCTGGTAGGCGGCGAAAAGCAGTGACGTGTCCGGCACATCGAGGATGCCGGGCTTGGCCACACCATCCAGGACAACGAACCGCAGGAGGTCCCCGCGTGACTTCTTGTCCCGGCGCATGCCGTCCAGGAGTCCCTGCCAGCGGTCCCGGCGGTAGGTGACGGGCAGGCCGAGGGTTTCCAGGATGCTGCGGTGGCGGTCGGCGTCGGTGTCGCTGAGGCGTCCCACGCTGCGGGCCAGTTCGGCGGCGAACATCATGCCTACCGACACTGCGGCACCGTGCCTCCAGGAGTAGCGTTCCACGAGTTCGATGGCGTGGCCGAGGGTGTGGCCGTAATTGAGGATTTCGCGGAGTCCGGATTCCTTGAGGTCTTCGGAGACTACTTTTGCCTTCACGGCGATGGCGCGTTCGATAAGCTCGCGCAGCACGGCGGACTGCGGATCCACTACGGCTTCGGGGTCCTTTTCAACGAGGTCAAGGATGGCCGGATCAGCGATGAAGCCGCACTTAACCACTTCGGCCATGCCGGAGATGAGTTCGTTGCGCGGCAGCGTGTTCAGGGTGTCCAGGTCCACCAGCACACCGGCGGGCGGGTGGAAGGAACCCACCAGGTTCTTGCCTTCGGCGGTGTTGATGCCGGTTTTGCCGCCCACGGAGGCGTCCACCATTCCCAGCAGGCTGGTGGGCATGTGGATGACTTTGACGCCCCTGAGCCAGGTCGCGGCCACAAAGCCGGCGAGGTCGGTGACGGCGCCTCCGCCGACGGCGACGATGGCATCGGATCGGGTGAAGTCGTTTTGTCCCAGGACCTGCCAGCAGAACGCCGCCACCTGGATGTGCTTGCCTTCCTCGGCGTCCGGGATCTCGGCCGTCAGGGAGGTGAAGCCCGCGGCGGCGAGTTCGTCCCGCACAGTGTCGCCGGTGAGCCGCAGTGCCCGGGGGTGGATGACCAGCACGCGCCGCACCCGCTCACCCAGGAGTCCGGGAAGGCTGCCGAGCAGGCCCCGGCCGACAACGACGTCGTAGTTCTGGGCCGCCGACTCTCCGGTGACCTTGATGACTGTTGATTCGTCGCTCACTTTTCAACTTCCTGTTTGGCAGCTGCGAATTCCCGCAGCGCAACTTCGAGCCGGCGTCCGATCTCTGACACGGTGCCCTCACGGACGTCCAGGACCACGTCGGCCAGCCGTTCGTAGACCGGTTTCCTGGCGGCGAACATCGTGACCCACCGTCCCATGGCATCGCCGGCCAGCAGCGGACGGCCGGAATTGCGGGCAATGCGGCTGGCCACCGTGTCGGCGTCGCATTCGAGGTACACCACGGTGCAGCTGTCCAGGAGCTGCTGCGTTCCGGAGTCCAGGACGGCACCGCCGCCCAGCGATATCACCGTGGCCGTGCCTGCGGCCTGTTCCACGACGCTGGCCACGGTCCGGGCCTCGATCTCCCGGAAGGCGCGTTCGCCCCGCCCGGCAAAGATGTCGGCGATGGAACCGTGGTTCCCGACGATCACCACATCGGTGTCGATGAACGGCGCGCCCAGCTGCTGCGAGAGCTGGTACCCGATGGCGGACTTACCCACGGCCATGGGACCAATCAGGACAATGGGCCGGTTTTCCGGCGCACCTGTTTTGCTGCGATGCGGCACTACTGGCCGATCGAGTCCAGGGACGCCGGGATGTTGTCCAGGTAACCCTTGATGTTTCGCTTCGTTTCGGCCACGGAATCGCCGCCGAACTTTTCGGTGACGGCCTCGGCAAGGACCAGCGCCACCATGGCTTCGGCCACAACGCCGGCGGCGGGCACGGCACACACGTCCGAACGCTGGTGATGGGCCTTGGCGGCCTCGCCGGTGCTGACGTCGATGGTTTTCAGGGCACGGGGCACCGTGGCGATCGGCTTCATCGCGGCACGGACGCGCAGCACGTCGCCGATGCTCATGCCGCCTTCGATGCCGCCTGCACGGTTGGACGTCCGGATGATTTTGCCGTCTGCGTCCTTGACGATCTCGTCGTGCGCGGCGGAGCCCCGGCGCGCGGCGGTGAGGAACCCGTCGCCGACCTCCACACCCTTGATGGCCTGGATGCCCATGAGGGCGGCGGCCAGGCGGGAGTCGAGCCTGCGGTCCCAGTGGACGTAGCTGCCCAGTCCAGGCGGGAGGCCGTAGGCGAGCACTTCCACCACGCCGCCGAGGGTTTCGCCTTCTTTGTGGGCAGCATCCACTTCGGCGACCATGGCGTCAGACGTCTCGCGGTCGAAGCAGCGCAGCGGGTCCGCGTCCAGGGCAATGACGTTGGCCGGAACGGGGAGGGGGCGTCCTTCGGGCACGGTGACGCTGGCAATGGAGACGGTGTGGCTGACAAGCTCGATGCCGAGGTGCTTGAGGAACTGGGCGGCCACGGTGCCCATGGCAACACGGGTGGCGGTTTCCCGGGCGCTGGCGCGTTCGAGCACAGGGCGGGCCTCGTCGAAACCGTACTTCTGCATGCCGGTGAAGTCCGCGTGTCCGGGGCGGGGGCGGGTGAGCGGGGCGTTGCGTGCCTGGTCGGCGAGGATTTCCGGGTCAACGGGGTCCGCGGACATGATCTGTTCCCATTTGGGCCATTCGGTGTTGCCCACCTGGATGGCCACCGGTCCGCCCTGGGTCAGTCCGTGCCGGACGCCGCCGAGGATGGTCACCACGTCCTGTTCAAACTTCATGCGTGCGCCGCGGCCGTAGCCAAGGCGGCGGCGGGCCAACGAATCGGCGATCTGCCCGCTGGTGAGTTCCACACCGGCGGGGACGCCTTCAATAATTCCCATCAGGGCCGGACCATGGGATTCACCGGCAGTCAACCAACGCAACATAATTTCCATCCTGCCACGTATGGCGGTCAGTACGCCCGTCGGGGAAGCCCGACTGCGTCACACATCACATCTATGACAGCTGCGTTAACTTCCTCACCAAGACGGGAGAAAAGCCGCACCTGTTCCACTGCCTGGTAGAGCAGCATCTCGAGCCCCGGGACCACTGCACCGCCGCCGGCCTGCCACGCGGAGGCCAGCATGCTGGGCCAGGGATCGTACGCCACGTCCAGCAGGACGCCGGCGGTCCGGGCGCCACCGGCCGCCAGTTCTCCTGCGAGTCCGTCGGCCGCGCGGGGCGGCAACGTTGAAACCACGACGTCGGCAGCCGCCGTCGGCACTGCCGCCTCGGACAGGTGCCGCACGGCCAGGTCCACGCCCACTCCGGCGGCGGCGGCACGCGCCTCCTGCACCCGTGACGTGTCGCGGACAAACAGCTGCACCGACTCCGTGCCGAGCAGTTCGAGGGCGGCCACGGCCGATGCCGCGGTGCCGCCGCCACCAAGGATTACGGCAGTGGGAGCAGGCACAACACCGGCGTTCCGGACAGCGTTGACGATGCCGGCGACATCCGTGTTGTACGCGACGCGCCGGACTGTGTCACCGGCGTCTTCGAAAGCCACCGTGTTGACCACGCCCAGGACCTTCGCAACACCGCGGACTTCGTCCACTTCCTGCAGCATCGCCGTTTTCAACGGCATGGTCACGGAGAGCCCCCGCCACCCCTGCTGCCGGCTGAGCTCCTGCATAAAGCCGGGCAGCGTCCGCTCCGTGAGGTCCACGGCCGTGTAGTCAATCCCGATGCCCAGCTTTGCGTACGCCGCTGAGTGCAGGGCCGGCGACTTCGAATGGCTGATCGGGTGACCCAGGACGGCGGCCCGCAGGCTCATGCGCAACGGCCCGCGTGGGCTTCGCACCAGGTGTTGTACTGGTCCACGTACACGTTGTGCTCCGCCAGGGTCTTGGAGAACTTGGTCTCCTTGGTGTCCAGGTTGATGGTCACCCAGTAGAGGTAGTCGTTGGTTTTGGGCCGGGCGGCGGCATCGATGGCCGTCTTGCCGGGCGAACCAATGGGGCCCGGAGGCAGGCCGGGGTTGGCATAGGTGTTGTAGGGGTTTGACTTGTCCTGGCGCTGTTCATCCGTGAAGTTGAAGCTCTTCGTGCCCAGTCCGTACGTCACCGCCGAGTCCACCTGCAGGTAGCCGTTGGTCTGGTCATTGGGCTTGAGGCGGTTGTAGATGGCGCCGGCGACGTCCCCGTACTCGGCCTGGCCGCCTTCCGCCTGGACAATGCTGGCGACGATCACGGCTTCGTACTGCTTGGCGGGATCAGTAATGCCCTGCGCCACGAGTTCGTCCACCGTGACCTTGACCAGCGACTGCAGGATGTCCTTGACAGGGGTGCCCAGCGGGAACCGGTACTCCCCCGGGGCCAGGAAGCCTTCGAGGTTCTTGGCGTTGGCCGGCAGGCCGAACTGCCCGGGCGTGTTACTGAGCTCTGTCAGCTGACTCAGCGGGATTCCGGATCCCTCGGAGATTGCCTGCAGCGACTCCCCGATCCTCAGGCCGGCGCTCAAGGCAAAGTAGATGACCTTGCTCTTGTCCTGGCCGAGGAGGACGTTGACGGCGTCGGAGTTTTTCATCTCCATCTTGAAGGTGTAGTCGCCCGGCGACAGTGTTCCGCCCGACGCAGTGAATGCCTGGAGGAATGTATCTGCGTTGGCTACGACCTTTTCGCTTTCCAGCTTGGCGGCCATGGACCGGGTACCCTCGCCGGGCTCAACAGAAACCTGGACCTCGCCGGTGCCGGGGCCGGGAAAATCGGTCGGTTTATCGTTTCCGAGCAGCGGCTTAAGGAACTGTGCGCCGATCGCGACTGCGGTCACGAAAACAACCAGGGTCAGGAAAAGGGCGAGGAGGCGGCGCCGGCGGCGCACCTTCTTCGACGGCCCGGGCACTACGGTGACCGCCGAGGCGCCGCCGAGCAGGCCGGCGTCGTGGTGGTCATCCGGATGGTAATCCGCATCATGGTGCGCCTCGGTGAGATGGGCGTTCCCATAATGCGCGTCCTCGTAGTGCAAGGCGTCTGAGTGCACGGCGTCATAGTGCACGGCCTCAGGATGGCCGTCCTCGTCATGGTGCTGTTCATCCGTGTGGTGGGCGTCATCAGCGTAGGGGTAATGCCCGTCGTGATGTGTGTCCCCGGGCAGGACCTCGCCGTGCTCCACCGCCGGCGGCGCGAACTCCGCCTGCTGGACGCTGGGCGGGGTGTCCGGGGTCGCCGGCACGGCGGGTGCGCTCTCCGGCGCGGCGGGGATCACAGGCGATGCCTCGGTCGCGGGCGATACTGAATGTTCCGAGTTGGAGGCCGGCCGTGCCTCCGGAACTGCCGGGACCACGGGAGGGGCATCGGGCTCGGGTGGTGCCGTGGCGGCCGGCTTGTGCCCATTGCCCTCATCCAGGTAGTCGAACCCGGTTTCGTAGGCCTGCTCCGGAACAACGTTGTTGCTTTCCGTGTGCAGTGACTTCTCCAACGCGCGGATTTCCTTGCGGGTCAGCTGCCTGGCCCCGCCGTCGCCGGGGGTGCCGGAAGTGTCATCAATGTTGGCCGGGCTCACTGTAGCCTTCCGTTATCTGAAGATCGAGTCTTGTCCTCCGGGGCAGCAGGCGCAGGCGTATCCGCTGCGCTGTCCCCGGAAAGCCACGGACGGGCCGGCGCGTTCACGCGGCCACCAACATCCGTTCCCCTGGCTTTTTGCATGTCTATGGCGTGCTGGAGGATTCCTGCCGCCGCAACCTGATCCACCACTTTACGGTGGTTCCGGCTGCTCATGCCAGCTTCGTGCAGGTTGCGGTGGGCCGTGACGCTGCTGAGGCGTTCGTCGACGAGGCACACGGGGACGTCCAGCCCCCGGCTTTCCAGCTCACCGGCCAGCAGCTCCGCATAGTCCGTCGCCATCCGTGCGGAAGCGTGCTCCTCCCCCTTCATGGTGCGGGGAAGCCCCACAATGACCTGGACCGCCCCCAGTTCCTGGACCAGCCCTGCTATGACGCGGACATCCGAGTTCTTCTTCGGGTTGCGGTCAAGGGTCTTGTAGGGCGTGGCGAGGATCCCGTCGCGGTCACAGAGGGCGACGCCCACCCGGACGGTGCCGACGTCCACCCCCAGTTTGATTCCCTGGGGGTAGGCGCTGGCTGCTGCTGGACTGGTCATGGAGTGCTTATCGCCGGGAAATGGCGTCCACAACGGCTGCCAGTGCCGGTGCGACCTTGCTGGCGTCCGTTCCGCCGCCCTGGGCCACGTCGTCCTTGCCGCCACCGCCGCCGCCGAGGATCCCGGCAGCGAGCCGAACCAGGGCTCCGGCCTTGACTCCTGCGTCGCGGGCGGCCTCGTTGGTGGCCACCAGGATCATGGGCCGGTCGTTGCTGACACCGGCAACAGCCACGGTGGACGCGGCGGAACCCAGCCGGTTCCGAAGGTCCAGGGCGAGGCCACGGAGGTCGTCGGCACCGCTGACCTGTCCGGCGTCGTGCGCGATAACGCTGACTCCGGCGGCATCCTTCGCCGTACCGGCAATCTGGCCCGCAGCGGCAGCGAGCTGCTCCTTGCGGAGGCGTTCCAGTTCCTTTTCGGCAGTCTTGAGTTTCGTGAGGGTGACCGCGATCCGGTCAGCCAGCTGGCCGGAGGGAACCTTCAGCATTTCGGTCAGTTCCGTCACCAGGGCACGCTCTGCGGCCAGGTGGCGGAACGCGTCCATGCCCACGAACGCTTCAACGCGGCGGTTTCCCGAACCCACCGACTGCTCCCCCAGCAGCGAGAGGCTGCCAATGAGGGACGTGTTGGAAACATGGGTGCCGCCGCACAGTTCACGGGACCATGCGCCGTCGATCTCCACAACGCGGACTTCACTGCCGTAGTTTTCGCCGAAGAGCGCCATGGCGCCCAGCGCCTTGGCCTCGGCGAGACCCATGACCTTTGTGTCCACCCGGAAGTTGTTGCGGATGGCGAGGTTGGACACTTCCTCGATTTCCGAGCGGGTGGCGGTGCTGAGGCCCTCGCCCCAGGCGAAGTCGAAGCGGAGGTAGCCAGCCTTGTTGTAGGAGCCGCGCTGGGTGGCTTCCGGGCCGAGGATCTGGTGCAGGGCGGCGTGGACGATGTGCGTGCCGGTGTGGGCCTGTTCCGCGGCGTGGCGGCGTTCCCGGTCGACGGCGGCGCGCACCAGGGCGTCGGCGGGGATCTCGCCTTCCCGGACGATCGCCTTGTGCACGCTGAGTCCCTTCAGCGGGCGCTGGACATCGAGGACCTCGACGACGAAGCCGTCGCCGGTGATCAGGCCGGTGTCAGCTGCCTGGCCGCCTGCCTCGGCGTAGAACGGCGTCTCGGCCAGGATGAGCTCAATCTCGTCCCCGGTCGAAGCCTGGCCCACTGCCCGGCCGCCGCTGAGGATGCCGCGGACGCGGGACTCGCCGTCGAGGTCGGTGTAGCCGGTGAAGACGGTCTCGCCCTGGGCCAGGAGCTCCTGGAAGGCGCTGAGGTCGGCGTGGCCGCCCTTCTTGCCCTTGGCGTCGGCCTGGGCACGCTGGCGCTGTTCGAGCATCAGCCTGCGGAATTCGGGCTCGTCCACCCGGAGTCCGGCCTCTTCAGCCATCTCCAGCGTGAGGTCGATGGGGAATCCGTAGGTGTCGTGGAGTGCGAACGCATCGGCGCCGGACAGCGGCTTGCCGGCGGACTTTGATTCGGTCACGGCATCTTCAAGCCGGGCGGTGCCGGACGCGATGGTGCGCAGGAATGCTTTTTCCTCGGCGTACGCGATCCGGCTGATCCGGGCGAAGTCGGTCTCCACCACCGGGTAGACGCCTTTCATGGCGTCGCGGGACTCGGGCAGCAGGTCCGGCAGGCAGGCCTTTTCGACGCCGAGCAGGCGCATGGAACGGACGGCACGGCGGATGAGGCGGCGCAGCACGTAGCCGCGGCCTTCGTTGGACGGGGTCACGCCGTCGGCGATCAGCATCAGGGCTGACCGGATGTGGTCGCCCACAACGCGCATCCGGACGTCGTCGGTGTGGTGCGGGTCATCCGGCGTTTCGGCGGAGGTGTATTCCTTGCCGGACAGCTGCGCTGCCTTGTCGATGACGGGGCGGACCTGGTCGGTCTCGTACATGTTCTCGACACCCTGAAGGATCATGGCAAGGCGCTCCATGCCCAGGCCGGTGTCGATGTTCTTCTTGGGCAGTTCGCCCACGATGTCGAAATCGTCCTTGGAGCGGACGTTGTCGATCTGGTACTGCATAAACACCAGGTTCCAGATTTCGACGTACCGGTTCTCGTCGGCGATCGGTCCGCCGTCCACGCCGTAGGCGGGGCCGCGGTCGTAGTAGATCTCGGAGCAGGGGCCGGCGGGGCCCGGCTGGCCGGTGTGCCAGTAGTTGTCGGCCTTGCCCATGCGCTGGATGCGTTCGGCCGGGACGCCGGTGTTCTTCAGCCACAGCTCCTTGGCTTCGTCGTCCTCTTCATAGACGGTCACCCAGAGCAGTTCCGGCGGCAGGCCGTAGCCGCCGTCGGCCACGCTGGTGGTGAGCAGCTCCCAGGCGAACCTGATGGCGTCTTCCTTGAAGTAGTCGCCGAAGGAGAAGTTGCCGCACATCTGGAAGAAAGTGCCGTGGCGTGCAGTCTTGCCCACTTCCTCGATGTCGCCGGTGCGGATGCACTTCTGCACGCTGGTGGCACGGGAGTACGGTGCTTCCTCGCGGGCCGTCAGGTAAGGGATGAACGGGACCATGCCGGCCACGGTGAACAGCAGGGAGGGGTCGCTGGAGACCAGTGAGGCGGAAGGCACCGCTGTGTGGCCTTTGCTGACGAAAAAGTCGATCCAGCGCTTGGTGATCTCCTGCGACTTCATGAGCTGTTTACTTACCCTTCTTGGTTCACGCGTCTGTTGTACGTGACAGTTTTGATTCAGTGGGCAGCCCCGGCATACGGGACTGCTGGTTTAATTCTCGCGCGGCTTCCGGGGCGTCAGCGCCGGACAAGCTCCTGGGACTCGACGCCGAGCGCGGCGCGCAGGTCGGTTTCACGCTCACGCATTCCCGCCCGTACAGCGTCCGCGAAGTCGTAGACACCGTCGGCGAGCCGGCCCACCGCACGGTTCAGGCCAACCGGCCCGAGGTTGGCCTGGGCTTCGGTCACTTTGCGGAATGCGATGACTCCGATGGCCACGCCGATCCCCATCCAGACAAGTCGTTTCATTTTCAGTTCTCCGTGGCTTAGCGGCTGCGACGGCCGGCGGCGGGCTTCTTGCGGTTGGCGAAGGCGGAGCGTACGCCGTAGCTGAAGGCTGCCACCTTGATCAGCGGTGAACCGACGGTCGCTGCCATGAGGGACGACAGCGCGGAGAGGTTGGCCGAGGCATCCGAAACGTTGGAGGCGATGCCGTCAACTTTCTTCAGCTGCTGGTTGGTGGTGGACACCGTGGCCGTCACTTCGTCCATCAGGGGCGTGGCGCCGTCGCTGATGGCGCGGATGGAGGTGCGCACTTCGTCAAAAACCCGTCCCAGTTTCAGGATCGGCACTGCGAGCAGCAGCACCAGGAGCGCGAACACCCCGGCAGCGATCAGGCCGGCAATATCGCCACCAGACATAGACGTTCATCTCCTCGAAACTGTGTGGATCTGTTCCATCCGCGTGTGCATTTTCGGTGCGAAACGCAGAAGCCCCCCAAGTACCTTACATACAAAGAAGCCCGCGGCGCTTGCCACGGGCTTCTTTGTATACGCTGCTGGGATTTAGCGTGCGTAGAATTCGACGACGAGCTGCTCTTCGCAGGTCACGGGGACCTCGGAGCGCTTCGGGCGACGGACCAGGCGTGCCTGCAGGGCGTCAAGCTTGACGTCCAGGTAGGCGGGAACCTGGGGCAGGACGTCGCGGTGTGCGCCGGCTGCTGCCACCTGGAGCGGAACCATGGTTTCGCTGCGGCTGTGAACGTGGACCAGCTGGCCTTCGCCAACGCGGAACGACGGACGGTCAACGCGGATGCCGTCAACCAGGATGTGGCGGTGCACAACGAGCTGGCGGGCCTGGGCGATGGTGCGGGCGAAGCCGGCACGCAGCACGAGCGCGTCAAGACGCATTTCGAGCAGTTCGATCAGGTTTTCACCGGTCAGGCCCTTGGTGCGGCGCGCTTCTTCGAAGGCACGGGTCATCTGGGCTTCGCGGATGCCGTACTGGGCGCGCAGACGCTGCTTTTCGCGCAGGCGTACGGCGTAGTCGGAGTCCTGCTTCTTGCGGGCACGGCCATGCTCACCGGGGCCGTACGGGCGGCGCTCCATGTACTTGGCGGCCTTGGGGGTCAGAGCGATGCCGAGTGCACGCGAGAGGCGTGCGGTACGGCGAGCACGAGTGTTGTTAGCCACTTGTGTCCTTCCAATATCTGCGGTGTGTCAGTGTTACTGGCCTCCACGATGGAGAGCATCGGCCAACCGCTGCCTTTTGCTACTGGGCACAGGGCATAACCGCATCAAAGTGAATTTGGTGGATTGTGCGTCCGTGCCTTGCCAGACAACGAACTATCCTACCACGCGGGAGCGGCGCAGCGGCCGCCGGGGCTGCCGCCCTGTTAGCCTGCTCCTATTATCACCGGACTCTTGGCCGGGCCAACTCTGGCGTGGGGACAGGGACACGTTGGCTCCCTGACCCATAGGACAACAGCATGTGGATGTGCAGAGTGCGGATCGCCGGCCCGTGCCCGGGGCCGCGTTCACGCGGACGCCCCGGACGTGGAGCCTGCGGCGTGAATGGTCCCGGGCGTTCATCCTGATGCTCATTGCGCTCCTGGTGGGCGCGGCGGTGACCATCGTGGGCGTCCGGGGTGTGGTTGGCCACGTCCAGGCCGCTGACAGCCGGCTGCTGCTTGAGGCGGAACGGATCGAGTCGCTGCGCACGGCGCTGGATGACCACGAACAGCTGGGGCACCGGCTGCTGTCGGACCCGGCCGCCGACCACGCGGCGTTCATGGCCCAGCAGCATGAAATTTCCGCCCTGTTCGACGCCGCCGCCACGGACCTCCTGCCGGCGGAATCCAGGCCCGCCGTCGGGGACGTGCGGCAGGCGTGGCAGGAATCCCTCGCATCCCATGGCCTGTGGTCCGTTCAGGTGGATGGAACACACGGAACCCGCGCCGCGGAGTCTCCCGGGTTCGCGGCCGACAGTGCCCGGGTCCGCACCCTGCTGGCCGGCGTCCAACGGTCCTCCCTGGCGGCCATGGACAAGGCGCTGGCCTATACCGCGGACCTGGAACTCATCCTCGTCGCTGCCCGGACCGGGCTGTTCGCCATCGCCGTTGCGGCGACGTTCTACTTCCGCCGCAGGATGGTCAAAGACCTGCTGCGGCCGGTGGCCAGCCTCCGGCACGGCGCCCTGAAACTGCAGGCCGGGCAGTACACGCACCGGATCTCCGTGCACCGGCGGGACGAACTTGGCGAGCTGGCCGAGGCCTTCAACGCGATGGCCGCCGCTGTGCACGACAGCCACCTCGAACTGACCCACCGTGCCACCCACGATTCACTCACCGGCCTGCCCAACCGCGCCGCACTCATGGAGCGCCTCACCGCATCATTCGACCCGGAACCTGGCGGCGACAAGGGCAATGGCGCCAGGCTTGAAGGCCTGCTCTTTATCGACGTCGACGATTTCAAGGGAGTCAACGACTCGCTGGGCCACGAGCGGGGCGATGCCCTCCTCATCCAGCTCGCCGCACGGCTTCAGGCCTGCGTGCGGGCCGAGGACCTCGTGGCCCGCCTGGGCGGGGACGAGTTCGCGATCGTGGTGATGGAGGATGACGGACACTCCGTCACAGGCGACGTTGCCGAACGGATCCACGAGGCCCTGCGGGCACCGTTCTTCGTCGCTGACGACCGCCTGACCCTGACGGCCAGCCTTGGTGCTGCCCAGCGCAGGCAGGACACGCCGGACGCAGCGGAGCTCCTGCGCCAGGCTGACTTTGCGATGTACATGGCCAAGCACGGCGGGAAGGCGCGTTACCAGCTGTTCGACCCGCGCGGACACGACCACACGGCCTACCGCGCTGCCCAGAAGAGCGACCTGGCAACGGCTGTCGCCGCCCGGCAGCTGCGCCTTGAGTACCAGCCCGTGGCGGACCTGCTGACCGGGGAAACCGTTGGACTGGAAGCCTCTCCTACCGGCAGCGACACCCGATGACCGCACCCTTGCCGCCGTCGAACTGGTCCTCGTAGACCCGCCACGCAGGCCGGACGGCTCGTACTCGAAATAACGGAGGCTGCCCTGGCAGCCAGCCGGGACGGCGGCATGTCCGTCCTGAACAGGCTCAAGGCACTCGGCGTCCGGATCGCCGTCGACGGCTTCGGAACCCGCAGCACGGGGCAGGGTTACCTGCTGGCGAGGCCGGGACCTGCCCAGATTGTTGAGGCGCTGCTGGCCTCAGGTGCCAGGCTGGAGCACGTTGCCCTGGCCGGACTGGGGGATGCGGTGGGTGCGCAAAAACTATTGCCGGGAAGGCTCAGCTGCCCCTGATGATCTTGCGCAGCCGCTCCAGCCTGATGGCAATGTCGCGTTCCGTACCGTTGGCCGTGGGCAGGTAGTAGTCCTTGCCCACGAGGTCGTCCGGCGGGTATTGCTGCGTCGCCACGGAGTGCGGGGCGTCGTGGGCGTACTTGTAGCCGAGTCCATGGCCCAGCTGCTTCGACCCCGGATAGTGGGCGTCGCGCAGATGGGCCGGAATCCCGTTGCCGAGGCCGGCGCGGACGTCCGCCACGGCCTTGTTCAGGCCCATGTACGCCGCGTTGGACTTGGGCGCGGTGGCCAGGTGGACCACGGCTTCGGCCAGCACGATCCTGCCTTCGGGCATGCCGATCAGCTGGACTGCCTGCGCAGCGGCGACGGCAGTCTGCAGCGCCGTGGGGTCGGCCATGCCAACGTCTTCGGCGGCGGAAATCACGATGCGCCGGGCAACAAACCTGGGGTCCTCCCCTGCCTCAAGCATCCGCGCCAGGTAGTGCAGGGCTGCGTCCACGTCGGAACCCCGGACGGACTTGATGAAGGCGCTGGCGACGTCGTAATGCTGGTCGCCGGCCCGGTCGTAGCGGACCGCGGCGACATCGAGGGCCCGCTCCGTATGCTTCAGCTCAACGGTCACCGGACCGTCGCCCGCGTCGTCGGCGTCGCCGAACGCCACCCCGGCGGCGGCTTCGAGGGCAGTAAGTGCACGCCGGGCGTCACCCCCGGAAAGCCTGACCAGGTGGGCCAACGCCTCGTCACTGAGTTCAACCTTCCCGTTCAGTCCCTGGACATCTGTGACGGCGCGCTGAACGAGTCCCTCGATGTCGTCGTCGGTGAGGGGCCTCAACGTCAGCAGCAGCGACCTCGACAGCAGCGGAGAAACCACGGAAAAGGACGGATTCTCGGTGGTGGCCGCCACCAGGACAACCCAGCGGTTTTCCACCCCGGGCAGCAGCGCATCCTGCTGCGCCTTGTTAAACCGGTGGATCTCGTCCAGGAACAGCACGGTGGTGGTTTTGTACAGGTCCCGGGCGGTCAGGGCCTCGTCCATCACGCGGCGGACATCCTTCACGCCTGCCGTGATGGCGGACAGTTCCACGAACTTACGGCCACGCCCCTTGGCGATCACGTGGGCCAGCGTGGTTTTTCCGGTCCCGGGAGGTCCCCAGAGGATGACCGACGCCGGCCCGGCGGGGCCGCCTGCATCAGCACCGGCGGCCAGTTGGCGCAGCGGCGAGCCCTGCCCCAGCAGGTGCTGCTGGCCCACCACGTCGTCCAGCGTTTTCGGCCGCATCCTGACCGCCAGGGGGCTGCGGGGCCGGCCGTTGCCGTCCGCTCCGCTTCCGGCGGCGGCCGCCGCGCCGCTGTCGCCTTCGCCGTCGTCGTCGTTGCCTGGCCCTTGGGCGAAGAGATCATCCACACAGATAGGCTACTTCTAGTTCACCGCTTCGTTCCGCCAGCCCAAGGGGTCCCACATGAGCGCACACCCCGCCGCCGGGGCCGGCCGTCCCAGCTCCGTCAGGACTGCTTTTGTGCCCGGCGTCCGCCTCGCGGGCTGGGTGGAGCGGTTCAGCGCCGCCCACGGCGGCTTCCGGCTCAGCGATGACGACGACGGCGTGCGGCTCCTGGCGGCCGACGGCACCACCGCGTTCCTGCAGCCGCCCTGGCCCGACGACGGCCGGCCAGGACGGGGCGCCGGCCCATTGGAGCGGCTGGCGTCCATCGCCTCCCAGCCGCGCCGGCTCGGCCTTCTCCTGGTCCGGCGGGGAGGTTATGGCATCGCCGTGGCCAGCGAGGGAGTCATCGTCGTGTCCAAGGCGGGCACCAGGTACGTGCAGTCCCGGACCGCTGCGGGGGGCCAGTCGCAGCAGCGGTTTGCCCGCCGCCGTTCCAACCAGGCGGATGAGCTGGTCCAGGCCGTCGCCGGGCAGGCCCGGCAGGTGTTCAGCGGCCAGTCCTTCGAGTACGTCGTTCCAGGCGGGGACCGCACCCTGGTGGACCTGGTGCTGGAGGAGCCTGTCCTGAGGGACTACGCGCGCCTGCCCCGGCTGGCCTACCTCGACGTGGCCGATCCCCGGGCCGCGGTCCTGAAGAAAGCGGCAGCGGATGCCTGCGCTGTCCGGATCCAGGTGGCCGACCCGCCGGAGTAGTTAGGTTAACAGCCGGTCAGGTGCCGTTTGGGCCGTTCCTGCCGGTAGACGTAGCGGCCGGTTTCCGTGAATCCGGCGTTGGCGTAGAGTGCCTGCGCCCCGAGGTTGGCGGCGGTGACCAGCAGCCAGTAGCTGTCCAGCCGCTGTGACTGACCGGCCCCGAGCAGGCCCTGGAGGATACGCGTGGCGTAGCCGCGGCGCCGTGCGTCCGGGCGTGTTGCCATGCAGTACAGGCCGCCCCAGCCGGCCGGCCCGCCCGACCGGCCCGGAGGAATGGCGAGGCGCCCGACGGCGGCGGGGACGCCGTCGTCGTCCCTCACCAGGGCGTACAGCGACGGGCAGCCCTCAAGGATTCCGCGGGCGGTGGCAAGGGAATCCTCGCCGCCGCGGCCGTCCACGCTCCACCAGAGCCGCAGCCATTCCGCGGAAGGCTCTGATGAAAGTTCGACGCCGGGGTCGGGCACTACTTCCCCGGCGCCGGCTTCGCCGTTGCGCGCCAGGATCAGGGTTTCGGACTGCCGGGTGAAGCCTTCGGCATCCAGGAAGGCATTCAAGGCCTCGTTGCAGGCATTGTCAAAAACCTGGAAGATCACCGGCAACCGGCGGCTTCGGTACCAGGCCCTGGCCTCCCGCAGCAGGACAGGCCTTTCGTGGGGTTCGCCGTCCCTCCCGGCGCGCGGCCAGATCGAGTTGGCCCGCTGGGTCACGCCGTCTGCGGCGCGAAGAACCCATCCGCCTGTTTCGTCCCGGTCGGGAGCCGGCCAGGCGGCGTCCATCACACGTTCAAGGTCCATCGGGGCGGTGTCGGCCACGGTGCTCCATCCTTCATCAACGGCAGGAGGCTCCCCGGTTGTCCGGGGAGCCTCCTGCGGTTGAGCCTAGAGCCTATTTGGCTTCCGGTTCGGCTTTCTTGGCTTCTTCCGGCTTCGTTTGGGGCTTGAAGTCGACGCCGGCCTCCTTGCGCTGCTGCGGCGTGATCGGCGCGGGGGCCTGCGTCAGCGGGTCGTAGCCGTTGCCGGTCTTCGGGAAGGCAATGACGTCGCGGATCGACTCAACACCTGCCAGCAGTGCCACCACGCGGTCCCAGCCGAAGGCGATGCCGCCGTGCGGCGGGGCCCCGAACTTGAAGCCCTCGAGCAGGAAGCCGAACTTGGTCTGGGCGTCTTCACGGTCCAGGCCCATCAGTTCGAAGACCCGCTCCTGGACGTCGCGCTCGTGGATACGGATGGAACCGCCGCCGATTTCGTTGCCGTTGCAGACGATGTCGTACGCGTAGGACAAGGCCGATTCCGGGTCCTGGTCGAACGTGTCCAGGAACTCCGGCTTGGGCGAGGTGAAGGCGTGGTGGACTGCGGTCCACTTGCCGGCGCCAACAGCCACATCGCCGGAGGCCACTGCAGCGGCGGCCGGCTCGAACATGGGGGCGTCCACCACCCAGCAGAAGGCCCAGGCGCTGGGATCGATCAGGCCGGTGCGGTGGCCGATCTCCACGCGGGCAGCACCCAGGAGGGCACGGGCCGCGGACTTCTCACCGGCGGCGAAGAAGATGCAGTCGCCCGGCTTGGCGCCCACGGCGTCGGCGAGGCCTGCACGCTCGGTTTCGGTCAGGTTCTTGGCGACCGGGCCTGCCAGTTCGCCGTCTTCCTTGAAGAGGACGTATGCCAGGCCCTTGTGGCCGCGCTGCTTGGCGAACTCCTGCCAGCCGTCAAGGGTGCGCCGCGGCTGGGAAGCGCCGCCGGGCATCACCACGGCACCGACATACGGAGCCTTGAAGACGCCAAAGCCGGTGTCCTTGAAGAATTCGGTGAGCTCAGTCAGTTCCACGCCGAAGCGGAGGTCAGGCTTGTCCGAGCCGTAGCGGGCCATCGCGTCGGCATAGGTGATGCGCTGGATGGGGGTGGGGATCTCGACGTCGATCAGCTTCCAGAGTGCCTTGACGATGTTTTCGCCCAGGGCAATGATGTCGTCCTGGTCAACGAAGCTGGCCTCGATGTCCAGCTGGGTGAATTCCGGCTGGCGGTCGGCGCGGAAATCCTCATCGCGGTAGCAGCGCGCAATCTGGTAGTACTTCTCGAAACCGCCCACCTGCAGGAGCTGCTTGAAAAGCTGCGGTGACTGCGGCAGCGCGTACCAGGAACCCGGGGCCAGGCGCGCGGGGACCACAAAGTCGCGGGCGCCTTCCGGCGTCGAGCGCGTCAGCGTGGGCGTTTCGATCTCGACGAAGCCGTCCTGGTGGAGCAGCTCGCGGGCCACGCGGTTGGCTTCGGACCGCAGCCGCAGGTTGCGGGCGGGGCCGGGACGGCGCAGGTCAAGGTAGCGGTGCTTCAGGCGTGCTTCCTCACCGACCTCGACGTGCTCGTCGATCTGGAACGGCAAAGGCTCGGAGGTGTTGAGGATAACGACCTTGTCCGCCATGACCTCGATTTCGCCGGTGGCCAGCGCGGGGTTCTCATTGCCCTCGGGGCGCTGGGAGACGGTGCCGGTGATCTGAAGGACGTACTCGTTGCGCAGACCGTGGAAGACCTCTTCCTCACGGACCACAACCTGGGCCACACCGGAGGCATCGCGCAGGTCCACGAATGCGACACCACCGTGGTCACGACGGCGGCCCACCCAGCCGGCCAGGGTTACGGTTTGTCCAATGTGCTCGGAGCGAAGGGATCCGAGGTCATGTGTGCGCAGCACAGCACGCCTTTCTGAAAGAGACAGCAGGAACTTTAGGGAAGTTGCATAGGATCGTTCCGGGAACAATCCCGTTCGAGTTTACCCGTTGGAAAGGCTCCACCACCCCCATGACCGGGCACCAGCAACTTCAGCGGCGGCTGGGCGTGTTCGACGCCACGTCGATCGGGCTCGGCTCCATGCTCGGCGCGGGCGTCTTTGTGGCCTTCGCCCCGGCCGCCGGTCTGGCCGGAGGTTTCCTGGTCGTTGCTGTCCTGATCGCCGGTGCCGTGGCGTACTGCAACGCTGTTGCCTCGGCTGAACTCGCGGCCAGGTACCCGGCAAGCGGCGGTACCTATGTCTACGGCCGGAAGCGGCTGGGCGAGTGGCCGGGTTTCATTGCCGGCTGGGGCTTCATCACCGGAAAATCAGCGTCCTGCGCGGCCATGGCACTCACCTTCGGGAATTACGTTGTGCCGCAGTACGCGATTCCTGTGGCGGTTGCCGCGGTGGTGGCGCTGACAGGGGTCAACCTGCTGGGCATCACCCGCACCGCCCTCCTGACCAGGGTCCTGTTGGCCGTGGTCCTGGCCACGCTGGTGTTTGTTGCCGCCGCCAGCATCGTCGGCCCCCACCCGGCGGGCGCCTCCCTTGGAGTGGACGCGTCCGACGCCGGTGCTGACGCCGGTGTTCCCGCCAACCTCGGCGGCGTGTTGCCAGCGGCCGGGCTGATGTTTTTCGCGTTCGCCGGCTACGCCCGGATCGCCACCCTCGGTGAGGAGGTCAAGGATCCGGCCAGGACCATCCCCCGGGCCATCCTTGCAGCCCTCGCTGCTGCCTTCGGCATTTACCTTGTCCTGGCGCTGCTGCTGTTGAATCACCTGTCCCCCGCCGGCCTGGCCGCAACCGCCACGCCGCTGCTGGACGCTGTCCGCAACTCTTCCCTGGCCGCAGGCGCGCCGGTTGTCCAGGCCGGGGCGGCCGCTGCCTGCCTCGGCGCCCTCCTGGCGCTGATCACCGGCGTGGGCCGGACCACCCTGGCGATGGCCCGTGAACGGGATCTCCCTGGCCCCCTTGCACGCGTCGGCGGGAAACATACGGTGCCGTTCGTCGCAGAACTGGCGGTGGCCGCCGTCGTGATTCTCCTGCTGCTGACCACGGACGTCATGACCGTGGTGGGCTTCTCCAGCTTTGGCGTCCTGATCTACTACGCGGTCACCAACGCTGCCGCCTATACACTGGCCGAACACCCTGCCCATGGCCCCCGGTGGCTGAATATCGCCGGGTTCCTCGGCTGCCTGCTGCTGGCGTTCACCCTGCCGGCCGCGTCGGTGCTGGGCATGGCGGGCGTCCTCACAGCCGGAGCGGCAGGGCGGTTCATGGTGCTGAGGTTCCGCCGCTAGTGCCGTTTCGGGCCTAAGCCATACCGTCGTGGGGCACTTTGGGCAGGTTGAGCACGGAAATCGGCCAAGAAAGCGGCAAATCCACGTCAAAGTGCCCCACGAAGGCTGGCCCCGGCCGCCGTCGCCGCGGCAAGTACCGGGCCGTTAGTGTCAGGCCGGCTGGGCGGACGCCTGAAGCGCGGTGGTGACCTGGACGGACAGGTCTTCGTCAGCCGGGGCCCAGCTGGCCGGATCGGCGTCCACCTGCACGCCCGATCGGATGTCCTTGACCTGGTGCTTGCCGTCGTCGTCGGTGAACCAGACAAAGGGAATGCCGCGGCGGTCGGCGAACTTGATCTGCTTGCCGAATTTCTCGGCCTTCGCCGCGACCTCGGTGGCGATGCCCCTGCCGCGGAGCTGTGCCGCAATGTCCTGGGCAGCGCCCCAGCTGTCGTCGTCAGTTAGGGCAACCAATACTGCCGTGGGCACCGAGCGGGACGCCTTCGCCAGGTCCTGGCTGAGGATGCGGGACACGAGCCGGGTCACGCCGATGGAAAGGCCGACGCCGGGGAACTTGCGGTTGCCCTTGCTGGCCAGGGCGTCGTAGCGGCCGCCGGAGCAGATGGAGCCGAGCTGTTCGTGGCCCACCAGGACGGTCTCCACCACGGTGCCGGTGTAGTAGTCCAGGCCGCGGGCGATGCTGAGGTCCGCTATAACCTTGCCCGGAGCCCGCTGCACTGCGGCCGCGATGACCTGTTCGAGCTCGTCCAGGCCCTCTTCCAGGAGGTCGTTCGTCACGCCGAGCGCGCGGACCTGGGCCACAAACGAGGTGTCCTCGGTGCGGATCCCGGCAAGCTTCAAGGCCAGCTGTGCCTGCTCGTCGGTTGCTCCGAGCTCGGACTTCAGCAGTTCCGCGACCTTGGCGGGGCCGATCTTTTCCAGCTTGTCGATGCTGCGCAGCACGCCGGCGGTGTCATCCAGGCCGATGCCCCGGTAATAGCCTTCAGCCAGTTTGCGGTTGTTGATGCGCAGGCGGAAGTCCGGGATGGGCAGGGCACTGAGGGCTTCGGCGATCACCAGGGCGATTTCCACGTCATAGCGGAAGGGCAGGTCGCCGTCGCCCACGACGTCGATGTCCGCCTGGGTGAATTCGCGGGCACGGCCTTCCTGCGGACGCTCGCCGCGCCAGACCTTCTGGATCTGGTACCGCCGGAACGGGAACGCCAGGTAACCGGCGTTCTCCACCACGTACCGGGCAAACGGCACCGTCAGGTCGAAGTGCAGCGCGAGGGCGTGCGGATCGTGTTTGCCGGCCTTGGATTCGTCACCTTCGTCATCCTGGAGGCGGCTGAGCCCGTAGACCTCTTTATCGATCTCACCCTTGCGCAGCAGCTGGCCGACAGTTTCCACCGCACGGGTCTCGATGGAAGAGAAACCGTGCAGCTCGAAGACCTTGCGGAGGGTGTCCAGCACGTGCAGCTCCACCAGCCGCTCCTCGGGAAGCCACTCGGGGAATCCGGACAGGGAGGCGGTGCGTGCCATGGTGGAAGATCTCCTCTTAATAAAGGGTGCCTGGGACTTTACCCGGTAATCCACCCGAAACGGGCCGGGAACGGCGGCTGTCCGGCAACTCATGCATAAACTATGTGCGGCAGTCAGTTTATGCGTCATCCGCCTGCATCTCTAATGGGCGGCTTGGGTGGCGCAATGCTGCCAAAGAACTGCAGGCGCACCGGGAATGATCGGGCGCGGCTGCAGCCCGACTACCAGGAGGACCATTGGCGGCCAGTTCACGCAGTGCCCGCGAGGCAAAACGGCGCATCCAGCAGATGGAAGCCAAGCGCGAGCTGCGGCGGGAGCAGGAGAAACGGCGCAGGCGGGACAATATCATCGCCGCCGGTGCCGGTGCCGCTGCCGTGGTGCTCGCCGTCGTGCTCCAACTGACCGCATTCGCCGGCAACCCCACCGAAGAGGAATTCGCGGCGGCCGAGGCCGGGCTCACCAGCCCGTCCGCCTCCCCGTCGGCGCAGGAAACGAACGGGCCCAACATTCCGGCGGCGGACACGGCCGCCGGCAAGGTGTTCACCGGCGAAATGACGCTGAACGGGAGTGTGCTCGGCGTCGAAATCGACGGCACCAAGGCGCCCCAGGCTGCTGCCGTCTTCAAAGCACTCACGGACGAGGGCTTCTACAACGGCAGCGCATGCCACCGCCTGACCACCGGCGAAGCCTTCGGACTGCTGCAATGCGGCGGCGCCTCCGCTGCCGCCGACCCGGACTACACCTGGGGACCCCTCGAAAACACTCCGGCGGACAACACCTACCCTGCGGGCACGATTGCCGTGGCACGGTCCGGCGACAACGCCTACGGAAACGGGAAGCAGTTTTTCGTTGTCTATAAAGACACGGTGATTCCCGCCGACTCCGCCGGGGGCTATACGGTGGTGGGCAAGGTGACCTCCGGAATGGAAGCAGTAGATGCCATTGCGGCGGCTGGAATCACTCCCGGTTCCAGCGCATCAGACGGCGCACCTGTGCAACCAGTCACGATAGACTCGGTTTCTCTGAAGTAGGAAGCCAGGCCTCCACGGCCGCGGTGCAGTACGTGAGTATTTCCCTCCAAGCGAAAGACTTTTAGCGGTGACAGACAGTCAGAAATCCGACGAAACAGCAGCAGACCTGACCGAGGAAACGGCCCCCGCGGCCGAACCGGCAGCGGCTGACGAAGCCACGGCCGGGGAATCCCCGGTCCTGGAGCCCACCACCGACGTGGCACCGGCTGAAGATGCCCCGGCCGCCGCCGCAGAAGCTGCGGAGGAAGCCCCGGCCGCCGCCGCAGAAGCTGCGGAGGAAGCCCCGGCCGTCGCCGAGGAATCTCCAGAGGCCGAAACCCCCGACGCAGCCGCCCCTGAGGCGGCGCCGGAGGCTGAAACCCCCGATGCCGCAGCTGAGGCTGAAGTCCCCACCGCTGCCGCGCCTGTTGCCGAGGCCACTGCCGTTTCTGCTCCTGAGGCAGCGCCTAAGCCCGCCGCTGCACCGCGTCCGGCGCCCTCGCCGGCCGCTTTCGCATCCCGGCCAAAGCCGGCGGCCGCCGCTCCTGCCGCGGCACCGGTGCCCGTAGTGCCCGCCACGTCGTTGGCTGAGGCGTCGCACTGGGGCCGCGTTGAAGGCGACGGCCACGTCTTCCTGAAGATCGACGGCGAGGAACACGCCGTCGGACAGTACCCTGACGTCAGCAACGATGAAGCCCTGGCGTATTTCGCCCGCAAATTCGATGACATCCTGGCCCAGATCGTCCTGCTGGAGCAGAGGGTGAGTTCCAAGGCCCCGAGCACCGACATGCAGAAGACTGTCACCCACCTGCGCGAACAGCTGGCCGAGCGGAACATGGTGGGCGATCTCCGCGCCGCCGAAGGCCGCCTGGATGCGCTCTCCGAACAGGTCAAGGAACTCGAAAAGACCGAGAAGGCCGAGCACGACGCCGTCCGCGCTGCCGAGCTGGCAGCCCGCGAGGAGATCGTTGCTGAAGCCGAAAGTATCTCCGGCCAGGATCCATCCCAGATCCAGTGGAAGACGTCCAGCGCCCGGATGAACGAGCTCTTCGAAAGCTGGAAGACCGCCCAGAAGAGCGGTGTACGCCTGGGCCGCAGCAACGAGGACGCCCTGTGGAAGCGCTTCCGCGCAGCACGCACGGTTTTCGACCGCCACCGCCGGGCCTACTTCTCGCAGCTGGACAGCAACAACTCCGCGGCCAAGTCAGCCAAGGAAAAGCTCATCGCGGAAGCAGAGGCCCTGTCCAGCTCCACCGACTGGGGCTACGCCGCCGGCGAGTACCGCCGCCTGATGGACGACTGGAAGGCATCACCGCGCGCCAGCCGCAAGGATGATGACGCCCTGTGGGCACGCTTCCGCGCGGCCCAGGATGTGTTTTTCACTAACCGGCAGGCTGCCAACGAAGAGATCGACCAGGAGTACGCAGCCAACCTCACCGTGAAGGAAGCGCTCCTCGTTGAGGCCAGCGCGATCCTCCCGGTCAAGGACCTGGCTGCGGCCAAAAAGGCGCTCCAGTCCGTCCGCGACCGCTGGGAGGAAGCCGGCAAGGTTCCGCGTGCCGACATGGGGCGCATCGAAGCCGGCCTCCGTAAGGTGGAGGACGCCGTCCGCCAGGCCGAAGAGGAAAACTGGCAGCGGTCCAACCCCGAGACCAAGGCCCGCACCAACAGCGCGCTGTCCCAGCTGGAGGCTGCCATTGCCGGCCTCCAGGAGGACCTCGCCAAGGCGGAGAAGGCCGGCGACCAGCGCAAGATCAAGGCCGCGCAGGAAGCCCTCGACGCACGGCAGGCATGGCTGGACCAGATCCAGCGCTCAGCCAGCGAACTCTCCTAGGCCGAAGCCCTCTTAGGGCTTCGCCAACGGACACGTCACAGGTCCGGCTCCGGTTATCCACATAACCGCAGCCGGGCCTGTACGCGTTTGTGGGATACGCGGCAGGATGGCTGAATGGCCATTCCGTCCCCTTCGGCCGCCGCGGCGGCCGCCCCGGCACCAGCAGCGCTCCCCCGCTTCCCCGAGCTCTACTCGCCAGGAAAGCCTTTCACCTGGCCGGAGCTCCAGTCGATGGCCGGCGACGGTGTGCTCAGCCAGTTCCACCAGCATGGCTATGCGCTCCCGGACGTTGCCGCGTCGCCGCAGATGAGGGCGCGGGCGGCGGCCAACGCCGTGCCGGCAGCCATCCGGCAGCGGGTGGTGGCCGGCAGGATGACCGCCGCCTGGATCTACGGCTGCGCAGGCGAACCCGACCGGCTGGCACTGCTCGTGGACGCCAAACGCAGGATTTCAAGCCTGCGGAACACGCGCGGGTGCACCCTGCATGAGGTACGGCTGGGTCCGTTCGACGTCGTCAGCCTGGGCGGGCTGATGGTCTCCAGCCCATTGCGTACGGCGCTGGACATTGCCCTGCATGTGGATGCACAGCGGGCACTGCCGGCTCTGGAAGCCCTGCTGTCCAGGCCGGAGAAGGATGTCCGGCTGCGCCTGTTGGTGCTGGCCATCGAATCCACTCCGCGCGTGCCGCACAAAAGGTCCGCCCTGGAGAAGCTCGCCCTGTTAGCTCCGCCGTTTGTTGCCGGTGGTCCGGTAGACGTCGAAGACGCCGTCGATCCGCCTGACGGCGCTGAGGACGTGGCTGAGGTACTTGGGGTCACCCATCTCGAAAGCGAACCGTGAGATGGCTACCCGGTCCGTGGACGTGTGCACACTGGCCGCCAGGATGTTGACGTGGTTCTCTGACAGGACCCTTGTCACGTCGGACAGCAGCGATTTGCGGTCCAGGGCCTCCACCTGGATCTCCACGAGGAACACGCTTGATTGGGTGGGTGCCCAGTCAACGTCCACGATCCTGTCCGGCTGGTCCTTCAGGTCCGAGATGTTGGTGCAGTCTGTCCGGTGCACCGACACACCTGAGCCGCGCGTGACAAATCCGAGGATCGGGTCCGGCGGCACCGGCGTGCAGCAGCGGGCCAGCTTCACCCAGACGTCGCCGACGCCCCGCACCACCACACCGGAATCGGAGAAGCGGGTCTTGGCCACCTGAGTGGGGATGCTGACTTCGGTGATGTCGTCGTCGGTGCTTTCGCTCCCGCCGAGGCTCTCGACGAGCTTTTCCATCACCGACTGGGCCGACGTGTGACCGTCGCCAACGCCGGCGTAGAGGCCGGAGATGTCCACGTACTTGAAGTCCTCTGCCACCGCGGCCAGGGCCTCGTGCGTCATCAGCCGCTGCAGGGGCAGGTTCTGTTTGCGCATGGCCCGCGTCAGCAGTTCCTTGCCCCGGTCGATTGCCTCTTCGCGGCGCTCTTTGCTGAACCACTGGCGGATCTTGTTCCGCGCCCGGGCGCTCTTAACGAAGTGCTGCCAGTCCTGGCTGGGGCCGGCGCCTTCGGCCTTCGACGTGAAAATCTCCACCCAGTCGCCATGGTTCAGTTCGCTGTTCAGCGGGACCAGCTTGCCGTTGACGCGTGCGCCGATGGTGCGGTGTCCCACCTCGGTGTGGACGGCGTACGCAAAATCCACGGGGGTGGATCCGGCCGGCAGGGCCATCACTTCGCCCTTCGGCGTGAAAACAAACACCTCACGGGCGTTGATTTCGAACCGGAGCGAATCCAGGAACTCCCCCGGATCCGAGGTTTCCTGCTGCCAGTCCACCAGGGACCGGAGCCAGCCCATGTCGCCGTCCCGGGGGCTGCCGGGGCCGGTGGCCGTCCGGTTGGGCTGGTCCTTGTACTTCCAGTGCGCGGCGACACCATATTCCGCGCGGCGGTGCATCTCGTGGGTCCGGATCTGGATTTCCACGGGCTTGCCGCCCGGACCGATCACCGTGGTGTGCAGGGACTGGTACATGTTGAACTTCGGCATCGCAATGTAATCCTTGAACCGCCCAGGCAGCGGGTTCCAGCGCGAGTGCATGGTCCCCAGTGCCGCGTAGCAGTCCCGGACGGAGTCCACCAGCACGCGGACGCCCATCAGGTCGTTGATGTCGTCGAAGTCTTTGTCCCGGACCACCATCTTCTGGTAGATCGAGTAGTAGTGCTTGGGCCGGCCGGTGATGGTGGCCTTGATCCTGGCGGCGCGGAGGTCCTCGGTGATCTGGTCGCGGATGACACCCAGGCTCTTTTCGCGTTCCGGGGTACGGTCCCCCACCATCCGGACGATTTCCTCGTAGACCTTCGGGTAGAGCGCCGCGAAGGACAGGTCCTCCAGTTCCCACTTGATGGTGTTCATACCCAACCGGTGGGCCAGCGGGGCGAAGATCTCCAGGGTCTCGCGGGCCTTCCGCGCGGAGGATTCGGCGGAGACGAAACGCCACGTGCGTGCGTTGTGGAGGCGGTCCGCCAGTTTGATCATGAGGACGCGGATGTCCTTGGCCATGGCCACAACCATTTTGCGCACGGTCTCGGACTGGGCTGCTTCGCCGAAGCTGACCTTGTCCAGTTTGGTGACGCCGTCCACGAGCATGGCGACCTCGGGACCGAAGTCCCTCTTCAGGTCCGACAGCGTGTAGGGGGTGTCCTCAACTGTGTCGTGGAGCAGCGCAGCTGCCAGCGTGGTGCCGCTCAGTCCGAGTTCGGCAAGGATGGTGGCCACCGCGACCGGGTGGGTGATGTAGGGATCGCCGCTTTTGCGTTTCTGTCCGCGGTGGCTGCGTTCGGCGACATCGAAGGCCCGCTGGATGAGGTCGAAGTCCTCTTTGGGGTTATTGGCCCGGACGGTCCGCAGCAGCGGTTCGAGGATGGGCGAATAGCTGGCCGCGCCGCGGCCGGTGAGCCGTGCCAGGCGGGAACGCGTGCGTTCGCGGCGCCCCGGGAAGGTGGGCCTGGCCCCGGAGTTGTCCACGGGGACGGCCTGCCCTGGACGTGCGGCAGGCACCAGCCCGGTCTGCGGTCCGCGGCCCGGACCGTTGTCTCCGTCTGCCGTTGGCGCCGACGCCGAACGTTCTTCCAATGAAGCACCCCTCACGACCCGTTTAATTACCCCAGTCTATTCCCCGATCAGCACACAAATGTAACCGGCGATTAAATGCGAACGGGCCGGCCGGCATCAGTCTCCTGATGCCGGCGGGCCCGTTCACGCCGGGTGTCAGGCCTGCGCGGGTTCGGCGGGGACGGCGGCCTTGGACGCCGCCTCGTTCCGCCGGTGTTCCACGCGCTTGGCCTGCTTCACCAGGTCGGGTTCGTTCTGGCGCAGCCAGGCATACATGGGGGCTGCCACGAAGATCGTGGCGGCCGTGCCGATCAGGATGCCGACGAACAATGCCAGCGACAGGTCGCGGAGCGTGCCCGCGCCCAGGAGGCCGGCGCCGATGAACAGGATGGCGCCCACGGGGAGGATGGCAACCATCATGGTGTTGATGGAACGCACGAGGGTCTGGTTGACCGCGAGGTTGACTTCCTCACCGAATGTACGGCGGGTGGAGGCATCGAGATCGGCGGTGTTTTCGCGGATCTTGTCGAAGACCACCACGGTGTCATACAGCGAGTAGCTGAGCACCGTCAGGAACCCGATGATGGCGGACGGCGTCACCTCGAAGTCACTGAGGGCGTATACCCCGGCGGTGATGAACATCGTCACCAGCATGCCGGCGATCGCGGACAGGGACATCTTCCAGGTCCGGAAGTAGAGCGCCATGAGGAGGGCGGCGAGGACCACGAAGATCACCAGGCCGATCAGTGCCTGCTTAGTCACATCCGCACCCCACGTGGGACCCACAAACGTGGACGTCACCTCGTTGTCCGTGACGCCGTAGGCTGCCGTCAGTCCCTCCTTGATCTTGAGGGTTTCTTCGTCCGTGAGCTTGTCCGTCTGGATCCTCATGGTGGTACCGGCCACATTGGCCACGCGCGGAATGCTCCCCGCGACGATGTCCTGGACGGCTTTTTCGCCGACGGAGGCGTCCGTCGTCTTGACGTTGGAGACCGTGAATTCGGAGCCGCCGCGGAACTCGATGCCGAGGTTGAAGCCGCCCTTTGCCACCGGGATGAGGATGGACAGGGCAACGGCAACGGCCGCAATGAGGAACCAGATCTTCTTGGCGCCGACAAAGTTGTACGAGCGCTTGCCGGAATAGAGCTCGTTACCGAAAGTGGCAAAGCTGGACATTTACTTGTTCTCCTTGGCTGCGCTCTTGGAGGAGCCGGTGAGCTGCTCCTGCTTCTCCGCGAGGCGGCGTTCCGCGATGGTCATCCTGCGTTCTGCCTCAGCGGCGGCACCGGTGTTCTTGGCCCGGACGACGGCGGGCTTCGAGTCGGGGGTGCGCAGGCGGCCGGCGCCGCGGTACAGCGGCACGGCCCCGAGTTGCTTCGGGTCGAGGCCGGAGAACCGGTGGCCTTCGCCGAAGAACTTGGTACGTGCAATCATCTGCAGCGTCGGGTGCGTGAACATAAAGACGACGATGAGGTCGGCGATGGCGGTCAGGCCGAGGGTGAATGCGAAGCCCCGGACGTTGCCCACTGCCACGAAGTACAGCACCAGGGCTGCGAGCAGGTTGACAGCCTTGGAGGCCAGGACGGTGCGCTTGGCGCGCTTCCAGCCGTTTTCGACGGCGGACACCAGTCCGCGGCCTTCGCGCAGCTCGTCGCGGATTCGTTCGAAGTAGACGATGAACGAGTCCGCGGTCTGGCCGATTGCCACAATGAGGCCGGCGACACCGGCCAGTGAGAGCCGGTAGTTTTCGGTCCAGCCCAGGATCGCGATGGCGAGGTACGTCAGCGCACCGGCCACCACGAGGGAGGCGATGGTCACGAAGCCCAGCGCCCGGTACTGGAAGAGCGAGTACACCACCACCAGCAGCAGGCCAATGACGCCGGCCAGCAGGCCCATGCGGAGCTGTTCGCCACCGAGTGTCGCGGAGATCTGCTGTTCACTCTGGATCTCGAAGCTGATGGGCAGCGCGCCGAAGCGCAGCTGGTCGGAGAGCGCCTTGGCCGACTGCTCGGTGAAGCCGCCGGTGATCTGCGGGCGGCCATCGGTGATGACTGCCAGGGAACGCGGCGCGGAGATGACCTGGTCATCCAGTACGATCGCGAACTGCGACTTGGGGTCGGTGCCTGTTTCGCCGCCGGCTGCCACGTAGAACTGGTTCAGGCGTTCGGTGACCTCTTTGAACTTGGCCGTTCCGTCGCCGTCGAACTGGATGTTGACGGCCCATTCATTGGTCACGGCACCCTGTGCGCCCTGCTGGAGCTGGAAGGAGGAGGTGACAATGTTGCTGCCCTTGACCTCCACCGGTCCCAGAATGTACTTGATGGCCGGGGTGGTGGCCGTTGCGGGCTCGCAGGTCACGAGCGGCTTTGCAGGGTCGGAACGCTCCTGCTTGTCCTGGGCCGGGTTGTCGCAGTCGAGGGTCTCGAACTGGCGGTACACCTCAGCGGTGATCCAGTTGATGTCGCTGCTGTTGGCGGGTTCCGCCGTCGGCTTCGGCAGCTGGTCCTCGGGTGTGAGCGATTCGGTGGGCACGGCAGCGCCGGCTCCGTTGAGGAGTACCGGGCGGAAGTTCATGTCTGCGGAGGCCTGGATCAGTGCCCGTGTCTGGGTGGAGGGCGTGCCGGGAAGGCTGACAACCACGTTGCGGCCTGACTGGGTGCTGATTTCCGCTTCGGCAACGCCGGAGCCGTCAACGCGCTGGCGGATGATGGCCACCGCCTGGTTGAGCTGGTCCTCGTTAATGTCCGAACCGCCCTCAACCTTGGGCGCCAGGATCATCTGGGTGCCGCCTTCGAGGTCCAGCGCCAGCTTGGGTGCCCAGCTGGCCTGTCCGGCGATAGTGCCGCCAGCAAGGACGGCCGTCAGCACTGCGAGGACTACGCCAAGCCAGACGAGTACCCTGAGGCCTGATTTTTTGGGGCCAGTTCGTGCCATTGTCGATCTTTCTTTTATTCACTTCAGGAACCGCCGATGCGAGCTTTCGCTCCCATCGGCGGCAGCCCGCTGCCGTAGAGGTGCTGGAATGCGGTGGGCGGGACTAGCTGTCCTTCTTGCCCTCGTCGTTGAGGCGCTTGAGGGTCTCGTCCGGGGTTTCGACGGCGGCAGCGGGAGTGGTGGGCGTTCCGGCGTCCTGGGTGGTCAGCGAGGACGCGTCGTCGGGGACAACCGCAGTCTCTTCCTCAGCAACAGCAGCAGGCTCAACAATTTTGGTGACAGCCTGGCGGTGCACCGTGGCAAGGTTGCCCGGGGAGAGCTCCAGTACGACTTTGTTTTCTTCATCATCCATGGAGACAATCCGGCCAAAAAGACCGAAGCTCGTCATGACCTCAACCCCAGGTGCGAACTGGGACTGCAGCGTTGCTTGCTGCTCCTTGGTCTTCTTGTTGCGGCGGAACATCATGAAGATAAAAATTCCGAGCATGGCGAACAAGACGATGTTCATGGGATCCACAGGGATGTTTCCGATCTGTACTGGCGTATTGGTTTAAGGCGCCGTCGGCTTTGCACCGGGTGGCCGGGCGGCGAACCGCCTGCCATCCACCGGCAGCTGCTGGAGCCGCCTGCGGGAACAAAGACGCAAACGTGCCGGGCGTCATACCCAGTCTAAAGGGAAAAGCTGAAAGGACGGCGCTATTGGCTGTTGGGGGCCCAGTCGACGGCGGTTTCGTCGTCCCCGCTGTCTGTTTCGAAGAGGTCCAGCGGCTCCTGGCTGAACACGCCGGACGGGATGGCATAGCCGAGGTGGGTCCATGCAGGGGCCATGGCGATGCGGCCCCTCGGCGTCCGGCCCAGGAGGCCTTCGCGGACCAGGAACGGTTCCGCCACCGTTTCCACGGTCTCAGTTTCTTCGCCCACGGCGATGGCCAGGGTGGAAAGGCCCACGGGGCCGCCGCCAAATTTAGTGATGAGCGCTTCGAGGACGGCACGGTCAAGCCGATCCAGGCCCCGCTTGTCCACTTCGTACATGTCCAGCGCTGCGGAGGCGGCGCGGGCATCGATCTGTTCGAGGCCGTGGACGAGGGCCCAGTCACGGACGCGGCGAAGCAGGCGGTTGGCAATACGGGGGGTGCCCCGGGACCGCCCGGCGATTTCGCTGAAGCCGGCAGAGTTGACCTTCAGGTCCAGCAGCCCGGCGGACCTCCTGAGGACCAGTTCGAGTTCCGGCACCGAGTAGAACTCAAGGTGCCCGGTGAAACCGAACCTGTCGCGCAGCGGGCCGGGCAGCAACCCGGCCCTGGTGGTGGCGCCCACCAGGGTGAACGGCGGCAGGTCCAGCGGAATCGCGGTGGCACCGGCGCCCTTGCCCACCACGATGTCCACCCGGAAGTCCTCCATGGCCATGTACAGCATTTCCTCCGCCGGCCGGGACATCCGGTGGATCTCGTCCAGGAACAGGACTTCGCCTTCGGAGAGGGAGGACAGGATGGCGGCGAGGTCGCCGGCGTGCTGGATGGCGGGCCCGCTGCTGATGCGCAGCGGCGCGTTCATTTCAGCTGCCACGATCATGGCCAGCGTGGTCTTGCCCAGGCCCGGGGGCCCCGAAAACAGGACGTGGTCGGCGCTGCGGCCGCGCATCCGCGAGGCCTGCAGTACGAGCGAGAGCTGCTTGCGGACGCGGTGCTGGCCCACGAAGTCATCCAGGTTCTTGGGCCGGAGGGCGGCCTCTATCACGCGGTCTTCGGGCTCCTCCGCTGCCGCCACCACCGACGCTTCAGCCACGGCTGCCTACGCGGTTGCCGGCCCGCGCGCCGTCCTGGCCCAGCCAGCGGAGCGTGGTCCGCAGGATTTCGGCCACGTTGCCGCGGAACGAGACCTCGGGGTCGTCGGCCAGGGCCTTGTCGATGCTGGACGTGGCGTCCTTCTCCGACCAGCCAAGGCTGGTCATGGCCGCCACCACCTGCGGCTTCCAGGCGGCTTCGGCCGGGGTGGCCACGCTGGCTGCACCGGCAGTTCCGTGCGGAACCAGCTTGCCGGCGAGTTCCAGCACGATCCGGCCGCCCACCTTGGGGCCGATCCCGGGCACTTTGGTGAACGTCTTGCTGTCGCCCGTGTGGGCGGCAACCCGGATGGCTTCAGGTTCGTGGACGGCAAGGACTGCCAGTGCGAGCCGGGGACCGACGCCGCTGACGCTGAGCAGGACATCGAAGACTTCGCGTTCGTCGTCGGAGGCGAATCCGAACAGGGTTAGCGAATCCTCGCGGACGATCAGGGAGGTGAAGAGCTTGCCCTCTTCCCCGGTCCGGAGGCGGCTGAGCGTCTGCGGCGTGGCGTTGACGCTCATTCCCGCGCCGTTGAGGTCGATCACAGCCGTGGAAAGGCCAATGTGCGCTACGGTTCCGCGAAGGAAACTGATCAAGGCCGGGCTCCTGGTGTACTGCCGGGCTCTGTGGGGGTAGGACCGGCTATCCGAACATATCTACGAATACCCTAGCAAGATGCCAGGACATTCACCGTGCGCGGCGCGCCTTCGCCTCGGCGTCCGCCCAGGCGCGCTGGGCCGGTGTCAGCGAGAGGCTGCCGGGACCGGTGGTGGCTACGGCGGCGCCGCTGCCTGCCCGCCAGGCGTGGGTGATGGCCAGCGCCAGGGCATCAGCTGCGTCCGCCGGGCGCGGCGGCGCATCCAGCCGGAGGATCTTCGTGACCAGCTTAGTCACGGCCTCCTTGTTGGAGTTTCCGCTGCCGGTGACGGCGGCTTTGACTTCCGACGGCGTGTGCAGGGCCACCGGAATCCCGCGCCTGGCTGCGGCGGCGATCACCACGCCGGACGCCTGTGCCACGCCCATCACCGTGCTGACGTTCAGCTGCGAGAAGACGCGCTCGACGGCGAGGACGTGCGGTTCGTAGCGGTCCAGCCACTCGTCGATGGCCAGGGCAATGACCAGCAGCCGCTGGTCCAGGGTTTCCTCCGGGGAGGTGCCCACCACCCCGACGGCCACCATCGTGGCCCGCCGGTTCCGCTCGACGTCAACGACGCCGATGCCGCAGCGGGTAAGTCCAGGGTCAACGCCCAGTACGCGCAGCGTCACCCCGGGACAACCGCCTTAGGCCGCAACGCGGTGGGTCACTCGGATTCCAGGGCGGCCTGGACTTCGTCGCTGAGGTCGGCGTTGCTGTAGACGTTCTGGACGTCGTCGAGGTCTTCCAGGGCGTCAACGAGCTTCATGAACTTCTTGGCGGCTTCGAGGTCGAGGGAAACCTCCATGGAAGGCACAAACTCGGCTTCATCGGTGTCGTACTCGATGCCGGCCTCCTTGAGGGCGTCCCGGACTGCCTGGAGGTCCTTCGGGTCCGAGTGGATCTCGAAGGTGTCGCCGTTGTCCTTGACTTCCTCGGCGCCGGCGTCGAGTACGGCCATCAGGACGTCGTCCTCGGTGAGCCCGTTCTTGGGCAGCGTGACCACACCCTTGCGGCTGAAGAGGTAGCTGACCGAACCCGGATCGGCGATGGTGCCGCCGTTGCGGGAAATGGCGAGGCGGACTTCCGAGGCGGCGCGGTTCTTGTTGTCCGTGAGGCACTCGATGAGCAGGGCCGAGCCCTGCGGGCCGCGGCATTCGTACATGATCTCGGTGTAGTCGACCACTTCACCGGTGAGGCCGGCGCCGCGCTTGATGGCGCGGTCGATGTTGTCCGCGGGAACGGAGGTCTTCTTGGCCTTGGTGACTGCGAGTTCGAGGCTCGGGTTGCCGGCGAGGTCCGGGCCGCCCATGCGTGCGGCGACTTCGATGTTCTTGATCAGCTTGGCGAACGATTTTGCGCGGCGGCTATCGAGGATGGCCTTCTTGTGCTTGGTCGTTGCCCATTTGGAGTGGCCTGACATGCTTTACGCTTCTCCTCTGATCATGCGGATAAAAAGTTCGTGTACGCGTTTCTCCCCAGTCACTTCCGGGTGGAAGGAGGTGGCCAGCAGGTGGCCTGAACGCACTGCAACAATTCTAGCTGTCCCGGGCAGGCTTGCCGCGTGGGATGCGTGTTCGGGGTCTGCGGGCTCCACCTGGGCGAGGACCTCGACGCCGGCGCCGACGCGTTCCACCCAGGGGCCGCGGATAAATACGGCGTGCACGGGGGCCACGCCGGATTCCGTGGCGCTGAACTCCAGGCCCTTGAAGTCCAGGTCCGTTTCAAACGATTCGCGCTGGCGCCCGAAGGCGTTGCGCCGCACGGTGATGTCCAGGCCGCCGAAGGTCTGCTGCGGGTTTCCGGCCAGGTCGGTGGCCGGGTCGGCGATCTCGTCGGCCAACAGGATCATGCCGGCGCAGGAGCCGTAGACCGGCAGGCCCTCGCCGATGCGGTCCTTGATCGGCCCGGCGAGTTCGAAGGCGCGGGCCAGCTTGTCGATGGCGGTGGATTCGCCGCCGGGAATGATGAGGCCGTCCAGGCCGTCCAGTTCTTTGGGCCGGCGGATTCCGATTCCGGCGGCACCGGCGGCCTCCACGGCCTTCAGGTGCTCGCGGAAGTCGCCCTGGAGCGCCAGGACGCCGATCCGCAGGCCCGAGCCCACGCGTGCAGAAGCTGCCGAAAGGGGGTTTGTCATCCATTCAGCATAATGCGCGAACTGCCCGGGCCGCCGCCCGGAGCCCGTCCCGGGCGGGGTTCTATGCCGTTGCTGGGATATATTACAGAGCATGCTTTACATCAGTGTTCCGCTCGGCAAGCTGGTCCGCCGGGTGTCCCGGCTTAGGGGTGGCGGGTCCGCCCTGCCCGGGCTGGTGGTCGAGAAAATCGACCCCGGCTTTATGCAGCGGACGCTCGCCACCCTCCCCCACGGCGTTGCCGTCGTGAGCGGAACCAACGGCAAGACCACCACCACCAAAATGGTGGTGGAACTCCTGGAAAGCCAGGGCCTGAAGGTTTTCACCAACCGCACCGGCAGCAACTTCACGCGGGGTGTGGCCGCCGCGCTGCTGGGCGAGGTGGACTGGCGCGGCCGGCTCACCGCCGACGTCGCCGTCCTGGAGCTGGACGAAGCCCACGCCGTGCACTTCGTGAACCGGGTGCCGCCGCGCTACAGCCTCCTCCTTAATGTCCTGCGGGACCAGCTGGACCGTTTCGGCGAGATCGACAAGACGGCACAGCTCCTGCAGCACATCGCCGCGAAAACCACCGGCACGGTGGTCCTCAATCGGGAGGACCCGCGGGTGGCCCGGATTGCCGACACCCTCACCGGCCAGGACGTCCAGTACTTCGGCCTGGACGACTCCCTCCTCAGCACCTTTCCCAACGACGACGACATGCGGGCTGCGCCCGGCAGCCCCGCGCCCGCAGCCCTTCCCCAGAAGCCGCCGGCCGACGTCGTCCTCCGGAAAGTGGGGCCGGACACCGCGGACTTTGAGTACGACGGCGTCACGGTCACCACCGGGATGAAGCTTCGTGGTGTCTATAACATCTTTAATGCCGCGGCGGCGCTGACACTGGCCCGCAGTATCTGCGGCGGCGGCGCGGCGACGGCGGACCACGGCACCCTCCTCACCGCCTTGTCGCAGGTGGCGCCCGCATTTGGGCGCGGTGAAAGCCTGACGGTCGATGGCCAGCCCCTGGATCTGGTGCTGGTCAAGAACCCCAGCGGTTTCCGGCTGGGGCTAAAGTCTTTCCCGGCGGGCGGCTACGCCACCATGATCGCCATCAACGACAACTACGCCGACGGCCGGGACATGTCCTGGCTCTGGGACGTGGAGTTCGATTCGCTCCGCGAGGGCGGCGTGGACCAGCTCACGGGGTCCCGCGCCTACGACATGGCACTGCGCCTGCAGTACGACGACGTCCGCATTGGCGCCGTCCAGCCGGACATTACGCCAGCGCTGGCCGCGTTCATCCGCGATGCCAAGGGCAAGCCAAAGAGGATTTTCTGCACTTACACAGCGATGCTGGCCATCCGCCGCGAGCTGTCCAAAATCACCACAGTCGAGGTGGTCTCATGAGCCCGGACACCCAGGACCTGCAGGGAAGCAAGGGCACCATCCGCGTGCTGCAGCTCTACCCGCGGGACATGAACATCTACGGCGACTGGGGCAATGCCCTGGTCCTCAAGCAGCGGATCAGCTGGCACGGCTACACGCCCGAACTGCTCGAGTACAACGTCGGCGACGACTTTCCGGACGGCGTGGACCTTATTGTGGGCGGCGGCGGGCAGGACAGCGGGCAGCTGGTCATCCAGGATGACCTGCAGTCGCGGGCCGGCGTCCTCACGGGGCTGGCCGAGGACGGCGCCCCGATGCTGGTCATCTGCGGCCTGTACCAGCTGTTCGGCCGGTTCTTCAAAACCCGCTCCGGCTCGGTCATTCCGGGCATCGGCATCCTGGACGTGGAAACCCACGGCACCGAGGAACGCCTGATCGGCAACGTCAAGGTGGCCACAGCCGAATTCGGCGACGTCCTGGGCTACGAGAACCACAGCGGCCAGACAACGCTGGGCGACGGCGTCCGCCCGCTGGGTACCGTTGCCAAGGGAACCGGCAACAACAGCACCGACGGCCAGGAAGGGGCACGCTACAAGAACATCGTGGCCAGCTACCTGCACGGATCCCTGCTGCCCAAGAACCCCGCCATCGCAGACTTCCTCATCCGCACCGCCGCCGAGCGCAAGTTCGGGGTTTTTGTTCCCGGTAACCCGGATGACAGCTACGCAGCCCTGGCCCGGGAACACGCCGCGCGGCGCCCGCGCTGACCTGCTGCCCGCAAAGCCTGACTGCAGTGGCGGGTCAGGGCTGCTTCGTGATGAGGAGTTCGTGCGCGCCCGCCGCGGCGGCGCCCATGGATTCCACTACGGAGACAGTCCGCAGCCGGGTGGCGGCGTCCGCCTCGGGCGTGGCGCACACACCCTGGGGTGCGTCCGTTGCCACGGAGCACCAGCGGTAGGGATCTCGGACGATGACCGATGGTGCCCAGGCGAGGTCTGAGGGGGACCATTTGCCGGACGCGTCCTGGCTGAACTGGGCCCGCACCAGCAGGCCCTCATTGTTAACGACATACCAGGGTGAAAGCTCGGTGACGCCGTTGCCCAGCCCGTAGACGATCCAGGTGCCCTTGTAATTCTCGATCGGCAGCACGGAGTGCGTGTGGTGGCCATAGATCATGGAGAACTGGCCGCTGTCCACGAGGGCGTGGGCCACCTCCTGCTGCTGCGCGTTGGCTTCACTGGCGTACTCGTCCCCGGCATGCATGGCGCCCAGCACGATGTCTGCCCCGAGTGCCCGCGCCTTGACGGCTTTGGCGATCATGGACGGTGCGTCCAGCATGTCGACCTGCCAGGGGTATTCGGGGTATTGGCCGTTGAGGCCGTAGGTCCCCTGGATGATGGCGATCCTGGCGGCAGGTGTCTGCAGGATCAGGATGCCCTGGGACTCAGCTTCTGTGCGGTAGGAGCCGGTGTGCTTCAGCCCTGCAGCGTCCAGGGCGTCCAAGGTCCGCAGCAGACCGTCCGTGCTCCGGTCGATCGTGTGGTTGCTGGCGGTGGTGCAGGCCTGGTATCCGACCGCCTTGGATGCTGTGATGATCTGCGGCGGGACATTGAACGAGGGGTAGGCCGAGAAGGGCCCCTCCGGGCCGGCCACGGGTGTCTCCTGGTGGCAGATGGCGAGGTCGCTGGCCTGGATGTAACGGCGCTGGCCTTCAAGGAGTGGCGTGAAGTCCAGTCCGGGTTTCCCCGCCGCGACGGCATCCTGCTGGGCCTGCTGCCAGAGCTGGGTGTGGACCAGCATGTCGCCGGTGACCAGGACAGAGGTACAGCGCAGGGTCGGGCACGCCGGCCCGGCACCCGGGGTGGGCGTGGGGGTAGGGGTGGGCGTCGGCGTGGCACTCGGCTGGCCCGCCCCGGGCCCCGGAGTGGTCCCGGCGCTGGCCGGCCGGCTGGCCTGTTCGGCTATCAGGCCACAGCCGGCGATGGCGCTCACAAGTATGGCTGCAGCCATGGCTGCGCCGGCGCGGACGGCAATGCCGCCACTTCTGTTCCCCATGGGCGTAATTCTAGGTTTCGATGCGATCGGAATCGCGCATTTGGCTCATTGAGAACAGCGCCGGGATGTGAAAGCTTTACTTCATGACCAATCCGCTCTTCAGCCCCAGTCCGTTGCCCTACGAGTTGCCGCCGTTTGCCGGGATCTCGGTCCCCCACTACGCGGAGGCCGTCCATGCAGGCCTGGCCGGGCATCTGGCCGAAATCCAAACCATCGTGGACAACACCGGGCCTGCGTCGTTTGCGAACACCGCCGTCGCCATGGAGCAGGCGGGCCGGCTGCTGGAACGGGCAGCTGCGTCCTTCTTCACCCTGGTTTCAGCCGACGCCTCGGACGAGATCCGCGACCTCGAAACGGAGCTGACGCCGCTGCTCACCGCACATCAGGACGAGGTCTACCTGAACCGCGCCCTGTTCGACCGCTTCGCCGCCATCGACACCGCGGGACTGGACCCCGAGGCTGTTCGGCTCGTGGAGGAATACCTGAAGGAGTTCCGGCAGTCGGGAATCCAGCTGGATGCTGCGGACCAGGAGCGGCTGAGGGCCGTCAACGCCGAACTCTCCCGGCTCGGCACGGACTTCGGCCAGCGGGTCAAGGAAGCCATGAAGTCGGCAGCCCTCCTGCTGGACGACGAGGAGGAACTGGCCGGTATGCCCGCCGACGACGTCGCCGGCGCGGCCGAAGCAGCCCGCACGGCGGGGCACGAAGGCAAGTTCCTGCTGACCCTGATCCAGCCGAGCAACCAGCCGGCTATGGCCGTCCTCGAAAACCGGGACGTCCGCCGTCGGCTGTTTGAAGCTTCCCTTGGCCGCGGCAGCGACGGCGGCAGCCTGGACGTCCGGGAACTCGTGCGTTCGATGGCCACGCTGCGCGCCGAAAAGGCAAGGCTTCTTGGCTTCGCGAACTACGCCGAATTGGTGGTGGACCGGCAGACTGCGCCCGATTTCGAGGCCATCCAGGCCATGCTGAACCGGCTTGCGCCGGCCGCGGTGCGGAACGCGGATGCAGAGGCCGCGGCGCTGGCTGACGTTGCCGGCCATCCGCTGGAGGCCTGGGACTGGGCATTCTATTCTGCCAGGGTCCGGCGCGAGAAGTACTCCGTTGACGAGCAGGCGCTCCGTCCCTACTTCGAGCTGGACAGGGTGCTCAAGGACGGGGTGTTCCACGCAGCCACGGCGCTTTTTGGGATCACCTTCCACGAACGGACGGACCTGGCCGGCTACCATCCGGACGTCCGCGTGTGGGAGGTCCGGAACGAAGACGGCAGCGGCCTGGGACTGTTCCTGGGCGACTACTACACCCGCGAGTCCAAACGTGGAGGGGCGTGGATGAACTCCCTGGTGGAGCAGTCCGCCCTGCTGGGGACCAAGGCCGTGGTGATCAACAACCTGAACATCACCAAGCCGCCGGCCGGGGAACCCACCCTCCTGACTTTGGATGAGCTGCGCACCACGTTCCATGAATTCGGCCACGCGCTGCACGGGCTGTTCTCCAACGTGACGTACCCGCGGTTCGCCGGCACGGCCGTGCCGCGCGACTTCGTGGAGTACCCGTCGCAGGTCAACGAGATGTGGATCCTGTGGCCGGAGGTGCTGGCCAACTACGCGCGGCACCACGCCACCGGCGAGCCGCTCCCCCAGGACGTTGTGGACAGGCTCAACGGGTCACGGCTGTGGGGCGAGGGGTTCGCCACCACCGAGTACCTGGGTGCCGCTCTGCTTGACCTGGCGTGGCATGTGCTGGACGAAACAGGAATCCCCGACGACGTCCTGGCCTTCGAGGCGAAGTCCCTCGCGGCCGCCGGAGTGGCCCACGCACTGATCCCGCCGCGCTACCGCACCGGCTATTTCCAGCACATCTTCGCCGGGGCAGGCTACGCCGCCGGCTACTACTCCTACATCTGGAGCGAGGTGCTGGACGCCGAGACGGTGGACTGGTTCACCGAGAACGGCGGCTTGACCCGTGCCAACGGCGAACGGTTCCGCCAGGAGCTGCTCGCCCGCGGCAACAGCCGGGACCCGCTGGAATCGTTCCGCACCCTCCGCGGCCGCGACGCCCAACTGGAACCCCTCCTGAAACGCCGCGGCCTCGAGTAACCAACTCCACCTCTTAAACAACGACGCCGGTCCCCCACCCAAGAAAGGTGAGGAACCGGCGTCGTAAGACAGAAGCGCAAGGCGACGGGCGGAGCGGTCCGGCAGCGTGCGTAAAAGGGGCCCCGCGCCCAGCTCGCCGCGAAGCGGCCTAGCAGGGCGAGGGGAATAGCACGCAGAGGATCGCGCCGTCAGGCGCCGCCCCCAGTACCTGCCTAGAGGCAGAGGACTACCAGCCGCGCTCAGCAAGGCGGTGCGGCTGCGGGATCTCGTCCACGTTGATGCCCACCATGGCTTCACCCAGACCGCGGGAGGCCTTGGCGATGACATCGGGGTCATCGAAGAAGGTGGTGGCCTTCACGACGGCGGCGGCACGCTGGGCCGGGTTGCCGGACTTGAAGATGCCGGAACCGACGAACACGCCGTCGGCGCCGAGCTGCATCATCATCGCAGCGTCCGCCGGGGTGGCGATGCCACCGGCGGTGAACAGCACCACCGGAAGCTTGCCGGCCGCGGCAACTTCCTTGACCAGCTCGTACGGGGCCTGCAGTTCCTTGGCCGCGACGTAGAGCTCATCCTCGGGCAGGGCGGCAAGCTTGGCGATCTCGGAACGGATCTGGCGCATGTGGCCGGTGGCGTTGGAGACATCGCCGGTGCCGGCCTCGCCCTTGGACCGGATCATCGCCGCGCCCTCGTTGATGCGGCGCAGCGCCTCACCCAGGTTGGTGGCGCCACAGACGAAGGGAACCTTGAAGTTCCACTTATCGATGTGGTTGACATAGTCGGCCGGGGTCAGGACCTCGGACTCGTCAATGTAGTCCACGCCCAGGGACTGCAGGACCTGGGCCTCAACGAAGTGGCCGATCCGGGCCTTGGCCATGACCGGCACGGATACGGCTTCGATGATCTTGTCGATCATGTCCGGGTCCGACATGCGGGACACGCCGCCCTGGGCACGGATATCGGCCGGAACGCGTTCCAGCGCCATGACGGCCACGGCACCGGCGTCTTCGGCGATGCGGGCCTGTTCGACGTTGACGACGTCCATGATGACGCCGCCCTTGAGCATCTCAGCCATGCCGCGCTTGACGCGGTTGCTGCCCGTGACGCTGTTCGCGGACGAACCGGCTTCGCTGCTTACATCAGGTGTAGACACAAAAACCCCTATGGGTAGATAGATGATCTTCGCCGGGCGTGAGGGCGGCACGGAGCCGAAAGTACACGCACCGGGTTGCCGGGTCCATTGACCGGGCAGTCACAATACTAGTCCCACGGCAGGCGGCGGGCTTAATCAGCCTTAATCAGAGGCTGCGGACTCCGCCAGGGACTGGCGGCGCACGGTGGCCACACGCTGGATAATCGTGACCAGGCTGGCCGTGGCCAGGAGCGCGAGCGTCACCTGGAGGACGATATGGGGCAGTCCCAGGCCGGTGAATCCGGTAACCACGAGCACCGAGACCAGCCGTTCGGCACGCTCGGCAATTCCCACGTTGGCGGTGAAGCCGAGGGATTCCGCTTTGGCCCGCGCGTAGGAGACCACCATGCCCAAGACCAGGCAGACCATCGCGCCAACCGCGATCACCACGTCGTCGCCGCCGGCGAAGAACCAGATGGCGAGGCCCGCAAAGAGTGCGCCGTCGGCGACCCGGTCCAGCGTGGAGTCCAGGAAGTTCCCCCACCGGCCGCCGGTGTCCCGCATCCTGGCCATGATGCCGTCCAGCACATCGGAAAAGATGAAGGCAGTAATGAACAGCGTTCCCCACCACAGCTGGCCCAGCGGGTAGAAGACCAGGGCGCCGGCTACGACGCCAAGGGTCCCGACTACCGTGACGGCGTCGGGCGAAATACCGATTTTCAGGAGCCAGCGGGCAAGCGGGGTAAACAGCGCGGTGAAGAAACCGCGCGCGTGCCTATTCAGCATCCGTCTCCCCGGGCCACGCCTCGGCCACCTGGCGGCGGACCTCGTCGAGGGTCTGGGTGATGGCTTTGGTCTGCGCGATGATCGGGAAGAAATTACCGTCGCCGCCCCACCGCGGAACAATGTGCTGGTGCAGGTGCGCCGCGATTCCCGCGCCGCCTACCACGCCCTGGTTCATGCCCAGGTTGAAGCCACCCGGGTTCGACACTTTGCGCAGCACCTTCATGGCGGTCTGCGTCAGATCGGCGAACTCGGCGGTCTCCTCCAGGGTCAGGTCGGTGTAGTCCGGCACGTGCCGGTAGGGGCAGACGAGCAGATGGCCCGGGTTGTACGGGAACAGGTTCAGCACCACGTAGCAGGTCTTCCCCCGGTAAACGATGAGTGCCTCCTCATCGGTCCTGCCGGGACCCACGCAGAACGGGCAGTCGTTCTCATTCTTGAACTGGTGCTGGCCGCCCTTGATGTAGGCCATCCGGTGCGGAGTCCACAGGCGCTGGAAGGCATCCGGGACACCGGCGAGGTCAAAGTCGTCGGTCACGCCGGCATCGCCTGGATATCCTGCGCCTGTGTTCTCCTGCACCGTTTCTTGTCCGTTTCGCTAGCTGGTCCGGCTACGGACGGCTTCGGTGATCCGCTTGACGGCCTCGGCCACGGGCACTCCGTTGTCCTGGCTGCCGTCCCGGAAGCGGAAGGACACCGCGCCGGCCTCGGCGTCGTCGCCGCCGGCAATGAGGACAAACGGGATCTTGTCCTTGCTGGCTGTGCGGATCTTCTTGGGGAACCGGTCCGACGACGTATCCACCTCGGCGCGGATGCCCGCCGCCTTGAGCTGGTCAACGACGTCGAACATGTATTCGTTGAACGTTTCGGCGACGGGGATGCCCACCACCTGCACCGGGGAAAGCCATGCCGGGAAGGCGCCGGCGTAGTGCTCGGTGAGCACACCCATGAACCGCTCAATGGAACCGAAGAGGGCGCGGTGGATCATTACGGGCCGCTGGCGGGTGCCGTCGGCGGCCTGGAATTCCAGCTCGAAGCGTTCGGGCAGGTTGAAGTCCAGCTGGATGGTGGACATCTGCCAGGTGCGGCCGAGGGCGTCCTTGGCCTGGACGGAGATCTTCGGGCCGTAGAAGGCCGCTCCACCCGGATCCGCAACCAGTTCCAGGCCGGATTCCTCTGCCACTTCGGCGAGGGTCCGGGTGGCTTCTTCCCAGGCGGCGTCCTCGCCGACGTACTTCTCCGGGTCCTTGGTGGAGAGCTCCAGGTAGAAGTCGTTCAGGCCGTAGTCCTTGAGCAGGTCCAGCACGAACGTCAGGGTCTTGGTGAGTTCGTCCTTCATCTGCTCGCGGGTGCAGTAGATGTGGGCGTCGTCCTGGGTCATGCCACGGACGCGGGTCAGCCCGTGGACCACGCCGGACTTCTCGTAGCGGTACACGGAACCGAATTCGAACAGCCGCAGCGGCAGTTCGCGGTAGGACCGTCCGCGGGAGCGGAAGATCAGGTTATGCATGGGGCAGTTCATCGGCTTCAGGTAGTAGTCCTGGCCGGGCTTGCGGACAGTGCCGTCCTCGTTGAGTTCGGCGTCCACGTGCATCGCCGGGAACATGCCCTCCTTGTACCAGTCCAGGTGGCCCGAGACTTCGTACAGGTGGCCCTTGGTGATGTGCGGGGTGTAGACGAACTCGTAACCGGCGTCGACGTGGCGCTGCCGCGAGTAGTCCTCCATCTCCTTGCGGATGATGCCGCCCTTGGGGTGGAACACGGGCAGGCCGGAGCCCAGCTCGTCCGGGAACGAGAAGAGGTCAAGTTCGACGCCGAGCTTGCGGTGGTCGCGCCGTTCGGCTTCGGCGATGCGCTCCTGGTAGGCCTTCAGGGCGTCCTTGGTGGGCCAGGCGGTGCCGTAGATGCGCTGCAGCTGCTGGTTCTTCTGGTTGCCCAGCCAGTATGCAGAGGAGGACCGGGTGAGCGCGAAGGCGTTGGAGATGAGCTTGGTGTTGGGCAGGTGCGGGCCACGGCAGAGGTCGCACCAGACGGTGGTCCCTTCCTTGCGCTCGACGTTGTCGTAGATGGTGATGTCGCCGGCGCCCACCTCGACGTTGACGCCTTCACCGGCTTCGGCGGCGTCGTTCTTTTTGCCCAGCAGTTCGAGCTTGTAGGGCTCGTCCTTCATGGCTTCGCGGGCCTCGTCTTCGGAGACGACGCGGCGGACGAATTTCTGGTTCTGGTTGATGATCTTGAGCATCATCTTTTCGAGGGTCTTGAGGTCCTCGGGGGTGAACGGTTCGGCGACGTCGAAGTCGAAGTAGAAGCCGTCGGTGATGTAGGGGCCAATGCCCAGCTTGGCGTCCGGGCGGAGCTGCTGCACGGCCTGGGCCATGACGTGGGCGGTGGAGTGGCGGAGGACGTTGAGTCCGTCCGGGGACTCGATGGTGACGCCTTCGACGTCGGCGCCCTCCGGCAGTTCCTGGTCCAGGTCCTTCAGCTCGCCATTGACGCGGGCAACAACAACATCGCGGCGCTCAAAGAAGAGTTCCGCACCGGTTGTCCCGGTAGTCACCTTGGTCTCTTCGCCATCGACGATGAGGGTGATCTGCTGGGCATCTGACACGGGTGTCTCCTATTCAAAGTTAAGGCTTCATAGCTTGTGGCGTACGGGGACCACAGCCAGCCATCGTCAATGCTATCGGTTTCCCAGGAGGCCGACCAACGGGACCCGCGGGCCCCGGAGGCCAGATCTGGCCGGGATGGCGGGGTTCAGCCACCCATTCCGGTGATGGCCAGGCTGCGGCTGATTCCGTCCAGGGGATGCGGAATGTCGGTGGTTTCGGGCCGGGACGCCGGGAACGGCAGGGTCTCCACCCGGCTCAGGTCCCACGCCATGCTGGCGCTCAGGCTGATGCCCCTGGGCCCCGTCCGCCGGGTGGTGCCCCGGATGAGCAAAAGCCTGGTGCCGAACAGCAGCAGCCCGGCCTGCTCCTGCGCTTCGTGGAAGAAGACAGAGTCGATGCATCCGGTGCCGTCGTCGATGCTGATGAACACCACGCGGCGCCCGCCACGCATGGGAGGGGTCTGGGTGGCGATGCGCACCCCGGCCACCAGCACTTCAGAGCCGTTGCGCAGGCCCAGCAGCTTGTCCGCCGTGGTGACGCCGAGCCTGTCGAGCATGGGACGGTGGCTGTCCATCAGGTGCCCGCTGACATCAATGGCCATCAAATCCAGTTCAGCCCGGACATTTTCCACCAGCGTGGGCGCTGGCAGTCCGGGTTTGACGTTCCGAAGTTCCACGTCGCCCAGGGGCAGGGAAAGCTGCCCTTCAATGACCTCGATACCCTTCCGCGCGCTTCCTGCCGACTGCATTCTTTGCAGGTGCTGGACGAGGTCTGCCCGGTTGGCGGCCCCGCCCGACTCCTGGTGCAGTGAATCAAAGGCACCCAGCTGGGCCAGCCGTTTGATGTTGGGTTTGCTCAGCCGGGACCGCGCCCGAAGATCAGCCAGCGAGTCATAAGGCTGCCCGGCCACGATGCGCTTAAGCTCTGCGCCGGACAGCCCGTAGATGCCCTTCAGGCTCAGCCTGATCCCCAGTTTTCCGCGGTCCGGCCCGTGCTCCACCGGCTCAACCCGGTATTCGGCATGGCTGCGGTTGATGTCCAGGGGAAGGATGGGGATGCCCAGCCTGCGGGCTTCAGCCACCAGGAGCCGCTTGGGGTACATGCCGGGATCGTGTTCCCACAGCCCGGCCAGGAACGCCTCAGGGTGGTGCGCCTTCAGCCAAGCCGACTGGTACGTGGGCACGGCAAAAGCGGCGCCGTGGGCCTTGCAGAAACCGAAGCTGCCAAAGGCCTTCAGGGTTCCCCACACCTTGTCCACCACGTCCGGTGAATAGTTTCTGGCCCTGGCTTCCTTCCGGAAGAACTCCTCCACCTTCGGTTCGAGCAGCTCGTTGCCCAGGGCGCGCCGGAATTCGTCCGCGCGGGCAAGGCCGCAGCCGGTCATCACATCAAAGGTTTTCAGGATCTGTTCGTGGAAGACGGTGACCCCGTGGGTTTCCTGCAGCACCGGCTTAAGGTCCGGGTGGGGGTACACCTCAGGCGCGAAGCCGTGCCTGTGCTCCAGGAACGGCCGCACCATGTCTGATTTCATCGGCCCCGGCCGGAACAGCGAAATGTCGATGATGAGGTCATTGAATTCGCGCGGCGCCATTTTGCCGATCAGCTCCCGCTGGCCCGGCGACTCGATCTGGAAGCAGCCCAGGGTGTGGGTGCTTCGGATCAGCTCATAGGTTGGTTCGTCGTCCAGCGGAACGGCGTTGAGGTCGATGTGGCCGTTGTCGGCGATGTAGTCCGGGCCTGTCCCGTCCTCACCCTGGGGGTGCGCCCCCGCAGCCACCACTTCGGCCTTGGAAGGGTGGAGCCGGATGACCTCGCGGACGGCGAAGGCCATGGCGCTCTGCATCCTGACACCCAGGACGTCGAGCTTCAGCATCCCCATGGGATCCATGTCGTGTTTGTCGAACTGGCTCATGGGCAATCCCAGGCCGCTGGGCTGTACGGGGGTGCGGTCCAGCAGTGTGGCATCGCCCAGGATCACCCCGCAGGGGTGCATGGAAATATGCCGGGGAAGCCGGTCCAGCCGTTCCGTGAGGTCCACCAGAAGATCAAGCTGCTGGTTTTCGGCAAAGTCACTGCGCTCCACCCGGTCGGCGAACTCGCGCAGTTCGGGTTTCTCCACCAGCGCCTCCCGGAACTTGCGGGCCGAAAAGCGCCACAGCTGCTTGGCGATCTCGCCGACGTCGCCGTCGTCCATGCCCAGGGCCATGCCTGCGTCCCTGACGGCGCCACGCGCCCGGTATCCGTTCTGCATGCTCATGAGCGTCACGCGTTCGGCACCGAAACGGTCAAAGATCCGCCGGTAGACATTGTGCCGTTCAGCGCTTTCAACATCGATGTCAATGTCCGGCAGGGTGGCCCGGTCCTGGGACAGGAACCGTTCGAAGATCAGGTCATGCTGCAGGGGGTTTACCTGGCTGACGTCGATGAGGTAGTTGACCAGGCTGGACGCTCCGGACCCCCGGGCGGCGGCGCGGACCCCCATGTCCAGGATCATCCGGGACACTTCGGCGACTGTCAGGAAGTAGGAGGAGAACCCGAGGTTCATGATGATCCCCAGTTCGTGCTCCAGCCGCGAGCGCATTTCCTTTTCGGCGGCGCCGGTGATGCCAGGGAACCTCCTGCCGATCCCGGCTTCGCAGCGCTGGACCAGCTCCACGTGCGGGTCCTGGCTGATGCCGATGACTGAGGCTTCGGGGACCACCGGCTGCTTCCATCCCATGTCAGTGACGGGGTCGATCCGGCAGAGGTCGGCGAGCGCCTCGGTCTGGGCCATGAGCTGTTTGAGGTCCGCCGCCCCGTATCCTGCAGTGCCGATGATTTCCTTGCCCAGCTGGAGCATCTGTGCTGACGATTTCAGCCAGGCCTGGCCGTTGGGCTGGAGCAGGGGTTCGGCGGCGAGTTCGGGCAGGGACTTCAGCGTGCGGGCCGAATCCAGGACGTCTGCCGTGGCGGCTCCGTCCTCGGCGCAGTACCGGACAGCGTTGGTGAGCACGGCAGGGACCTGGTGTTCCTCCGCGAGTTTGAGCATCCGCACTGCGTGGGCGGTGCTCAGCGGTGAGCCTGGTGAGCTGAGCTGGGAAACCACTTCGGCCACCATGGTCCCCTGCGGCATGGCATCCAGCCAGCGTTTGAAGAGGGTGCGGGGTCGCAGGTACCGCCGCCCGCCCATGGCCCGTCCGACGTCGGAATCTGGTCCGATCAGGACCATCAGGACCGGCTTCAGGGTTTTCGGGTCAAGTGTCCGGGAGGCGAGTTCGGCGCGGGTGACTGCCACCGGCACGGCTCCCCCGGCTTTGCCGGAGGTCCTGGCATGGGCATCTGACACCAGCCTGCACAGGGCACGGTAGCCCGCGCCGCTGTTATGGCCGCGGGCGAGGACCACCACGCGTCCAGCGAGTTGGGTGCGGTGGTCGCCGTCGTCGTCGAACACCGCAAGGTCAACCCCCACGATGGGGTCAATACCGGAGGCCATGCAGGCCTTGAGATGCTTGACCGTGCCGTACAGGCCGTCCCGGTCAGTGCAGGCGAGCGCGGTGGCACCGTCAGCGGCGGCAACCTGGGCGAGCTCGTCCGGCCAGGACACCCCATAGTGGGCGCTGAAGGCAGTGGAAGCGTGGAGATGCGTGAAAGTCATGCTGTTCTGGGTTGGAGGGCGTCATGGATCCGGAGCAGCCGCCAGCGGCCGCTTCCGAGGTGCCGGCTCAGGTCCAGGGTGAGGGGTTCGTCCTGCGGGTCTGCCTGCACCTGGACCCGCCAGATTTCGTGGTCAACGAGCCCGGGCCCGCTTCCCAGCGGTGCGCGGCTTTCCTCGGCCCACCACTGCCTGCGTTCAAACCACCGCACCGGTTCAGCGCATACGGTGTAATGCCGCCCGGCCCATTGGAGGGCCACTGGCTGGCCGGCAGCGCTGCAGGCGACGTCAACGGATTCGCTGAACATGCCCATGGGCGCCTCCCGGAACTGAACTGGAACTGTGGCCCAGGAAGGTCCATCCCGGGGTTTCGAACACGCTTATTCGAATACATGTTCGAATGAATCCAGTCTACGCCGGAGCCAACACAAAACCTAGACAGGGGTGGACGGAAGGGACGGCAGGGAGCAGGATTGTGGCATGAGCACCAATGACGCACTCCTCAAGCACGTAAGCATCAAGGCCCAGGACACAACGCTCGTGGCAACCTTTGATATCGACGGCAACATCCCGGGAGCGGGTGCGTACGTAGTGGGGCTCGTCGCGGCCAGCCCTGACTACTCATCACAAAGACGGTTGGGCATTGAATTCATGAACGGGGAGGCAATCGCCTTCTACTCGTTCAGCCACGAACAGGGCACTGAGGAAAACTTCGACCTCAGCGGAGTCTCGCACTCCGGCAACTCCATCACAGGAAACTTCCCTTTGGCCGCCATCCACGGGCTCGGCAAGGGTCACATCATGTCGGCGTTCAGCGAGGCTGACGGCCGGGAATTTCAGTCCGGCATCACCGTCGACGAAGCACTGTAACCAGGCGTACCAAAAAAGGCGCCCTGAAGCCGGATACGTGTCCGGCTGCAGGGCGCCTTGGTATGGATGTCGAACAGCCTCAGCTGTTTTCTTTGTGGACTTTCAGCTCGAGTTCGATAAAGCCCGAGATCATGGCCCGGTACGTGGATTCCACGATGTCCGGATCGATGTCCTTCTTCTCCGCCGCGGAGCGGACGTGCTCAATGACCCGCTCCACCCGGCCCGGGGCCCGGACTTCGGCGTCGTCACCCTTCAGGGTTCCGGCGATCCGGATCAGCCGCTCACGCCGGGCAATGAGGGTGACGATCTGGTCATCAACCTCGTCGACTGCAATCCGCACGGCGGCGAGCTGTTCCTTGTCGGCCAGCGCGTCCCTGTCGTTTCCTTGAATTGTCGCCATCATCTGACAGTATCGAAGCATGCAGCCCAGAGTCGACTTCATCTCACTAGGTGTACGCAGCGTAGCGGCCTCCCGCCGCTTCTACGCAGAGGGCCTCGGCTGGCCCGTCCACAAGGAATTCCCCGACGACGTGGTGTTCATCCAGGTCAACCACGGGCTGATCCTCTCCCTGTGGAACGCCGGCCAGATGCAGGCCGAAGCCGGAGTTGATGCGCCGGGACAAGTCCCCTGCATCACGCTCAGCCACAACCTCCCCAGCACAGCGGACGTGGACCGGGTCATGGCCGAAGCCGCCGCAGCCGGGGCAAAAGTAGTTGCAGAGCCGGTCACCCAGCCGTGGGGCGGATACACCGGCTATTTCGCGGACCCGGACGGCTTCCGCTGGGAGATTGCCTACAACCCCACGTGGGCAGTGGACGACGCCGGCGAGGTCACCGTTTAGGGGTCAGGCACCTCCTCAGTCGCCCGGGTCAGCGGATGAAACGCCTCAGAACAGCGCCTCCACGGGGCGGATGAGCTCGGGGGAATTGTTGCGCACGTTTCCCACCTCCCGGCCCACGGAATCCACGTGCCAGTCCGCTGCAACATCCTTCACGTGGGCGCGGACCAGGTCCACCAGGAAGGCGGCGTCGTCGATCTGCGGGTCGATCCAGGACTCCATCGTGGCCCGGTCCATGGGCAGCGGTACCCGGTCGTGCAGGGCGGTGAGCTTGCCGAAGACAGTTGACTCCGATCCAGGCGGCGGCGTGTCGGCCGTCAGGATGGAGGTGGAGAGCAGCCACCGGCCAGGCTCGCCCTCCGCCTTGGACGGGTCCTTCCACCATTCGTACACGCCGGCGAAAACCAGGCCGCTGCCTTCGCCGGGGTGGACGTAGTAGGGCTGCCTCGCCTTTCCCGTCCCCTGTTTCCACTCGTAATAGCCGTCCGCCGGCACGGCACAGCGGCGCGACTGGATGGCCTTGCGGAAGGCGGGCTTCTCCAGGACCGTCTCGCTCCGGGCGTTGATCATTTTGGATCCGATGCCGGGATCCTTGGCCCAGGACGGCACCAGGCCCCAGCGGGCCACGTGCAACTGACGGACGGCGGAGTCGTCAATCAGGCGTTCCAGGACTATGGGCACGTCATCGGTGGGCGCAACGTTCCACGACGGCGGCAGCTCCACGTTCTCCTCGAGCTGGGCATCGAATTCGGCCAGCAGGTCCCCCACGGCACGTGCCATCACATAGCGTCCACACATGGCACCAGCATGCCATCCCTGTTATGCAGTGTCATCCGGGGCCACCGGCTCCGGGGAATAGCGGGCCGCGGGTTACCGTTGATGGGAACGAACCCCCCCACTGATTTAGGAGAGCTCCGTGGACTTTACCCCCGAGAACGGCACCATCACCATGTTTTCCACCACCTGGTGCGGCTACTGCAACCGGCTGAAGAAGCAGCTGGACGCGCAGGGCATCGGCTACACGGAAATCAACATCGAAGAGGTTGATGGCACGGCCGAACTCGTGGAGCAGCTCAACGGCGGCAACCGCACCGTCCCCACCGTGCTGTTCCCGGACGGCACCGCAGCCACCAACCCCTCAGCAGCCGAGGTCAAGAGCCGCCTGGCCGCATAACACCCGGACCGGGCCTCCGGACCCATGTGATAAACAGAACGGGACCAACATTCGCTGTTGGTCCCGTTCTGTCTATCTGCATTAAGGGAGCCTTCCGTGGTCCATAAAGTCAAAGGTGTTGTAGCCCGTTCCAAGGGCGCCCCCGTCACGCTGGAGACCATCCTGGTCCCGGATCCGGGGCCGGGCGAGGCCCTGGTGGACATCCTGACCAGCGGCGTCTGCCACACCGACCTGCATTACAAGCTCGGCGGCATCAGCGACGACTTCCCGTTCCTCCTGGGCCACGAGGCCACCGGGGTGGTCAGCGCCGTCGGCCCGGACGTTACTGATGTGGCACCCGGAGACCGGGTGGTGCTGAACTGGCGTGCCGTCTGCGGCAACTGCCGCGCCTGCAACCGCGGCGAGGCTCAGTACTGTTTCAACACGCACAACGCCACCCAGAAAATGACCCTGGAGGACGGCACTGAACTGTCCGCCGCCCTGGGCATCGGCGCTTTCACCGAAAAGACCCTGGTTGCCGCCGGGCAGTGCACCAAGGTTGATCCCGACGCCGATGCTGCCGCCATCGGCCTGCTCGGCTGCGGCGTGATGGCGGGGCTGGGCGCCGCGATCAACACCGGCGGCGTCAAGCGCGGCGACTCGGTAGCCGTGATCGGCTGCGGCGGAGTGGGCGTGGCTGCCATCGCAGGAGCGGCGCTCGCCGGTGCCACCACGGTCATCGCCGTCGACATCGACGCGAAGAAGCTGGAGCGCGCCAAAGAGCTCGGCGCCACCCACACTGTTGATTCGTCGGAAACCGATCCCGTGGAGAGAATCCGCGAGCTTACCGGCGGCTTCGGCGCAGACGTGGTGATTGACGCCGTCGGCCGCCCCGAAACCTACAAGCAGGCGTTCTACGCCCGGGACCTCGCCGGCACCGTTGTCCTGGTGGGCGTGCCCACCCCGGACATGACGCTGGAACTGCCCCTGCTCGACGTCTTCGGCCGCGGCGGCTCCCTGAAGTCCTCCTGGTACGGCGACTGCTTGCCCTCCCGCGACTTCCCCATGCTTATCAGCCTCTACAAGCAGGGCAAGCTGGACCTGGACGCCTTCGTCACCGAGCGCATCACCATCGACCAGGTGGAGGAAGCCTTCGACAAAATGCACGCCGGTTCGGTCCTGCGTTCGGTGGTGGAGCTGTGAGCCTCCGGATCGACCGCCTGGTGACGTCCGGGACGTTTTCGCTCGACGGCGGCACGTGGGACGTGGACAACAACGTCTGGATTGTGGGCAATGACGAGGAATGCATCGTCATCGACCCGGCCCACGACGCCAAGGCAGTAGCCGCCGCAGTGGGCGGACGGACGCTGAAGGCCATCCTGCTCACCCACGGCCATGATGACCACATCGGGTCGGTCGGTGACTTCTGGGACCTGGTGCAGGCGCCCATCCACCTCCACCAGGGCGATTGGATGCTCTGGCGGAGCGTCTACCCGGAGGTGGATCCCGACGTCGACATCAGCCACGGCGACGTCTTCGAGGTGGGCGGGGCGAAGCTGAAGGCCCTCCACACGCCCGGGCACTCGCCGGGATCGGTGTCGTTCTACCTGGCGGACGGGCCCGACGGCGAAGGCACTGTCTTCACCGGCGACACACTGTTCCAGGGCGGTCCCGGCGCAACGGGCAGGTCCTACAGCGACTTCCCCACCATCATCGATTCCATCCGGTCGTGGCTGCTGCCGCTGCCGGAGGCGACAGTGGTGCGGACCGGCCATGGCGACTCCACCACCATCGGCGCCGAGGCGCCGCACCTGGACGAATGGATCGCCCGGGGCCACTGAGCCACGGCTAACCCTTGCGGGCTACGCCTTTCCGCCGTCCAACCCGGCATAGCTGCCGAAGTCGGCAAAGCTGAGGGACGCGTAGCCCGCATACGTGGAAAGCAGGGCGTCCTCGACCGCCTGGACGTCGAGTCCCGGAACGAGGTCGTTGGCAGCACCGGCAGTCGCCGGATCCCACTCGAGCCCCAGCGCGGCATAGCTGTCCGTCAGCACGCCCCGGATCGGGGCGGAATCCTCCACCACAATCACGGAGCTGAAGAGCCAGCCGCCGGACACCACGCGCTGGGCCGTGCCCACGAGCTTGACCTGGTGGGCCGGGTCGGCAGGGTCAGTGCCGTGCACGCTGTATTCGCCGGGGCAGTACTCCCCCGGAATTTCGCCCACGGCCGCCTGCACGCCAGCGCCCCGCAGGGCCTGCGCCAGCAGTTCCCCGAAGAAACCGAACCGGGTCTTGGATCCTGCGATGGCGTCGGCATGGGGCTCGATGTGGTCCACCACGAGGGTGCCCTGGTGGTACGCTGCGGCACGCCCTCCCGCCTTCCGCACGAGGGGTTCGAACCCCCGGTCGCGGCATGCCTGCGCGGCCGCCTCGAATCCGGGCAGGCGGGTGTCCCGCTGGCCGAAGGCCACCGTGGGGGCGGGACGGTACAGCCGGAGGGTGGGCCCGATCCGGCCCGTCTTGGCCCTGGCCAGCAGTTCCAGCGCAAGATCCAGGTCTTCTGCGGCTCCCAGCGACCGTTCCTGGCGCACCACGGTGAGCTCCCGCCCTCCCGTTCCGGCATCCTGCATGTTGCTAAGCTCCCTTATGGTCATATTGCAATTCCTCGTTGTCGCCGCCGCGTTCGCAGTCATCGACGCCGTGTGGCTAAAGCTGATGAACCCGTTCTACCGGAGCAACATCGGCGAGCTGCTGGCGAACAAACCACACCTAGGGTACGCCGTGGCCTTCTATGTCATTTACATCGCGGGAATTGTCTTCTTCGCGCTGCGTCCGGCGCTCGACGGCGGCACCTGGCTGACTGCCGTCGGCTACGGCGCGGCGCTGGGCGCCTTCGCCTATGCCACCTATGACCTGACCAACGCCGCGACCCTCAAGACCTGGCCGCTGCAGCTGATCGTGGTGGACATGCTTTGGGGAGCCGTGCTGACAGGCCTCGCCACATTGGCTGGCTGGCTGGTGTTCCGGACCAGCTGACGCGGGGGTGTCCGCTGGGTGCTCCGATTTTCCCCATCCTGACCGTTGCTACCGGAGGAAAAAATGCGCCGCGACTGGATCCTGAAGGCCGTGCCGGGACTCGGCGCCGCGCGGAGCTACCGGCGCTCCTGGCTGAAAGCAGACATCGTTGCCGGGGTGGCATTGAGCGCCGCACTGGTGCCGGCCGGAATGGCTTATGCCGAAGCCAGCGGGCTTCCCGCAGTCAACGGCCTGTACGCCTCGGTAGTGCCGATGATCTTCTACGCCATTTTTGGGCCTTCCCGGGTGGTCATCGTGGGGCCGGATTCGTCTCTGGCTCCCATGATCGCTGCCGCCATTCTTCCGCTGGCCGGGCGGGACCCGGAGCAGGCGGTGCCCATGGCCGGCGTATTGGCCATCCTGATCGGTCTATTCCTGATAGCCGGGCGCGTCTTCAAGCTGGGATTTGTGACGGGACTGCTGTCCCGCCCCATCCGTGTGGGTTACCTGAACGGCATTGCGCTGGCCGTCACTGTCAGCCAGCTTCCGCGGCTGCTCGGGATCTCCGTCTCTGGCGACAGCCTCGTGGAGCGGCTCGCGTCCCTGGCTGACGCAGTCGTCAGCGGCGGCATCAATCCTGCTGCCCTCGCCGTGGGCGCAGGAAGCCTGGCCGTCATTATTGCGGGACGCTTTCTGCCGTGGAACGTCCCCAGCGTCCTGTTTGCCGTGGCCGGGTCCATTGCCGTTGTGGCGGCACTGGACCTGGCCGGGGAGTTGCCGGTGGTCGGATCCCTGCCCCAAGGACTTCCGGCCCCTGCGCTGGGAGGCATCGGCGTGGGCGATGTCCTGTCGCTCGCCGGCCCCGCAGCCGGTATTGCGCTGATTGCTTTTGCGGATACTTCCACGTTGTCCAAGAGCCTGGCAGCGCGCCGCGGGGACCGGGTCAACGGCAATGAGGAAATGGGTGCGCTGGGCATCGCCAACGTCGCGACCGGCATGTTCGGCGGCTTTCCCGTGTCCGGGAGCTCCTCACGCACTCCGATAGTGCTCGACGCAGGGGCGCGGACGCAGCTCAGCGCCGTGGTGGCAGCCTTGCTTGTGATCCTGTTTATGGTTGCCGTTCCGGGGCTGACGGCTTTCCTTCCCACGGCCACGCTCGCCGCCGTGGTGATCGTGGCGGCGGCATCGCTGGTGGACGTGAAGACGCTTTTCCGGCTCATGGGGACGAGCCGGACGGAGGCCCTCCTCCTCGTGGTCGCGTTCCTCGGCGTCGCCTTCGTCGGAGTGCTGGAGGGAATCGTGGTGGCGATCGGACTGTCCCTGATGGCGTTCGTCCGGCGCGCCTGGGATCCCTACCGCACGGAGCTCGCCAGCGTTGAGGGCGTTCCGGGCTTCCACGACCTTGACCGGCATCCCGAAGGCCAGCGGGTCGAAGGGCTGGTGATTGTGCGCTTCGATGCGCCGCTGTTCTTTGCCAACGGCGAAGTGTTCGCAGACCATGTCCGCAGCGTCGTTGACGGCGCCCCCTGGCCCGTCAATTGGGTCATCATCGCCGCCGAACCCATAACTGATCTCGATACGACGGCACTGGATGAGGTTGCCCAGCTCGACGACGAACTGGCCCGGGGTGGCACCAGCCTGGTCTTTGCCGAGCTGAAGGGCCCCATCAAGGACCGGCTGGTCCGGTTCGGAGCCAGTGCACGGTTCACGCCGGACCACTTCTACCCCACGATCGACGCCGCCGTGGGCGCCTACAAGGCGAACGCGGCCACCGCGTAGCAGGCGCAGCTCCCGGCCGCGGTCAGGACTTCCGCAGCGTCAGGATCTGTTCTGCACGCCCGAAGGGGCCGGCAAGGTCGTGCAGCACCGTGGAGGTGAGGCCAATTCCGTCCGCCCCGAATGACACCGCATTGTCCAGGCCCAGCCATTCACCCTCCGGCCGCCGGTACATGTGGATCTGCAGGTCCAGGTTCGGGAAGGCGTAGCTGTCCTTGCCCGGAGGGACGCGGGCCGCGATCCCGTTTGCGGTATCCACGAGCCCCATCAGCCGGGCCAGGTCGCCGCTGTCGGCAGCGTCGGTCAACGGGTGCCCGGTCCGCAGCCAGACCGTGCCGGCGCCCGGCCGGTGGCCCTCGGCGACCCGCATCTCCAGGGAACGGATATACCCGCCCGGCCAGACGCTGGCGCCGTCGTACGGCTTGCATTCGTCCGGCGCGGGGATGGCGGTGTCCTCGACGGCTGCGACGGCGCTGGTGTCGCTGGTGACCAGCCGCCAGGCCGTGGCGCGGATGGCCACGCGGCCGTTGGCGATGAGCTCGGCCTGGAGCAGCTCGATGGTCCTGCCCGGCCGGAGCGTAGTGGTCTCGATCTGGAATTCACCGCCGGGAATCAGCCCCAGGATTTCGTAGCTGAGGCGGGCCATCCGCATGTCCGCCCGGGGCGAGTGCCGTTCCAGGCTGTCGGCCATGAGCCCGGAGGCTGGGGCCATGTGCTGCTCGTGCTCGTTCCAGGCCCCCTGGGCGTGGATGGTGGAGCGGAATCGGCCGCCACCCAATGCCTGGTAATAGAAGTTGCCGTCGGCAAGTTCGGGCAGATCTCTGGTCAACGTTGGCCCTTCCCGTGGTTTTGGGTGAATCGCCACTAACTCTATCGGCTTGGCCACGACGCTTTGCCCCGACGCGGCGAAATGTTGGCGCCGGAGGAAGGCGATCCGGCTAGACTCAGGAACTGGTCCTGTCAGCAACCCTCGAAAAGAGGTGTCCGATGCGCGTCATTAGTTACAACCTGCGGAAGCACAAGGCGAGCGGAGAACTCCTTGCCCTCGCCCGGAACTTTGACATCGATGCGCTGTGCCTGCAGGAGGTGGATTCGGCCGATCTGCCGGAAACCCTCGGGCCGCTGCACCTGGCAGACTCCACCAAAGGCAACAGGCTGGGTCTGGCCATCTATTACCGGAGCAGCCGCTTTACGGCCGTGAACACCCAATCGTTCGCGCTGAAGAAGTCCATGCATGACCGGGTGCTGGCGCCTGCCCATGAGCGCCTGATCGGCACCCGGGTGGTGGATAACGAAACCCAGCACGAACTGGTGATCGGCTCCTTCCATGCCGCACCGCTCACCGCGTCCAACTCGCTGCGCCGGACGCAGATCCATGCCGCCCACGCCGAGCTTCTGAGCATGGGCAGCGGGCTTATGACGCTGATGGTGGGTGACTTCAACTACCCGTTCTTCACCAAGAACCTGCACGCACACATGAAGGACTCCGGTTATGCCCTGTCCCTCAGCGACCGGCGCACCTACACCCGCTACAAAGTCTTCAAGGGACACTTCGATTTCGCCACGTCCCTGGGCCTGGACATTGAAAGTGTAGAAACGCTGCCCCGCGGCAAGTCCGACCACCTTCCCATCCTTGTCACCGCGGAATACGGTCAGGACACCTGAGGGCCGTTTCCCCGGCAGGTGCCGCTAACGGCTGGCTTCCGCCAGCGACAGCATGCGGGTCCGCAGTCCGGGCCAGGCGGCGGCAAACCCCGGGTGCAGTTCCCTGGCGTCGACGTCGGCCAGCGGCACCCACAGGAGTTCGATACTTTCGGGGTCGCTGATCACCGGCTCAAAGGGATCAGTGACCAGTAGGACCACGGTGGTGTAGGACCAGTAGCCGAAGTCCAGGACAGAGGTGAACAGGACGCTGACGCTCTCGCCCGGCACCGCGGCTTCTTCATGGGCTTCCCGCAGCGCGCCCGTCACTGCGTCCTCGCCCTGGTGCAGGGCTCCGCCGGGGAGGCCCCAGGTTCCGCCGTTGTGGCTCCACTCCGCGCGGTGCTGCAGGAGCACGCCCCTCGCCGGGTCGTAGGCAAGCACTCCGGCTGCGCCGAACCTGCCCCAGAAACGCCCCCGGTCCCCTTCCACCCAGGCATCGCCGGGATCCCGTGGGCCCGTCCTGGCAGGAGGGTGCTGAAGGTAGGGGTCTTGCGCGGGCTGGCGGGAGCTCCCGGCGTCGGCCTGCCTCGCGGTCACGGAATGATCCATGGCTCCAGTCTGACAGGTGCCCCGCTGGCGGCACGCAATATAAGACGGCCTCAGCCGCCGTGCGTCTTGTCGACGGCGAAATCACCGCCGGGATACATAACGGTCTCGTGGCCGTCGTCAAAGCGGACAAGGTATGGCGGGTGGCCTTCCTGTCCTTTCACTTCCAGGATCACCCCGTGCCGGTCGGTTGAACCGACGGTCCTTCCCCTGACGATGATCCTGTCACCCTGCGCTGCCTCCATGGCAACCACCTCCCAGCCCCAGAGTACGACTCAACGGCAGGCGGCAACAGGGTGCCGTTGAGCAGAGTTGTCCGGCGCGTATTTCGTGCCCTGCTTGGCCTGCCGGCTCACACTGCCGTGAACCGGTACACGGAAACGTGGCTGCGGGAATCTTCGGTGAATTCGCTGCGGTCCCAGTCCGCCCACCTGGATTCCAGCTCAAACCCGGCAAGCCGCGCCATCAGGTCGAGTTCGCTGGGCCAGATGTACCGGTGGGGTGTCCGCCCGATCCGCGCCTCCCGCCCATCCGCCAGGTCCGGACCGAACTGTACGTGATGGGAGATGACGTGCTGGTGCAGCACGTCATAGGTATCGACCAGGAGGTAACCAGGCCGGCTCACCTCCACGGTTCCGCCATGTCCGGGTGGCAGCGACCGCAGTTGCGGCACCCACAGCTCAACGACAAAGCGCCCGCCCGGCGCCAGGTGACGGGCAGCGTTTTGGAAACACCGGACCTGTTCGTCCTGCGTCAGGAGGTTGGCGATGGTGTTGAATACCAGGAACGCCAGCGAAAAGTTCTCCCCCGCCACGGCCTCGCACATGTCGCCCTGGACGACGGGAACGCGGTCCTCTCCCACTTTCTCCCGCAGCCGGGAGATCATCGCGTGGGACAGCTCAATGCCGCTGACCTGGACCCCGGCCTCTGAGAGCGGGATGGCGACCCGGCCCGTGCCAATGGCGAACTCAACCGCCGGACCGTCGCCCGCGAGCTCCGACAGTGCCTCTACAGTGGGCGCCAGTACCTCGGGAGAGAACATTCCCTCGCCGGGCGTGTCGTACTGCTGCGCAGCCTCGTGGTCCCAGAGCTGTTGCTGGTTGATCATCCGCACGTCAGTCAGTCCCTGTCCGCCGCGAGCAGCGAGTCAGTGGCTGGATCCGGCTGGCCGTCAAAAAAGTCTGCCAGCACTGTTTTGAAGATGGTCTCCCCCGGCGCGGCACGCAGGAACAAGGTCATGGACGACTGGAGCTTCCTGGCGTCGATGCCGCCCAGGATGTCGACGGCGGGCTGGCCGGCATGGGTATCAATGGCTGCTGCGGACTCGAGCAGCCGCGGCCCCAGGACGTCATGCTTGAGGTAGGCCTGCGCTTCTGCCAGCGTGCTGATGGCGTACCTGACGGACGTCGGACTGCTGCCAAGCCCGGCTATCTGCGGGAAGACGAACCACATCCAGTGGCCGGTCTTCCGGCCGAGCTGCAGTTCAGCAAGCGCCTGGCTGTACGTGCCGCCGCTGTCCTGGGCCTCAACAAACCGTTCCAGGTGGTGGGGATCGCTCATGTCAGTCTCCTTCTTTCAGGTGTTGCCGCCTATTTCCGCGGTCAGGGATGCGGCCCGGCGGATCCAATCGTCGGGGTCAAGCCGCCAACGGGTCATCACGACGTCGGCGCGCTGCCGGTCCTGTCCCTCGAGTAGAGTCAGCAGCGGAACCACAACGTCGCTGATCAGCGGATCCACCAGCTCACGTGAGTGCGCGGACCTGATGAAGCCCTCGAGCCGGGTCAGGTCGGTGTGCCGCAGCAGGCCAACACGGGACTGCAGCAGCACGACGGCGGCGAGGCGCCGTTCATACACCGGTCTCCTGCCTGGATGCGGCTGGCCCCAGAGCAAGGATGCCAGGGCCGTCACGTCGTCGTGGGCAAGCTCCTTGAACTTCCTGCCGGCGTCGCGGACGGTCCCCCGCACTGCTCCTACCGATGACCCGTAGGAGCTCATGGTCCCGCCCACCCGGGACTCCACATCGTCCGCCCGGTACCAGGCGCCTTCGTTCTGCAGGGTGGTGTCGATGAAGGCGGCGGCGTCCAGTACGGTCTGGTTCACAGGCCTACCGCCCGCCGCGGCCGGTGGAGGCGTGCTCAATGCAGTACGGCGTCCAGGGCCGGGCCTCCAGGCGGCCTTCGGCAATGGGCCGGCCGCACACACTGCAGGCTCCGTAGCTGCCGTCCGAGATCCGCTTCAGTGCCGCTTCAACCTCGGCAAGCCCGGCGCTGCTCTGGTTCAGCAGGGCCGAGGCCTGGGACAGTTCAAAGGCTATGGTGGCGCCTTCGGGGTCGTGCTCGTCGTCGACGTTGGAGTCCAGCCGCGCAGCGCTGGCTGACGAGATATCCGCCCGGAGCGCCGGGAGCAGGGCAAGTTTCCGGGCCCGCTCTTCCTCCAGGAGGATCCGGAACCGCTCAAAGTCAGCCATGGGAAAAGCCTAACGCCGCCGCTGCTCTGGGGGACTCGACAAGCCGCGCGCAACGGAGGATGCTGGCACTCGTAAGCGCCTCAGATGCCGTCTGGCGGCCAGGGACAGACAGCTGACGGACACCGAATTCCGCAGAGAAAGCCCGCGTGCCATGCCCACAAATGTTGTTACCCAGCTGGCGGTCAAGTCGCACAATTCACCGGACGAAAAACGCCGTCCGGACAAGACCGAAGTGGACGTCGTCCATCTGGGCGACTACACCGTTGGACGGTTCACTTTCGAGCCCGGCTGGCGCTGGTCCGACTGCATCAAGCCCGTGGTCCACACCGAGTCATGCCAGGTCAACCACATCGGATACTGCGTTTCCGGTGCACTCTCGGTGGAAACCACCGACGGAAACAGCATCAGCATCTCCGCAGGCGATTCCTACACCATTCCGCCCGGACATGATGCCTGGGTTGACGGCGACCAGGCCTTCGTCGGGATTGAGTTTGTCAGCGCCGCGGAATTCGCCAAACCGCCGCAAGACTCCGCCTAGCCCGGGGTTTGGGCGGCTGCGGGCAACGCCGGTCAGTACCAGTTGTACTGAATGGAGTGGTTCCAGGCTCCGCAGGGTGAACCGTAGCGGTCCCTGATGTAGCCAAGCCCCCACTCGATCTGGGTCCTGAAGCTGGTGAGCCAGTCGCTGCCTGCGCTGGCGTACTTCCCGGCGGGCAGTGCCTGGGCGATGCCGTACGCACCGGAGTACGGGTTGGTGGCTGTGGTCAGCCAGTTGGATTCCTTGGTCCACAGCTGCGCCAGGCACTGGAACTGGTCCTGGCCCCAGCCATAGGCGGACAACCGGCCGGAAGCGTAGCTCTTTGCACCGGCTGGATCGTTGACCGCGCCGCCCGGAACTATGGGTACGACGACGACGGGTGGCGGGGTCGGCGTCGGAACCGGGGCAGGAGCCGGGGCGGGCGCCGCCGGTGCAGCTGGTGCGGCCGGGGCCGGGTTTTGGGGTTTTTGCGCGGCGGCGAGGGCCGCGGCCTTGGCTGCGGCCTCGGCCTGCTGGCGCGCCTGCTCCTGCGCAGCGGCGCGTTTGGCGGCCTGCGCCGCCTCGTAGGCGGCCAGGGCGGCCTGGCCCTGGCGGAACTCACCCTCGACCGCGGCGGTGGTGTCTTTGAGGGACGCCAGCTGCGCGGTCAGTTCCTGGCTGTGCTCCTCTTGCTCCGCAATCTGCCGCGACATCGCCTGCTGGGCGGCCTGGGCGGCGTCGAGCTTGTCCTTTGCTTCCCCTGACAGTCGCTCGCGTTCTGCCCTCGCTGCCTGCTCCTGACCCGCCAAGGCGCTGGAGACCCGTTCGGCGGCCGCGGATTTGTTGACCAGGGCTGCTGTCTTGTCGCTGACGATCTGGACGATGTTGAGGCCCTGGATGCTGTTGGTCTGGACGGCATCCAAGGCAACGAAGAATCCCATGTTGGTGCCGCCAGTCTTGTACGACTGCGCTGCCAGCGCACCGATTTCCCTTTTGTACTGTCCAAGTTCGGCAGTTGCCCGTGCTGTCTGGGCGGTGAGGACATCCACCCTGGCACTGGCTGACTGGAGCGCAGCCTCCGCTACGGCGTACTCGGCGGCGGAGGTTACGGCCGCGCTGCCCAGCGCTTCGGCCTGTGTCTGCAGCCCGCCCAGCAGATCGTTGATCCTGGTGACCTCTGCGGCCTTGCCGGCCTCGCTTTGCTTGGCGTTCTGCACGTCCTGCCAGGAGGGGTAGCCACCCGGCGGTGCGTCGTCGGCGGCGTATGAAGGAAGCAAGGCAGCCGACCCCATCAGGGCGACGGCCAGCACCCCCGCGAGGGCGGGCAGCCTCATTCTGTGAGCAAACCGGGACATAGTTGGTGAGCTTACCGGGCAAAACGCCCAATAAGTCGTTCACGGTCAAACATTGTTACCCAGCAGAGATCCCGGTTCACCGGGCCGTGAGCCGGAAGTATCAGGGCGTCATCAACATGGCCCTGCACGCAGGCTCGAAATGTCCTATATCACGGCTTCGTCGAATTGTTGCGTCACAATCACCGCCCAAGCCTATTTTTTGTTTGTGAATCACGACACACCCGGATGAGCCCTTCCGGCATATACGGATTCGAGCCTGACCTGCGGCGCCTATCTCCCGAGCCGCTGGAACCGGCGAAATCATCAGGTGGCCTTGCACTCTACATTCCGTTATCGGAATGTGACATTCCTATCCTGCGCTGGTTATGGTCGTGCAGTGCCCCGGCCCAAGCCGGGACATTCCGGTCAGTATGCCGAGCCCTGCCACTGACCCGGGACCCCAGCGCATTCCACTGGCAGGGACGGGGGAACCACGTTTCCACGGCTTCTTTCGAAGCCTTGGGGTTAAGTCGGTATCGCTCCGTCCCGTGCGGAGCCGTAACCGGCCGGGTGTCTCCGACCCGAACCCGACAGCTCACCCCGCAGGCATGGGAGAGGCGATCATCCATGTCCAAGAACTTCACTGCCGCACGCCATCGTGCGACTGCTATCCGCCCCACAGCCCTCGTCGGCACGTCTTCAACAGCCAAAGCCCGCGCACTGGCGTTCGGCCGGCCTGCACTTGTTGCTGTTGCGGCATCCGGCCTGCTTTTCAGCGTCGGCACCCCCGCACAGGCCGGCGTCCACGGACCCGACACTTCCGGGACCGTCAATGTTCAGGGCCAGTCCAGCGCTCCGGTAGCAGCTCCCGTGGCTGCGCCTGCAGCGGCCCCTGCTCCGGCAGCGGCTGCAACCGTCTACACCGTCGTGTCCGGCGACACCCTGGGCGCCATTTCCGCGTCCTACGGCGTTGCCCTCAACGACGTCCTGTCGGTCAACGGCCTGACGATGACCACCATCATCTATCCCGGCGACCAGATCCAGATCCCGGGCGCAGGCTACACCGCACCGGCTCCCGTGGCGAAGGCAGCAGCAGCCCCCACGGCTCCGGCCAACACAGGCGTCCAGCTGGCCTCCACGTCCGCACCGGTAGTCCAGGCCCCGTCCGGCTCACTCGGCGCGGCCATCCTCGGGTCAGCCTATTCTCAGCTCGGCGTCCAGCAGGACTGCACCGCCATGGTGGAGAAGGCACTTCGCTCGGTTGGCAAGAGCGTGGGAGACCTGGCGCCAACCCAGTTCTTCGCGTACGGCACGGTGGTGGGTACTCCTGCCGCCGGTGACCTGGTCATCACGGCCGGCCATGTGGGCGTCTACGCCGGAAACGGCCAGGTCGTCAGCGGTGGCGTGGACGGTTACAAGACCGAAGTCCACTCCCTCAGCTGGCTCGCGGGGGCATCCTTCGTCCGCGTAGCGTGATCCGGCCATGCCCGACGGCGGCGGGCGGCACCCAGCCGCGCGCCGCCGTCGTCCATCCCTGGTGTTCGCTCAGGTCCCGCAGAAGGTCCGGTAGCTCCCGAAGTCAGCAGGGGCGGGACCGGCGTAGCGTTCCAGGCCGGGACGCTCGGTGTATGGGTTCGCCAGGACGTCCACCAGGCGGCGGAACGGGTCCAGGTCGCCTGCAGTAGCGGCGGCGAGGGCCTCTTCCACCAGGTGGTTCCTGGGGATGTAGGCGGGGTTCACCCGATCCATCATGCCCGCGTCCGGTTCCAGGGCGAGCCATCGTTTGGCCCATGCATCGAATGCTCCCGGGTCCGCGAACATGGCCCGGACAGCGTCAGGCGTGCCCCGGGCTGCCGAACCGAGGCTCCGGAAGAACGAGGTGTAATCAACCTGTCCCTCCTCAAGCAGTCCCAGCAGGTCGTTCACCAGCGGGGATACTGCGTCGTCGTCCGCGTCCAGCCCAAGTTTGGATGTCATCCCGGCGGACCATGCCGCGCTGTATAGCTTCCGGAACCCGCCCAGGGACTCCACTGCGAGCGCAACGGCCTGCTCCTGGTCCTCATGGAGCAGGGGCAGCAGCGCCTCGGCCAGCCGGGTGAGGTTCCATTCCGCAATGCGCGGCTGGTTCGCGTAAGCGTAGCGTCCGCCCGCGTCGATGGAGCTGTAGACCGCTTCGGGGTTGAAGGCATCCATGAACGCGCAGGGTCCGTAGTCGATGGTCTCGCCTGAGATGGTCATGTTGTCCGTGTTCATTACCCCATGGACGAATCCCACGAGCATCCACTGTGCCACCAGCGACGCCTGGGCGGCGATGACGGCATCGAACAATGCCAGATAGGGCTGCTCTGCCTGCCCAGCGTCCGGATGGTGGCGGCTGATCGCGTGGTCGGCCAGGCGGCGGAGGAGTTCGGTGTCACCGTTGACGCGGGCGAACTGGAAGCTGCCTACGCGCAGGTGGCTGCCCGCGACGCGGGTGAGCACAGCCCCGGGAAGCATGGTTTCGCGGCGGACCGGGCGTCCTGTGGCCACGACGGCGAGTGAACGCGTGGTGGGGATGCCCATGGCGTGCATGGCTTCACTGACAATGTATTCGCGCAGCATCGGACCGACGACGGCGAGGCCGTCACCGGCGCGGGCGAACGGCGTACGGCCGGAGCCCTTGAGGTGGACATCGAGCAGTCGCCCGTGAACGTCGGTGACCTCGCCGAGCAGGAGGGCGCGTCCGTCGCCGAGCAGCGGTGAGTACCCGCCGAACTGGTGCCCGGCGTAGGCCTGGGCCACCGGGGTGGCGCCTTCCGGGATCCGGTTGCCGATCAGCATCAGCGTCCCCTCGGGCGTCCGAAAGTACGACGGATCCATGCCCAGCTCACTGGCCAGGGCGTCATTCAGGACAAGGAGCTCCGGCGCCGGCGCCTCCTCGGCCTGCCACGGAACAGCAAGCTCCTCGAATTCCCGGGCGAAGCGGCCGTCAAAGGTGAGCGTTGCTGGGGTTGTGGTGCTCATGTTTCAAGACTACCCGTGCCGACGGCGGCGCAGGCGGCGTAAAATTTCGGTACCGGTTCATCGCTGCCCAGGGCAGTGACGGTCATGGAAAGGTCGCGGTCGCCATGGTCAAGAATCCCTTCGGGCATCATCAGCAGGAACACGAAAGGTCGGCTGATTCAGCTCACCGAAGCCATCGGTCCTGGCTGAAACGGGAGGACGCAGGGTTTGAGCACGGGCGGAGCAGCCTGTTCTTCCTGGCCCACGACCTTCCCCAGCCGCCCACTGTGACGTGCATCCAGGGACACGAGATTCCGGACGGGCAAACCACGTGCGATCACGGGCATCCCATCGGATGACGCCCGCTTGACCGCTCAGACGTGCTGCTTGAACCACGCCAGCGTGTCGTTCCAGGCCGCCGTGGCCTGGGCCTCGTTGTAGCGGCCGCCGGTGTCGTTGTGGAAGGCGTGGTCCACGCCCGGGTACACCGTGAGCTGGTGCGTCACGTTGCTGGCCGCCAGCGCGTCCTTCAGAGCCGGCATGGCCCCGGTGATCCGCTGGTCCAGCTCCGCGTAGACACCAAAGACGGCCGCCTTGATGGCCGGGACCTTGTTCAGGTCCGGCGCCGGTCCGTAGAAAGCGGCCGTTGCTGCGAGCCCGCTGAGTTCCGTCGCCGCCTGCCAGGTGATCCCGCCGCCGAAGCAGTACCCGTTCATGGCGATCCGGGCGGCGTCCACGAAGTCCTGTGCCGCGAGGTAGTCGAAGGCGGCAGCGAAATCGGCCACATGCCGTGCGGCCCCCGCACTGGTCAGCGCACCCGGAACGGCATCGGCATCCAAGGCTGCCGTCCCGCCCTCCCTGCTCAGGAGGTCCAGAGCCAGCGCGCTGTATCCGGCTTTGGCGAAACGCCGTGCCACGTCCTGGATATGAGGGGTGAGCCCGCGGTTCTCATGGCAGACCAGCACCGCCGGACCGGCCGCTCCCCCGCCCGGCCGGGCAAGGTAGCCGCTGATCCCGGTGCTGTTGGAGGGGAACGTGACTGTCGACGTCGTCAGTCCCGCCGCGCCCTCGGGAACGGACAGGGGGCTCCTGGCGCCAGGGACTGCACCGGCCGCCGCGGTGCCGTTGCCCGCCGTCGACGACGACGACGGGGCGGGCGTGGGCATGGGGTCGCTGCTGCGCGGGACTTCTTCGGGGGTACACCCGACAAGCAGCATCGCGGCCGAGGTCGCGGCCATGCTTCCGGTGATGAATGCGACCCGGCGGGTAAAGGTGCGGTGGGTCATGTCGCCGGCGCGGTAATCGTCGAAGAATTCCTCGATCAGGTACTTCTCAAACTTGCCAAGCTGGATCATGGGAGCCTCCTGAAGATGCCCAACATCCTCCTCCGATGGCCTGGACCGGGCAAGGCCTCCCTGGTCTCGCTTAACGCGGCGGCCGTCGCTTGGGAAAGGTGATCCGGTCCAGGTCATTGGCCGCCACAACCGTCGCCGTACCGGCACGTTCGCGTGCCTGCTCCGCGAGCGGTGTGACGTCGTCGCCATATCGGGAGGAGAAGTGCGTGAGGACAAGGGTGCCGACGGCGGCGCTGGCCGCCAGCTCCCCTGCCTGCCCGGCGGTGAGGTGCCGGTACTCCGCGGCCAGTCCGGCGTCGTCGTTGCTGAACGTTGACTCCGCCACGAGCAGATCCGCACTGACGGCCAGTTCCTCCGCGCCGGCGCAGGGTGCCGTGTCCATCACAAAGGCGAAGCGCTGGCCGGGACGGGGAGTACTCACGTCCTCAACGCGGACGCGTCCCAGGCGGCCGTCACGCTGCAGGCGGCCGACGTCGGCTCCCGTGATCCCCGCCGCGGCGAGCCGGTCCGGAAGGAAGGTGTGGCCGTCGGGTTCGGTGAGCCTGTAGCCGTAGGTTTCGATGCGGTGCTTCAGCGGGTGCACCTCCAGGCCAGGCGCGACCGTTCCGGCGGCGCCGTGCGGGTGAAGCCGCAGGTCGATCCCGGGAGAACTGACGGCCACCAGGGCGCGGACCGTCTCCTCCCCCGACGCCGGATAGTGCAGGTGGACCGGATGGGGCACGCCGTCCAAAGCCATCCGCGACAGCACTCCGGGCAGGCCAAAGCAGTGGTCACCGTGCACGTGGGTGAGGCAGATGCGGGTGATCTGGGTGGCCGATACCCCGGCGTGGAGCATTTGGCGCTGCGTTCCCTCACCGGGGTCAAAGAGCAGGCCCTCGCCGTCCCACCGCAGCAGGTAGCCGTTGTGGTTCCGGGTGCGGGTCGGCACCTGGGAGGCAGTGCCTAGGATGACGAGTTCACGCATGGAATCGAGTGTCCCATTGTGTTGGCCGATGCGCGGAGGTCTTGCCGCCCGGCGTGGACGCCAAAACGCCGCGGACCAGTCCTGGTTCCGCGGCGTTTTGTTGATTCTGTCCGGAGTTTAGCCGGCCGGTGCGTCCCTCAGGCCGGCACGGTCACTGCGCTCCGGATTCTTCTTTGACGGCGCCGTTTCCGGAGGCCCTGGGGCCTGCGACGGGGGTTGATTTGCCGAAGCCTTTGAGCATTTCGATCACGTCAAACCCGGTAGTGTCCTTGAGCATCTGAGCAGTCTGCTGCACGCCCGAGGAAACATTCTTGCTGACCTGACCTGCGCCGTCGTTGGAAATGACGGTCATATTGCTGATGGCGCTCATCGGCGCGGCGATTTCCCGGGCTATGGAAGGCAGCACTTCCAGGAGCTTGTTGAGGATTGCTGCCTCGTTGAACTCGCTGTACGCCTTGGCCTGGGCCTCGATGGCTCCTGCTTCAGCCGTGCCACGAAGGCCAATGACATCAGCTTCGGCGATGCCTTTGGTCTTGGTCACTTCGGCCTCGGCAAGGCCGCGGGTCTTGTTGATCTCGGTCTCGGCGTTGCCCTTGGCGGTGTTGGCTGCTGCCAGGGCCTTTGCTTCGACCTCGTTGCCGGCAGCCTTGAGCTTGCGGGTTTCGAGTTCAGCGGCGGCTTCAACCTTCGTAGCCTCCGAGATCCGGGTACGGCGTGCGAGGTCGGCAGCTGCTTCGGTTTCAACCTTGTACTTGGCAGCGTCTGCGGGTTTGCGGACCTCGATGTCGAGTTCCTTTTCGCGAAGCTCTGCCTGGCGTGCCACAACCTGCTGGTTCTTTAGGATAATCGCTTGCTGCTGGTCGGCATGGGCGAGGGGGCCCGCGGCGTCAGCCTCTGCCTGGCGGGCATCCGTTTCCTGCTTCAGTTCAGCGCGCCGGAGGGCCAGCTTCTGCTCGGCTTCAGCCGTTTTCTGGTCCGCGAGCGCCTTCGCTTCCGCGGCTTCCCGCTGGGAGTTCGCTTCAGCAATACTGGCGTTCCGTGCCACCAGGGCAGCCTCGGGGCGGCCAAGGTTCTTCAGGTAGCCGCCGGCGTCGTCCACAGACTTGATCTGGAACGTGTCGATGACCAGACCCTGGTTGGTCATCGAATGCTCGGCTTCTTCCTTGACGGAGGCCGCAAACTGCGCGCGGTCCTTGATGATCGCGTCAACGCTCAGGGTGCCCACGATGGAACGCAGTGAACCCGACAGGGTCTCCTGCGTGTAGTGATCAATGGCGTCCTGCTGGTCAAGGAAACGCTGGGCTGCCTTGCGGACAGAGATCTTGTCGCCGCCGACCTTTACCTGGGCAACGCCGGCCAGCTTGAGCTGGATGCCGTTGTTGGAGATCGCTTCGATGGTGACTTCAACCTGACGCGATGACAGCGAGATGTGGCTCACGCGCTCGGTGATCGGGTTAACGAACGCCCGATTGTTGATGATGACACGGGACTGGTCATCGGAGGTTTCATCGGTGGTGTTCGGATCGCTCTTGCCGGTGATGAGCATGGCCTCATTCGGCTTAGCAAACCGGATGCTCGAAGTGTAGAAGATGAATCCCGCGATGAGCAGGAGGGCAAGTGCGCCCCCGCCGATCAGCATTACTGTCATAGTTCCCCCTATTGATGTGTCAGATCGCCATGGTTGTCGCCGATCCTTGGACCCCGGCGCCATGGGGGACGCGGCATTGCTGAAACAACCCGGCGACGTCCCCCATCGGACCGGGTGCCTTCCATCAAACCTTACGTGCCATTGGTGCTCCAAGGCTCGGCGGGCTTACCGCGGCGCCAGGGTTGGTCAGCCCGCACGCAGGCGCAATCGCAGGCGGACACAAGGTAACTCGCGGTCCGGGTCATTCCTGTTACCTAAACGTGACTTAACGGACGGGTTCGTGTACGGTCTTGGGGTGGCCCATCTGGATCGGGCTGCGTCCGGGCTGACGCCGAGCTCTGCCACATCCCGGACTCCCAACACATTAAGGCAGAGACGGGGGACCCACAGTCTTCGGGCCGCTGCCCAGCGGTCCTTGGGGTGAAGCCGTCACGTTTAACGTGCCGGCCGGTTGACCTCCACCGAACCCGACAGCTAACTCCGCAGGCGTTGAGAGGCAACCATCATGTCCCGTTCGCTTGATCAGTCGCGCCCTTTTCGGGCCGGGCGACACCGCGCAGCTGCTGCGCCTGTCATCACCACTCCACTCACCCCCACGAGTTCCGACGCAGACGTTCCTCATCCCGGGCATGGTTCCACCGAACCGGCGTCCGCCCCGCTGCGGCGACGCAGGGACAGGCGCCCGTCCCTCGATATACCCCCCGCCCCGGAACCAGGACGTCCCTCGGAAACTGCATCTCCTGCAACCGAAGCCCTTCCGGCAATAGCCCCCATAGGTTCCGCTCCGGGAAGCCCACGGAGAGCTGTAGGCCGAGGCAGCCAGCCAGCGTCAGGCATGAGCCCCCAGGTAGCCGCTGCCTTCAGTTCCGACGCCCGGGCCATCCTGAAGAGAGCCGCGTCGGTTCGTGTTGTTGGTCATCGGATGGCCATAGTCGCAGGCTCCCTTGCCGTGCTGCTTGCCGTCGGCACGGCCAGCCAAGCCACCGAGCTGCCCTTCTTCGGCAAGGAGTCGTCCGCCCAGGATGCTCCCGGTGCAACGGACACGACCGGCGCCACGTCGGGAACACAGCCCACCGGCACTAATGGACGCGTGACTCCCCGGCCCGGCGCCACCACTGCCCCGGGCACACCGGGCGCTGCCCCGGCACAGGCCGCCCCAGGCACCGATAATGTGCCCGCTGCTACGGATCCCACTGCCTCTTCCGTGCCAGCCGTCGCCGACCTCCCCATGCCGGTGGACGCTCCTACCCTGGCCGGAATCCTGGCTGACTCCCCCGCCGCGGTTCCGCCCTCACCGACGCCCACCGTGATCCTGCAGCCACCGGTTATTACATCGGCGACACCTGCTCCGCCAGCGTCTGCGGCGGCGGCCACACCGGCGCCCACGACGACGCCTCCGGCGACCACACCCACACCGACACCGACACCGGTCGGCGCGTCACCCGCTCCCTCGCCCACTGGTACCTCTGCACCTTCCGATGAAGGGGACGGCACCACCGAAGAAGCAGTCGAAACCCGCTCGTATGCCAGCGGCCGCCTGGCGTCCTATGGATGGGGGCGGAACAGATGAATGCCCTGAACGCGCTGTGGGACACGTCAACAAAGTGGCGCCCCAGCCAGGTGGACCGGGGGTTGGGCTACATCAAGGAAAGCTATGGCTCTCCGGCAAAAGCCCTGGAATTCCGCGCTGCAAACAATTGGTACTGACCCGGGCAGCCCCTTTCCCCGGCGAAAATCAGTCACGCGGTCGCATCAGCGGTGGATTGAGTACGGCACGCGCCGGCTGTCCCGCAGCCGGCCTGGCAGCCTCAGCCAGCCGGTAAAGGGCGGCAGGACGGCCGGCGTCACCGGCCGTCGTCCGCCCGGTATCTTCCAGGAAATCAGGCGTTCCTGTGGCCTTGCGGTGGAAGTTGCGGGGGTCAAGGCGGGTGCCCCACACGGCCTCATAGACGGCGCGGAGCTGGGCTATGGTGAACTCCACCCCGCAAAAAGCCGCCCCCAACGGCGAGTATTCGAGTTTTGACTTCGCCCGCTCCAAGGCGTCACTGAGGATCTGCTCGTGATCAAAGGCGAGCCGCATTTCGCCATTAATGACCTGCCTGACGGGGTACCAGGCCGCGTGCGCGGCGTCGCTCCCTGCCGCCAAAACCGGAAAGTCGGGAGCGAGCAGCAGGTGGGCCACGGTGAGCACGTCCCCGCGCGGGTCCCGTCCTTTGGGGCCATAACTGCCCAGCTGCTCCAAATGCCCTGGAAGATGTCCGACGCCGGTCTCCTCCGCAAGCTCCCGGCTCGCGGCCGTAAGCAACTCCTCGCCGGCCAGGACGAAACCGCCCGGCAGGGCGAGCTGACCGCGGAAGGGATCAATCAGGCGGGTGATCAGCAAAACGTTCAGCGCGCCGTCGCGAACGGTGAGGGCGACGACGTCGACGGTCACCGGGAAGCGCGCAGGCAGCGGGTGAGGTTCGGTCATGAAGCAATCCTAGGTAGTTATCGTCACCTTGACAATAAGTCGCGGTGATCCTACAGTCTAGTTATCGTCAGAATGACGAAAAGAAACTGAAGGAGAAGCTCATGGCAAGCATCAAGCGCTACCCCTGGATCAGCCACTTCCTGGGCAGCCCTACGGGGTACGTCGTCCACCTGCAGCAAGGCCAGGTCAGGCACCAGGGGGTGGGCCAGGCATTCTGGTTCCGGCCGGCGAACTCCGTGCTCAGCGAGGTCCCCGTGGATGACCAGGAACTGCCCACACTGTTCCACGCCATCACCCGTGACCACCAGGACGTGAGCATCCAGGCAAACGTGACCTACCGCTTCATTGACCCAGTGTCAGTGTCCAGCCGGCTCGACTTCGGCCTCCAGCCAGCCGGTTCAGCTCCGGCCACGGGACGCGAACAGGTGGCCACGATCATCGGCCAGCTGTGCCAGAGCCACGCGATCGACCAGATCGCCACCACCACACTCGCCGAAGCCCTCGAGCGCGGCGTCAGCCAACTCCGCACTGTCCTCACCGAAGCTCTCCGAAGTGACGCGCGGCTCCTGTCCACCGGCATCGAGATCCTCGGCGTCCAGGTCCTGGCGGTCCGGCCGGAGTCCGACGTCGAGCGGGCGCTCCAGACACCCGTCCGCGAACAACTCCAGTCCGAGGCGGACCGGGCCGTGTACGAACGCCGGGCGGTCGCCGTCGAACGTGAACGGACCATCTCCGAAAACGAAATGGCGAGCCAGATTGAACTGGCCACCCGGCGCGAACACCTGGTCGCCCAGGAGGGCGCCAACGCGCGGCGCCAGGCCGAGGAAAAGGCCGCCGCCGGCCTGATCGAGGCACAGGCTTCGGCTGAACGCCAAGGCATCACCACCTCGGCCGAAGCAAACCAGATCCGGCTGGTGGGCGAAGCGGCCGCGGCACGCGAAGCAGCCACCATGGAGGTCTACCGGGGCATGGAGCAAGCCACGCTGCTGGCTCTGGCGCTGCGCGAGGCAGCAGGATCGCTGCCCAACATCGGCAACCTCACCATCACCCCGGACCTCCTGAGCGGGGCGCTGGCCGGGCTGTTCAGGGAGGCCCCGTCAGCCGTGACGCCGACCGCCATCGCCAAGTAAGGACGCACCATGGCAACCCCGCGCATAGTCATCGTCCACCGGCGGACCGAGCTCCAGGAGCTGCTGGACCGGCACGCCACACGCGGCCAGGCCGAATTCTTCCTCCGCACCAGGGGCCGCAGCATCCAGGACGTTCAGGAGCGGCACGACAGGCTCACCGCAGCCCTGGCCTCCCTCCGGGCCGCAGTTCCCGCCGAATGGCGGCACGCCGAAGTGGAACGCGCGGACCTCAGCCGCTTCCTGCTCACACCGGAGGACATCATCGCCGTGGTGGGCCAGGACGGGCTGGTAGCCAACGCGGCGAAATATCTCAAGGGCCAGCCCGTCATCGGCATCGACCCTGAACCTGGAATGAACCCGGGGGTCCTGGTCCGGCACTCGCCCCGTGCTGCGGCCAGGCTCCTGCAGGACGCGGCCCTGGCCGGGGCGGCGGAGCGGCTGCGGTGCCATGAACTCACCACGGTGACCGCGCGGCTCGACGACGGCCAGGAACTCTCAGGACTCAACGAGATTTTTATCGGACACGCCTCACACCAGTCGGCCCGGTACCGGCTGACAGCGCCGGACGGGCGGGCCGAGCGCCAGTCCTCCTCCGGCCTGATCGTCTCCACCGGCACCGGCGCCACGGGCTGGTGCGCATCGATTGCCCTCGAACGCGGAGGACGCCCCCTGCCGGGGCCGACGGATTCCCGGCTGGCTTGGTTCGTCCGCGAAGCATGGCCCTCCCCCATCACCGGAGCCTCATTGACTGAGGGTTTGTTGGAGGCTGGCGAAACGCTTCGCGTAAGTGTTGGCTCTGACCAGCTCGTGGTGTTCGGCGACGGCATGGAAGGCGACCGTCTCACAGCGTCCTGGGGCCAGGAAATCACGGTCCAACTGGGTGAGCGTCCGCTGCGGCTGGTGGCGTAAGTTTGGGCCAGCAAACAGAGCGCTTCAGGGCTCAGTAAAGGAAGATCGGCAGCCAGTCGCGGTTATGCGCGTGCACCAGCGCGAGGAAGAGAACGAAGTCGAAAAGCAGGTGCACTGACACAACGTAGGTAAACGACTTTGTCAGTTTGAAGGTGTAGCCCTGCAGCAGCGCGAAGGGGAACGTCAGCAGCGGACCCCATGCCATATAGCCGATCTCCCACAGGAAGGACGAGAAGACAACGGCTTGCAGGATGTTGGCGAGCCAGTCCGGAAAGTGCTGCCGCAGCAGGGTGAAAGTGGTGCAGATAAAGAACAGCTCGTCCCAGATGCCTACAGCGTTCACCCCGAGGAAAAGCCGCCAGAAGATGGTGGGGTCTGAGGCATCCGGCCAGTTCTGGTAGACCCCTGTGCGGATCAGGTACACCGGGAGAATGAAGTAGCCAAGAGCGACAACACCCATCAGGTACAGCTTCGCGCTCAACGGCCATTTACGGCCGGTGTTCACCGGAAATCTGATGATGTTCTCGCGGTAGGCGAACCGCGACACCAGCCAGGGCACGAGCACGGCCAAGGCAAGGGCTCCACCCATGAGCGTCATGTGCGTGATGCTCAAATCAGCGTTGAGGGGAACCAGGCTGATGATGACCATTCCCGCCGCGACCAGCATCAGGTGCCGCAGGAACGCGCGGTCGATCAGTGCCGCCGTGACCAGGCTCGTGGCGAGCATGCTGTAGCCAACGGGGTCATTCTCGACGCCGAAGAGCAGCACCCCGGATGCGGAGAGCAGGACCGCCGGCACGAGCTTCCAAGTGAGCGCGGTACGGCGTGGTTGCGTCGAAAGCGTTGTCACTCCACAAGCATGTCACGGGCCTGTTTCCCCTGCCCACACGCGGTTTTCGGGAGTAAAATATGGCCGTCGGCAGGATTCCTGCGACTCCTCGCCGCCACGCCGGTTCTCCACCTGAAGACCCGGCAGTTTGCGTGAAAGGGAGACCAATGACTACCGCCTCACACCCCGCCCAGCACCACATGATGGGGTTGACGCTTCACAACACTGCCCTGATTATTGGTGCGGTTTTCCTGCTGGTTGGAGTCCTCGGATTCGTCCCCGGAATCACCACCAATTACGGCGCCATGACCTTCGCCGGACATGAGTCCGGGGCCATGCTGCTTGGGGTCTTCCAAGTGTCGGTGCTGCACAACATCGTGCATCTGCTGTTTGGCGCGGCCGGCATTGCCATGGCCCGGACAAACCCGATGGCCCGCTGGTTCCTCCTTGGCGGCGGCGTTGTGTACCTGCTGCTGTGGATCTACGGCCTGGTCATCGACATGAACGCGGCCGCCAACTTCGTCCCGTTCAACATTGCCGACAACTGGCTGCATCTGGTTCTCGGCGTGGGCATGGTGGGCCTGGGCCTCTGGCTCGGCCGGGATGCCATGGAGAAAAAGGGAACCGCTATGTAGCGACCGGTTAGTGGAGAACCGGATCCTGAGGTGATGCGGTGAATGCCGCAGCGAACGGTGGACGGCCCGAAGGTGAACCCGTCTCCCTTTGGGTTGCCACCGCCGGAACCACCGATTATCCCGCCCTGCGCGGGGATCTTGAGGTCGACGTCGCGGTCATCGGGGCGGGCATCGCCGGGATGACCGCCGCGCTGGCCCTCAAACGGGCCGGCCGTACCGTCGCGGTCCTGGAGACCGCACGTGTGGGTACCGGCGTCACGGGCCACACCACCGGCAAGGTCACCTCCCTCCACCGCCTCGCGTACACCGGGCTTGCACGCGGCCACGGCACGGGCACTGCCCGCGTGTACGGGCAGGCCAACCAGGCCGCGGTAGAACACGTCGCGCAGCTGGTGGCCGACGAAGCCATCGACTGCGACTTCCGCCGCGTCGCCAATTACACCTACGCCGAAAGTGATGACGCGCTGGAACTCGTGCGCGCGGAAGCCAGCCTTGCTGCCCGCCTGGGCCTTCCCGCCACGTTCACCGCCGAAGTGCCGCTGCCCTTCCCGGTCAGGGGTGCCATCCGGTTCGACGGCCAGGCGCAAATCCATGCCGTGAAATACGTCCAGGGTCTCGGCCGCGCGGTACAGGGTGATGGCAGCTTCGTCTTCGAGGAGACCCGGGTCCAGAACGTCCACGATGGTTCCCCGGCCGTCGTCGATACCGAAAACGGCACCGTCCGGGCCCGCGACATCATCGTGGCCACGAATGTGCCGTGGGGCGGCCAGGGCCTGTTCTACCTGCGGTCTCATCCACACCGCTCGTACATCGTGGCCGGGCGTGTGGACACGCCACCGCTGGACGCCACGTTCATCAGTGCCGACCGACCGATGCGATCCATTCTGACCGCCAGCGTCAACGGCACAAGTTATGTGCTCACCGGCGGCGAGGGCCACCGCGTATCCGAGTCCGGCGACACAGCCGCGCGGTACCGCAGGCTCACGGCCTTCGCCCATGACCGCCTCGGCGTGGACAAGGTCGCCTACCGATGGTCAACACAGGACGGCATGCCGCTCGACGGGCTCCCCTACGCCGGGCTCATGTCCCCCACCGCCAAGCACGTTTACGTCATCACCGGTCTGCGCAAATGGGGCCTGTCCAACGGAACTGCAGCCGCCCTCATTCTCGCTGGCACCCTCACCGGCCGGGAGAACCCATGGGCCCCGGTGTTCAACAGCAACCGGATTACTCCGGCAGCCAGCGCGGGACGGTTCGTCAAGGAGAACATCAGGACCTTGGCGGCTGTCGTGGCCGGTAAGGTCCGCGGCCGGCCTGGCCAGGCGGACCTGCTGCCGGGAGAGGGGACGGTAATCAAAGCTAACGGCGGGAGCACCGCCGTCTACAAAGACGAAGACGGGCACGTTCACGCTGTATCCGCCACCTGTACCCATCTGGGCTGCACCGTCGGTTTCAACACCGCCGAGGGCACTTGGGACTGCCCCTGCCACGGCTCCCGGTTCACCACCGACGGCACCGTTATCCAAGGGCCAGCCGCCAAGAACCTCCCACCCGCACCGATGCCCTGATCGCACACTTTCCGCCTGAGGGGCCGTATCGCTGACGTCCTTGCCGCCGTTTATGCTGGTCGAGTGACTCCTGCCCCATCACCCAGCCCCCTTGACGTCATAGTCCATTCGGGGCCGGCCGACTGGTGGGTAATCCTCGCCGGGCTAGGACCATTGGCCGTACTCACCGCGGCCCTCCTGGCCTTCTACATCAACTGGCGCACCCTCAAGCAGCGCACGGCGGCCGACAAGACTGCGCTGGAGCAGAAAAGGGAAGCGGACGCCCAGGCCCTCAGGCAGAAAACTGAAGCGGACAGCCGGGCCGAATGGTGGAGGCGGACCCAGTGGGCGCTGGACCGGGCATTGGACGAGGACGAAGGAACAAAGGCCTTGGGGCTGGCAACCTTGGATGTTCTGGCTCGCAGCGAACTGGCCCGGGAAGAGGAGCTTGAGTTGTTCGACATTGCCTGGAAAAACGTCTCAGGTGATGAGAACGGCTACGAAAGCGAGCAGGAGGACGACTCCGGCGAGGAGATCGCGCCCGTGGACTCCGATGAACACTTGGGCGACAATGGAACGACCGATGAGGACAAATCCAAGGAGGTTGGACCATGAGCGCAGCGTCATCTGAACACCGATTCGTCCATACTCCCCGGACCACGCCCGCAACGCCGGCCAATAAGAAACCCACCCCGGCCGAGCATCGAGTCCAGGTGGCAGCAGCCAGGTTGCGGGTCACGCTCGATCAGCGGCTCGGCCGTGAAACCCCGGCCAAGACCAAGGCGCTGGCCAAGGAACCCATCTAGGTCTGGCTCTCCACAGCTATTTACCGCCCGCTGAGCGACAGCGCAATAGCTGCCAGCGTCTGGGCCCCGTTAGCCAGCATCAGGAACCCCGCTGCCGGCACGCCCAGCACCCAAGCTGCCCGCCGCCGTCGTGCCTGCTCCACGAGCAGCCGCAGGGCGTTGAAGTGGACCTGGAGCGTATCCCCGTTGCCCGGCGCGACCGGATTCCGATGCCAGGTCCGCGCCAGCGTAGCCGCCGCGGCGATTTGGCCCACCTCAGCCGGTCCCAGCACACGCCTACAGCGTTTGAGCCAGCCAAGGAGCTGCACCTCCCTGAGCACTACAACCTGATCGGGCTGCGACCTGATCGTCATGCCCTTGGGATCCACGACCACCACCATGCCGGTGACGTTCACGGCGGATCCCACTGCTGCGCTGAGTAGCTTTGACGCCCTTGCTGCTTCATAGGCAGCGTTGTAGAGGTGTCGCGTCTTCTTTCCAGCCACCATGAGAGTCCGGCCGGCCACCCACACGGATTGGCCGGAGTGGTTCTTCGTGTTGAGCGTAAAGACCCCGGCCGGGCCGACCAGCAGGTGGTCGATGTCCGTATCGCCCTTTCCCACGGGAATGGCATGCAGCACCAGCCACTCGGGGCCCAGCCCCTCAAGGATCCGGCCGACGGCGATTTCACCCAAAGCTCCTTTGTACCAGGGCCAGCTGTCCGGTCCGATCGGGCTGACGCCGAAGACCCGTTGGATCCAGGTTCGGGGCCGCACGAAGCTCTGGCGCGCCAACAGTTCCTCGATCACAGCCTGGGCGGGTACCCGACCGTCCAGGAGCATTTGTGCAGGGTCGGCGGTCATGGCAGGTCCATTTGGTGGGGCATGGACCAGAGTCTAGATCTGAATGCGTTCGTTTGACGATGGTAATCCTGGCTTGCGCTGAATCCTTCCGGAATACTTGTCGAACGCTGCGCGATGCTTGAGGAACAGGCCGCCGATCATGAACCGCCAGCGGCATAGCTCGGAATCTCAGTCGTCGTCTTTCATCGCAGGGCTGCGCATTCCGCTGTAGGCCACCACTACCCCAGCCAGGAAAATCACGACTGCGAGGTAGACCGGGCCGAGGTGCCCAAGCGTGGCAAGACCCCACGGGTAATGTGCGGGGACGGCCACTGCGAGTCCGACAGTGAGGACCACAACGGCTGTGGCGAAGGCCCAACGTTCTCCTCGGCGCACCCCATACCAGGACAGGCATGCGATGGCCAGCCCGGTCGCAGCGATGAAGCCGCTGAGCGCGATGTGCAGATGGCTGATGTAGTGATGCAGCTGAGGACTGAACGCCTCGACCTCCGCCATTCCCTTGTCCACTTGATCGGGGCCGATACCCAGCTCGAGGAAGGCTCCCGTGAAGTTGAGCACCAGGAAGACTGCGGCGTACGCAACGAAGGCAAGCCCGGCGAGCGCCATGAGTGCAGCTCCCGTCCGCAGGCGGGCCTGGTTCCCCGGGGTAGCTTGGATGGCAGGCATGGCCACCACTCCCTCTCCTATTCACGTAGATACTCGATAAGAGCCCGTGATCGAAGGGCTGTCAAGAGACTGGTCGCCACGTGCAGGCAATTGTGAAAGCGGCGCTTTCACTATTGCCTGGTACCACCACATCGACCTCACCCAGAAGGCTCTCGGTGCTTGGCGCTGGGCGGTCGGAGCCCGACCAGTCCGGAGAATCAAGCCTATGCGGGAAGGTCCCTCACGTGATTTCAGGCCGGGCTGCTGGCGAACGGGATAGTGCGAGTGCCCATCCGCCGGCCACTCCAATGGCAAGCAGTACGGTGACGAAGCCGATTGCCGGTGCGCTCGGCCAGGTCAGGGCGTTGCCATACCGCAGCAGGGCAAGCGCCTGCAGAATGACAAAGGCAACGGAGGTTAGGGCCACGGGGCGGACAGTGCGGAGGTCGAAGCTCGATTGGCCCTGCGCGGCAGCCCACCCAAGACCGACCAGCCACGCTCCGATCGCCCTCGCTGTGAGCTCGGACAGCGGCCACGGCCACCACTTCGCGGCAGGAATGGGTACTGCCAGGAGCGCCACGCCATATAACAGCAGTATCGCGACAGCAGTATCGCGGCGATTCCCACGAGGAGCAGCCGGAGCGCAGGGGGCAGCACTGGCCGTCCCGCCGTGACGGACTTTGGGGCAGGACGCCGGGACCGGATCTGCATCCAGCTGATGACGAGCATCGCCACGGGCACGATGGCATAGATTGCCAGCCACGCCCAGGTGGCTATTTGGGCAGTGGGGGCGGTGTCTGACGACAGGTGGAAGCGGCCGAGATGAAGGAGGGTGACTCCGAGGGTCAACGTGGTGAAGATGAACACGGGCCAGACTGCCAGCCTCGCTGAATCCCAACTCGCTGAGCGTGCGCCCGTCACCTCCAGGCCGGCGGCCGACCAATATGCCGCCCCGAGGAAGACCGCGGTCATGGGCGGATTGACTGTCCACGCGAAGAATTCATCAGTCCGGAGCGGAAAAACGAACAGCACGAGCCCGGCAAGAAACACAAGGAATGCAGCGACGTAGAGCAGCCACCGCATCGGCGGAATCAATGGTGTGACCTCAGTCGAAGCGGACATCACCGGTCAGTTCCTCGGGTGCGCCTTCGTCACCGCGGGCAGGGGGCGAGGCAGCCAGGGGGTTCTCGGCCAGGTAGGTGTGAAGCATCGAGACCACGGTGGCGCCGTCCCCGACTGCGGTAGCCACTCTTTTGATCGAACCGGCCCGCACATCGCCGATCGCGAAAATGCCGGGCATGCTGGTTTCGAGCGCCAATGGTGCCCTGTCCGGCCTGACGGACCCGGCGTCACTGACATCCCGGCTGGCGCCTGTGCGCAGAAAACCGGCCGGGTCACGCTCTACAGTGTCGGGCAGCCAGGAAGTCCGCGGCACCGAACCGATCAGCACGAACAGGCCGCCCGCTTCGATTTCCTCGCTCGGGGTTGCGTCGGCTGCTCCGGATGCGGCGACTTCGACGGCGGCAAGGAATCCGTCCCGGTCGCGAGCCCCCACGAGCACCGTGCTATATCGGATCGCAACGTTTCGGGTCGCCTCGAGTTGGGAGATCAGGTACTCCGACATAGTGACCGCCAGGGTGGGACCGCGCACCAGCAGCGTCACGTTCTTCGCGTACTTCGCAAGGTGCAGGACCGCCTGTCCGGCCGAGTTGCCGCCGCCCACCACACAGACGTGCTTTCCGGCCATCGCCGGCGCCTCGGAGACAGTGGCTCCATAGAAGACACCTCTGCCGACCAGATCCTCTAGCGGAGTTATGCCGAGGCGACGGTAGTCAACGCCGGTGGCCACCACCACTGCGCGGCACCGCACGACACTGCCATCGGAAATCGACACGGTGTACAAGGCTCCGTCCGTGCCGAGCCCCTCCACCTTTCTGAGGAACAGGAAGTCCGTGCCCAAGGTCCAGGCCTGGTGAAATGAGCGGTAGGCCAGGTGGGCGCCGCTCACACCGCGGGAGAAACCGGGGTAGTTGCGGATCAACGAGCTGGTGCCTGCCTGGCCGCCCACAGCCTCTCCTTCCACCACCATGGTGGAGAGGCCCTCGGAGGAGGCGTACACGGCGGTCGCGAGACCGGACGGACCGGCTCCCACGACCGCCACATCGAAGATCTTGTCCGCCGGCGGCGGTCGCGTCACCCCCATCGCTTCGGCGATCTCCAGGTCACTGGGGTTCTCGAGGACAACTGGTGGAGCGGTGAACTCCAGCACCATGACCGGCAGCACGGGGTTGCGAAGACCCAAGCTCTCCAGCGTCCGTTCTGCCGTATCGGACCCGACAGGGTGGAAGCCCACCGGGATGTGGTTCCGGCTCAAGGAGTCGCGCAATGCGTGAGTCCTTTCGTCGCCTACCTCCCCGATCAGCCGGACCGCCTCGAACCCGACCCCCTGGGCCAGATGCCAGTCATCGAGGGCATCGGTAATCGCCCCATGGAATTCTTCATCGCGCAATCGTTCGGGACGTATGATCACCAGTTCGGCGTACCCCCGTGCGATCGCCCGGAATACAGTGGGGGCGCTGGCAAAGTCACCCCAGGTCACCACAACACCACGCTTGGCTGCCGGGTGAAAGCCATAGGCACGCCGCGGGAAATCGAGTCCACCGCGGTCATCCGGTCCGTAGCACCCGAGTATGAGGGCGACCTGGCGGTTCCAGCGCCGGAGCCCCTCAAGCACCGCCCGCCCGTGGGCGTGGTCGGCGCAGGCCACCACCTCGTAGTCGGCACCGTAGCGTCGACGCAACTCATCTCCAAGAATGCGCCGAGAGGTCGGGTCTGTGGTAGCAATCAGCAGGATCGGGACCGAGTGATCCATGGCCGCCGTCTTTCCGGTTCAATGGTTCGGTGGCGCTCACAATACTCGCGCTGGGACATCGGGGACAAGGGCACGGAGATTCTGCCAGAATGGCTCCCGACGGCGGGCACGCGGGATGACTTGAGCGGAACCGGAGCGATGGAAAGGGAGGACCCCATGGAGGATCGCCCTGTTCCGGGAATCAGCCTCGCCGCCACACCGAGTGGAACAGGGTGTGTGGAGTGCCTCAGCGGTGACGGCCCGGGATGGTGGCTACATCTTCGCCGCTGCGCCCAATGCGGACACATCGGATGCTGCGATTCATCACCCTCACAGCATGCCAGTGCCCACGCGCGCACCGTTGGTCACCCCGTCGTGAGGTCCTTTGAACCTGGGGAGGACTGGTTCTACGAGCACACCACGAAGAAGTTTTTCCGCGGCCCGCGGCTTCCGGATCCTCAGTCCAGACCACCGGAGCAGCCGGCACCTGCGCCGGCAGAAAAGGTACCGGCTGACTGGCAAGAGCACCTACACCGGTAGCCGTCGACCGGGCATCAACCGTGCTGTCGCCAGGGTTCAGCGAAGGATGCTGGTTAGGCTGGGTGGATGGCAACAGTTATCCTCGTGCGGCATGGCCGCACCACGGCCAATGCCGCCGGGCTGCTGGCGGGTCGGGCGGCGGGCGTCAGTTTGGACCAGCTCGGGCGCGAGCAGGCAGCTTTGACCGGGAACCGGCTCGCGGTCGTGCACCTGGCTGGGGTGGTATCGAGCCCCCTCGAGCGCTGTCAGGAAACCGCCCGGCTCATTCTCGATCGCCAGGCTGGTAATCCTTTTGCGCCGACCGAACCAGATCTCACCGAGTGCGATTACGGCCAGTGGCAGGGCCGCATGCTCAATGAGCTCGCCACCGAAGACCTGTGGGCTGCTGTGCAGTCGCAGCCTTCCACAGTCGTTTTCCCCGGCGGTGAATCCATGGCGGCGATGCAGGCTCGGTCGGTAGCGGCAATCAGGCGCTACGATGCAGCGTTCGAAGCCGAGGACGGGCCGGGAGCGGTGTGGGTGGCAGTGACTCACGGCGACATCATCAAATCAATCCTCGCCGACGCGCTCGGTATGCACCTCGATCTGTTTCAGCGCATCAACGTTGGCCCTGCCTCCGTTTCGATCGTCCACTATGGTGCTGTTCGGCCGACCGTCTATGCGACGAACACCGACGCGGGCGATCTGTCCTGGCTGTCGAAGGGCATCAACTCCGGCGATGCGCAGGTCGGCGGCGGCGCAGGGCAGAAGGCGCAGTAAACCTCATGTGCCTAAAATACTGACATGCCCACACTTGTTCATGAGTTTGCCTGGCCTGACCGGGTCGTCATCGGCACCATCGGCGTTCCGGGGTCGCGCACGTTCTACCTGCAGGTTCGCGCAGGTAAGCAAATCGTGAGCATCGCACTGGAGAAGCAGCAGTCGGCTCAGCTCGCCGAGAAGATTGACGAAATCCTCGATCAGCTCATCACCGTCGAAGGCAACCCCTTCAGTGTTCCCACAGGAACTCCCATCGAACTCGTCGACAATGACCAGCTCGAGGCGGTCACGGAGCAATTTCGAACCGGGGCCATGACCTTAGGTTGGGACCCGACGACCGCGCAGGTGGTCATAGAGGCATACCCAATCACCGAAGTCGATGCTGATGACGTCGAATCACTGGCGGAGGACGGCGCTGACGTGACCGAAATGCTGCTGGTGCGGATGCCGGTTGGCACCGCCCGCGCGTTCGCTAAGCGCACGCGTGAGGTAGTGGGCGCCGGGCGTCCCGCGTGCCCGCTCTGCGGTTACCCCGTGGACGCCGACGGGCACGTCTGCACCGTGCCCGGGGTCTGATGCCGGCGTCCGACCTGTTTACGGCCGAGCTGACGCTCACTGGGCGCATTGCAACGGCGTCGAACGCCACCTTCCTGGGCAGCATCGGGGACACTGCAGTCGTCTATAAGCCGATAGCCGGGGAGAAACCGCTGTGGGATTTTCCCGACGGCTGCCTTGCCCACCGGGAGGTTGCCGCCTACCTGGTTTCGGAGGTCCTCGGCTGGAATGTGGTGCCGCGCACCTGGCTGCGCGATGGTCCGTTCGGCGATGGGATGGTGCAGCTGTGGCAGGAGACAGACCCCGACCAGAACGCGGTGGACCTCGTTGCGTCGGACGACGTACCGGAGACCGGCTGGAAACATGTCCTCGAGGGTCAGGATGAGAACGGACGGATGGTCGCCCTCATACACGAGGACTCTCCGGCGCTCAGACGCATGGCGGTGTTCGACGTCGTCGTGAACAACGCCGACCGTAAAGGCGATCACATCCTTGCCATCACGGACGGACACCGGCACGGTGTGGACCACGGGCTTACCTTTCACCGTGACCACAAGCTGCGCACGGTGCTGTGGGGGTGGCTGGGAGACGCTCTGACCGTCGAGGAACTTGCCGGCATCGATCGTGTCATCGAAGGACTGCACGGTGGGCTGGGCCGAAACCTGGCGGACCTGCTCAGCGCCGACGAAATCGCTTCGCTCACTGCACGCTGCACACGGTTGCGGTCGGCAAGGCAGTTTCCGGCTCCGAGTGGTGAGATGCCCGCGGTGCCCTGGCCGCTGTTCTAAGGCTGATTCCAACCTCACTTATTCCGTCCGGCAACGCCAGAATGATGCGGCAACAGCCCCGTACAAACTACGTACGGGGCTGTTGAGTTAAGGATGCGGCGAAGCCACAGTCTCAGGGGGCGCCGGGGCCGACGACGACGTCTAGAAGTCCCAGTCCTCATCCTCAGTGTTAACGGCCTTGCCGATCACGTACGAGGAACCTGACCCAGAGAAGAAGTCATGGTTCTCGTCAGCGTTCGGTGACAGTGCCGAGAGGATGGCCGGGTTCACGTCGGTGACGGAAGCCGGGAACATTGCCTCGTAGCCCAGGTTCATCAGCGCCTTGTTGGCGTTGTAGTGCAGGAACTTCTTGACGTCCTCGGCCAGGCCAACGGAATCGTAGAGGTCGTGCGTGTACTGGACTTCGTTCTCGTAGAGCTCGAACAGCAGCTCGAACGTGTAGTCCTTAATCTCCTGCTTGCGCTCCTCGGAGAGACCCTCAAGGCCCTTCTGGAACTTGTAGCCGATGTAGTAGCCGTGGACGGCCTCGTCGCGGATGATCAGGCGGATCAGGTCGGCCGTGTTCGTCAGCTTGGCCCGTGAGGACCAGTACATGGGCAGGTAGAAGCCCGAGTAGAACAGGAAGGACTCCAGCAGCGTGGAGGCCACCTTGCGCTTGAGGGGGTCGTCGCCCTGGTAGTAGTCCATAACAATCTGGGCCTTCTTCTGAAGGTTCTGATTCTCGGTGGACCAGCGGAATGCCTCGTCGATCTCCTTGGTGGAGGCCAGCGTTGAGAAGATCGAGGAGTAGCTCTTGGCATGCACGGACTCCATGAACGCGATGTTCGTGTAAACGGCTTCCTCGTGCGGGGTGAGCGCGTCCGGGATCAGCGATACGGCGCCAACGGTGCCCTGGATGGTGTCCAGCAGGGTCAAGCCTGTGAACACTCGCATGGTGAGCTGCTGCTCGTCCGGAGTCAGCGTGGCCCACGACTGCACGTCGTTGGAGAGCGGGATCTTCTCGGGCAGCCAGAAGTTGTTGACCAGACGGTTCCAGACGTCTACGTCCTTATCGTCCTGGATGCGGTTCCAGTTGATCGCTTCGACGTGGCTAAGCAGCTTGACCTTCTCGGTCATGTCATCCCCTAAAAGTTGGGTTGTTCTTTGAAGTTAAGCGTACGACGGCGGGCGGGCGCCCGCCGTCGTACTGTCCAGATTTAGTTGAAGATTAAAGCATGCAGCTGACGCAGCCGTCCACCTCAGTCCCTTCCAGCGCGAGCTGGCGGAGACGGATGTAGTAGATGGTCTTGATGCCCTTCTTCCAGGCGTAGATCTGGGCCCGGTTGATGTCGCGCGTGGTGGCGGTGTCCTTGAAGAACAGCGTCAGGGACAGGCCCTGGTCCACGTGCTGGGTTGCAGCGGCGTAGGTGTCGATGACCTTCTCGTAACCGAGCTCGTACGCATCCTGGTAGTACTCCAGGTTGTCGTTGGTCAGGTACGGAGCCGGGTAGTACACGCGGCCCAGCTTGCCTTCCTTGCGGATCTCGATCTTGGACGCCACCGGGTGGATCGAGGAGGTGGAGTTGTTGATGTACGAGATCGAGCCCGTCGGCGGGACGGCCTGCAGGTTCTGGTTGTAGATGCCGTGCTCCATGACGGAAGCCTTCAGCTCGCGCCAGTCATCCTGCGTGGGGATGTGGATGTTCTTGAACAGCTCCGCAACCTTCTCGGTCTGCGGCACCCATTCCTGCTCCGTGTACTTGTCGAAGAACTCGCCCGAGGCGTACTTGGACTTCTCGAAGCCGCCGAAGGTCTGGCCGGTCTGGATGGCCAGCAGGTTGGAGGCGCGGACCGCGTGGAACACCACCGAGTAGAAGTAGATGTTGGTGAAGTCCAGGCCCTCTTCGGAGCCGTAGTGGACCCGCTCGCGGGCCAGGTACCCGTGCAGGTTCATCTGGCCCAGGCCGATGGCGTGGCTCTGGTCGTTGCCGCGGGCGATGGACGGCACCGAGGTGATGTTGGACATGTCCGACACCGCCGAGAGCGAGCGGATGGCCGTCTCAATGGTCAGGCCGAAGTCCGGGCTGTCCATGGTCTTGGCGATGTTCAGCGAGCCCAGGTTGCAGGAAATGTCCTTGCCGGTCTCGTCGTAGGACAGGTCATCGTGGTACGTGGTGGGCTGGGAAACCTGGAGGATTTCGGAGCACAGGTTGGACATGATGATCTTGCCGTCGATCGGGTTGGCCCGGTTCACGGTGTCCTCGAACATGATGTACGGGTAGCCGGATTCGAACTGGATCTCGGCGAGGGTCTGGAAGAACTCGCGCGCCTTGATCTTGGTCTTCTTGATCCGGGAATCGTCCACCATCTCGTAGTACTTCTCGGTGACCGAGACGTCGGAGAACGGCATGCCGTAGACGCGTTCGACGTCGTACGGCGAGAACAGGTACATGTCCTCGTCCTTCTTGGCCAGCTCGAACGTGATGTCCGGGATGACAACACCCAGCGAGAGGGTCTTGATGCGGATTTTCTCGTCCGCGTTCTCGCGCTTGGTGTCCAGGAAGCGGTAGATGTCCGGGTGGTGTGCGTGCAGGTACACCGCGCCGGCACCCTGGCGGGCACCGAGCTGGTTGGCGTAGGAGAAGCTGTCCTCGAGGAGCTTCATCACGGGGATGACGCCGGAGGACTGGTTCTCGATCTGCTTGATCGGGGCGCCGACTTCGCGGATGTTGGTCAGCGCGAACGCCACGCCGCCGCCGCGCTTGGACAGCTGCAGTGCGGAGTTGATGGAACGGCCGATCGACTCCATGTTGTCTTCGATGCGGAGCAGGAAGCAGGAGACCAGTTCGCCGCGCTGGCGCTTGCCGGCGTTCAGGAACGTGGGGGTGGCCGGCTGGAAGCGGCCTTCGATGATCTCGTCCACCATCTGCAGGGCGAGCTGCTCGTCGCCGCGGGCCAGGTGCAGCGCAACCATGCAGACGCGGTCCTCGTAGCGCTCCAGGAAACGCTTGCCGTCGAAGGTCTTCAGCGTGTAGGACGTGTAGAACTTGAACGCGCCCAGGAACGTCTCGAAGCGGAACTTCTTTTTGTACGCGCGGTTGAAGAGCTCGCGGATGAAGTTCATCGTGTACTGGTCGAGGGTTTCGCGCTCGTAGTACTGGTTCTTCACCAGGTAGTCGAGCTTCTCTTCCAGGTCGTGGAAGAACACGGTGTTGTTGTTCACATGCTGCAGGAAGTACTGGTGCGCAGCCTCGCGGTCAGCCTCGAACTGGATCTCTCCGTTGGGGCCGTACAGGTTCAGCATCGCATTGAGCTCGTGGTAGCCCAGGCCCTTGTAGGCGGCCGGCATCTCGGGCTTTTCGACGGCGGCACTCCGCTTTTCAGCGACGGCGGTGCCCTGGCCTTCGGCCCTGGTTACTTCTGTATCTGCGACAGTCGTGTCCAAAACGTGTCCAATCCATTGTTGACGCGGGCAACGTCGTCTGGCGTGCCCATAAGTTCGAAGCGGTAAAGCCTGGGGACCTTGCATTTGGCGGAGATGATGTCCGCGGCCATGCAGTAGTTGTCCCCGAAGTTTGTGTTGCCTGCACCGATGACGCCGCGGATCAGTTTCCTGTTCTGCGGGTTGTTCAGAAAGCGGATGACCTGTTTGGGCACCGATCCTTCGCCGCCGGTGCCGCCGTACGTCGGCAGCACCAGCACAAACGGCCTGGTGGCGAGAAGGGGTGCGTCCTTCGGGTAAAGCGGGATCCGGGCCAGCTCGCGGCCGAGCTTCGCAACGAAGCGGCTGGTGTTCTCGGAGGTGGAGGAAAAATAGATCAGCTGGCTCTGCGTGGTGACCGGCTCCGGCGGAACTGCCTGAGCCTCACCGGCGCCATCCCGGCCGGCGCGCTGAGCCGCGTCAACGGGATTGTCGGTTTCACCAGTCGCTGTGAAGGAAGCCCCGGCTGTTGCCAGTGCCACGGGAGTCACCTCAGCTGCATCGAAGGTTGCCTGACGGCAGGAAAAATGAGGCCCTAGGCCACGGAGGAAACAGCGGAGAGTGCCAGTTCCTCGATCTTGTCCGGGCGGAATCCTGACCAGTGGTCCTGGTCGGTGACCACAACGGGAGCCTGCATGTAGCCCAGTGCCTTCAGGCGCTCGAGGGCCTCGGCGTCCTGGGAGATGTCCACGCTCTGGTAGGTGATGCCCTTCTTATCCAGTGCACGGTACGTTGCGTTGCACTGAACACAAGCCGGCTTTGTGTAAACCGTAACGGTCATGGTCCCTGTCCCCTTTGTCGAAATATCGCTCTTCTTAGGCGGGCCGTTCCGAACTGGAATCCATGTCCGTTACTGCCCTGGCCTGCATGCCGCTTCCGCGGCCCGTCTACAGTTTGATGTCCTGCGCTGGTGTCCCGCTCAAGCTGTATGTAGATACTACATGTAGTGCAGAGGGCTCCCTGGAACCCCAAGATGATGTATTACAAGTATGTCATTTAATGCACTTTTAATCCACAGGCAGGCCCCCGCAAAATGTCCGGAAATCCGCTGATTTCGGGGACGAAATCCACACCCTGTGGAGTACTTAGCCACAATTAACCGTCAGCGTGTCGCTCCGTGGACGGCGTGTCGCGCCTGGCGCCGGGCCCCCTACATGTTGTGTCCGGCACACAAAAAGGGGCCCCGAAGTGATCTTCGGAACCCCTTAAGGTGACCAAGCCCACGGACATTTGGGCAGGGTCGCGTGAATACCGGAAATTACAGCTGTGCCTCCCGGCGGTCCAGCACAATCTGCTGCACGTCCAGGTAGCCCGACTGGAAACCTGCCCGCGAGTAGCAGAGGTAGAAGAGCCACATGCGCTGGAACACGGAGTCGAAGCCCAGTTCGCCCACTTCAGGCGATCGGGCCAAAAACCGCTCCTCCCAGAGCCGCAGGGTCGCCGCGTAGTGATCGCCCATGCCCATGCGTTCCCGGACACGGAGCGTGGTGTGCTGCTGCGTCACGCCCTCGATGGCGCGTACCGACGGCAGGAACCCACCAGGGAAGATGTACTTGTGGACCCAGGTGTACGCATTGCGGGTGGCGAGCATGCGCCCGTGCGGCATGGTGATGGCCTGGATGGCCACCTTTCCGCCGGGTGCAAGGACACGGTCAATCGTCTGGAAGTAGATCGGCCAGTACTCATAGCCCACGGCCTCGACCATCTCAACGGACACAACGGCGTCGAACTCGCCCTCCACGGCCCGGTAGTCCTGCAGGGCCACCGTCACCCGGTCCGCGTAGCCTGCGGCGGCGATCCGCTCCTGGGCCAGCGCCTGCTGCTCGCTGGAGAGGGTGACGCTGTACACGGTGGCGCCGCGCGCCGCAGCCCGCAGCGCCAACTCGCCCCAGCCCGTGCCGATTTCCAGCACACGGGTTCCGTCGGTCACGCCGGCCTTGTCCAGCAGCCGGTCGATCTTGGCCTGCTGGGCCTCCGCCAGTGCTTCCCATGGCACGGAGGTCAGGGCTCCGGCGTCCGCGGGGAACAGCGCCGACGAGTAGCTCATGGTGGTGTCCAGGAAGTTCGAGAACAGCTCGTTGGAGAGGTCGTAGTGCCGCGAGATGTTGCTGCGGGTGTTCTGCTCGTCGTTGCGCTCCTGCCGCGGCGTCCGTGGCAGGTAGAGGGTCCGGAGCTTCTGCAAAGGCGTGGGGATCAGCGTGTCCACGGATGCCGCGAAGACCTCAAGCACACCCGCAAGGTCAGAGGCCTCCCAGTCCCCGGCCATAAACGACTCGCCCAGGCCGATCAGGCCGTTATCCCCGATCCGCGCCTCGAACGCTTCGGGCCTGGCCATGGTCATGACGGGAGCTTCCGGGCCGCCGGTGCCAAGGACCGAACCGTCCGGGTAGGACACCCGCAGTGGCAGCCGGCGGACAGCCGCCTTGAACAGCTGTCCCGCGGCCTTGCCCGCCACCAGCGCCTTGGTGCCCGACGGCGGCTGGGCAACACCGGGCCAGACGTCAGGATCGATGGTGGCCGGGGCTGCCGGTACCCCGGCTCCGTTCCAGTCCGTCACCGGGTGCCGGGTGGCTGGCTTCGCAGTGGCAACCTCCGCGGCTGCAGCTGTTCCGTTCTCATCGGTCATTGTCATTGAACTGCCTCCTGTGAGGGGTGATGTGGCTTTTTGACGACGGGCAGGCGTTTTGCCCAGAGTTTAACGCCCTGGATTCTGATCAGGGCGGATACCAGCAGCGGCGCGGCCGGGACGGCCAGTGCCGCTGCGAGGATGTTTTTGATGGTGGCCGGATGCCGTTCACCATCCATGGTGGCGATGAACGGCCGGTGTCCGTCCCGCTCCAGCACGATCGAGACGGCCAGCCGGTCGCCCGGTGCGGGCAGCTTCATCCGGTACTGCCCGTCAAGGTCGTTGAAAGGTGAAACGTAGAAGGCCTTGGGCACGCTGGCCCGGCCTGAGGGATCGGTCTCCAGAACGTAGCAGTGACGTTCGCCGTAGGTGTTGTGGACTTCGGCGATGACGCACTGCAGGTCCCCGGACTGCCGGTAGCACCAGAAGAGCGTGAGGGGGTTGAAGACGTGACCGAACACCCGGGCGCTGGTCAGCATCCGGATGGCCCCGCCGTCGGGCTCCATTCCCCGGGTCCGCAGGAACCGCTCAACATTGGCGCGGATGGTTGCCTCCGGGTCGCCCAGGTGGTCGCCGGCACGGAACACCGCCAGCGGCCGCATCAGCAGCGGCAGGCGCGGCAGCCGGTCGACGTCAACGAACCAGCTGTAGCTGCGGTACGTGAAGGCGTTCTTCAACGGGGTCTGCCGCACATGGGAGATCGAGGTGCGGTAGATGGCTGCAGTGGAAGTCATGCGCCCTCCGCAGCCGCCAGCAGTTCGGGCTCCCCCGCCGTCCCGGGCACAGCCCAGGTCCGGCCCAGGCTGGCGGCGGCGCGCACGCCGGACAGTGCACCGTCCTCGTGGAAACCCCAGCCCAGGTAGGCTCCGGCGAACGCCACGCGGTGGTCGCTGAGGGCGGCGATGCGCTGCTGTGCCTGCAGCGAATCGGGGGTGTACTGGGGATGCTCGTAGACCATCCGTTCCAGTACCTGGTCATCGGCGATGAGTTCGGACTCCCCCAGGCTGACCAGGTAGGGCCGGCCGTCTGCAGGTTCAAGCCGCTGGAGCCGGGTGAGGTCGTAGCTGACCAGGACCTTGTCCGGACGGGCGTCGCAACCGGGGAGCCGGTAGTTCCAGGACGCTTTGGCGTTGGCCGCGGCGGGAAGGACCGCCGGGTCGCGGTGGAAGACAGTGTGGTTGACGGAGTAGGGCATGCCGCCCAGCGCCGCCTTCTCGTCCGGGGTGGCGTCAGCGAGGAAGCCGAGGGCCTGTGCCGGGTGCGTGGCTATCACCACGGCGTCGAAGTTTTCCACGCCGTTCGCTGTGGCGACCTCCACGCCGTTGGCGTGACGGCGGACAGCTGTCACCGGAGTGCCAAGCCGGATGTCCGGCAATGTTGCGGCGAGCTTTTCGACGTACCTCTCCGAACCGCCTGTGACCGTGCGCCACTGGGGCGATCCTTTGACGCCCAGCATGCCGTGGTGCCCCAGGAAGGTAAACAGGTACCGGGCCGGGTAGGACAGCGCTGTGGTGGGGTCGCAGGACCAGACGGCGCTGACCACGGGGGTCATGAAGTGCGAGATGAAGTAGGGGCTGAAGCGCTCCCGTTCCAGGAACTCGCCAAGGGTCGGTTCCGGGGCGGCGGCCTGGGGGTCCGCGGACGACGCCGGCATCTCCTGGATGAGCGCCCTGGCCCGGCGGTAGAAACGCATGACTTCGACCAGCATAAGGAGGTAGCGTCCACGCAGCAGGCTCGACGGGCGGGCGATGATGCCGCGGGCACCGTCGCGCGCCCCGGCGAATTCCAGCCCGCAGCCGTCACAGCGGACGGACATGCTCATTTCGGAATCCTGCGTTTCCACGCCCAGTTCGGCGAACAGCCTCAGCAACGTGGGATACGTCCGTTCGTTATGGACGATGAAGCCGGTGTCTATCCCCAGGGCAGGGCCGTCCTGCTGGGGCACGCTGTGAGTATGCGCGTGGCCGCCCAGCCGGGTAGCCGCTTCGAAGAGTGTGACGTTGTCATGCCGGTTGAGGACATAGGCCGCCGTGAGTCCGGCCACGCCGCTGCCAATGACCGCTACGCGGCGGCTGGCGCTCCCGGCGTTGTTCCCTGCGATTGACACTGATCTGCTCCTGTTGCTCGGACTCGTTCTGCGTTTTTTGCAAACTTTCTAGGGGCAGTTCGTCACCGTTGGGCCTGCGGATGAGTGTCTTCCGAAGAATCTTTGCTGATCCCGATTCTCCAGGGCCTGCGGAGCGGGGACCGGCGCGACATACCGACGGTGTTCGTTCGTGTGCCAGAATGAAGCGGGCCGCCCAGACCCGCACACCTCGGGACGCCCGGCCCTGACCTGAAGGACAGCGTTGGTAAATCCGGTACACCTGAAGACACTCCTCGAAGTGACGCGGCTCGGCTCGTTTGCAGCGGCCGCCGCACGCCTGGGCTACACGGCATCGGCGGTGTCCCAGCAGATGTCTGCCCTTGAACGTGACACGGGCGTGGTTCTTTTCGAGCGCTCGGCCCGCAGCGTGGTGCCCACCGAAGCTGCCGTGGTGATGACCCGGCACGCCGCCAAGGTGCTGACGGACATCGAGGCGCTGATGGCCGCCGCTTCGAAAACGCAGGACAGCGCCAGCCAGGAACTGCGGCTGGGGATCTTTCCCAGCCTGGCCACTTACGTCCTGCCCCGGATCCTTAGGAACCCTGCGTGGAAGAACCTGGGAATCGATCTGCGGGTCTCCGTGGCCGAACCGTCCCAGACCATCCAGGGCCTTCGCACCGGCGGGGAGCTGGACGTGGCGCTGGTCTTCCAGGTGGGCCAGTCCGGGCTGGCCTGGCCGCACACCATCAACCGGCAGTGGATCGGGGACGACAACTTCCGCGTTGTGCTGCCTGCCGGCTGGGGGTTCCGCTCCGACGCCAAGGTCGCCGCTGACCACTTGTCCGAGATGCCATGGATCATGCACCATCCCGGAACCCCCGACGCCATGGTGATCGAGCGGCTCTTCGCGAGCTGCAACCTGCACCCGCGGGTAGTGGCCTACAGTGACGATTTCCACGCCAGCCTGGAGATGGCAGCCGGCGGACTGGGCGCCGCCCTGGTGCCTGAGCTCGCGCTGCGGCACCGGCCGGCCGGGGTGGTGGTGCTGGATGTTCCGGAGATCAGGCTGGCCCGCAACGTTTTTGCTCTCCTGATCAACGAGAAGAAAACGGCACGCGTGCAGCTGTTCGTGGACCTGCTGGCCGAAACATTCGCAGGCCTGGGGACAACAGGCAATTAGAGCCGAATGCTTGGAACGGACCGCTTGACGGGTCTATGTTGAAGATATGAACAGGGTAGCGAGCCAGCACTTTGGAGAAATCGAGCTCAACCACGGCGAGGATCACAACATCGCCGCCAAACATGAGCTTGGTGGTACCACTCTGGAACTCGACCTGAACATCAACGCGCATGACCATTTTGACGAAGCGGCCATGCACAAGGTGGACTACCGGCTCCGCTACCTCCCCGAGCTCGTTGACGAGGTCCGGGACATGATCGCCGAAGAACTGGAGCAGGAGGGCACCAGCCCGCAGGAGTATCTCCGCTTCCACTGCAACGCCCTGAAGGATGAACACCTCAAGAAGGTCTTCGGCGTCGAGGACCGCAGCGAACTGACCAATGCGGTGTTCCTCAAGGCCCTGAAACTCGGCCACGTCGGCATCTATCCCGGCCAGCCCGAGCGCTACTTCGTCCTTGATTTCACCCTGGGCTCACACTTCACTGACGAGGTCCTGGTGGTGTCCGCCGACGAGGACGGCGTGGTTGACGACGAGATCCTCTGGGAATCCTGACCCTACCGGTGGTTGAGCCTGTCGAAACCTGGATCTCGACAAGCTCGATCACCGATTCTCCTTAAAGCCCGACGGCGGCCCCTCACCGAGGTGAGGGGCCGCCGTCGTTAGCTTGGTGGTTGAGCTTGTCGCAACCCTACTTGGCTGCCTGCAGCAGGCTGGCCCGGACCGTCTTGGTGGCCTTGACCAGGTTGCGCAGGGACTCTTCGGTCTCGGCGTAGCCTCGGGTCTTCAGGCCGCAGTCCGGGTTGACCCAGAGCTGGCGGGACGGGACGTGCTTGACAGCGGTGCTGAGCAGTTCGGTGACTTCCTGCTCGCCCGGGACGCGCGGCGAGTGGATGTCGTAAACGCCCGGGCCCACGCCGCGGCCGAAGCCGTGGGACTCGAGGTCGTGGACAACCTCCATGCGTGAACGTGCGGCCTCGATGGAAGTCACGTCGGCGTCCAGTCCGTCGATGGCGTCGATGATGGCGCCGAATTCGGAGTAGCACAGGTGGGTGTGGATCTGGGTGGCGTCGGCAGCACCGGCGGTGGAGAGGCGGAACGAGTTCACGGACCAGTCCAGGTAAGCGGCCTGGTCTGCCTTGCGCAGCGGAAGCAGCTCGCGGAGGGCCGGCTCGTCCACCTGGATGACCTTGATGCCGGCGGCTTCGAGGTCGGCGATCTCGTCGCGCAGTGCCAGGCCAACCTGGTTGGCGGTCTCGCCCAGCGGCTGGTCGTCGCGGACGAAGGACCAGGCCAGGATGGTGACCGGGCCGGTGAGCATGCCCTTCATCGGCTTGTTGGTCAGGGACTGTGCGTACTTGGCCCACTCAACGGTGATGGGGGCGCTGCGGGTGACGTCGCCCCAGAGGATGGACGGACGGGTGCAGCGGGAGCCGTACGACTGGACCCAGCCGTGGACCGTGACGTCGAAGCCTTCGAGGTTCTCGGCGAAGTACTGGACCATGTCGTTGCGCTCGGGCTCGCCGTGCACCAGGACGTCGTAGCCGAGCTCTTCCTGCAGCTCCACAACGCGCTTGATCTCGTCCTTCATGAGCTGCTCGTACTGCTCGTTGGTGAGGTCGCCCTTGTTGTTGCGGGCACGGGCCGAACGGATTTCGGAGGTCTGCGGGAAGGAGCCGATGGTGGTGGTGGGCAGCGGCGGCAGGTGCAGCGCCTCTTCCTGGGCGGCTTCGCGGACCGAGTACTCGGAGCGGTTGAAGTCGGCCGGGGTCAGGGCCGCGGTGCGGGCCCGGACGTCGGCGCGCTGGACGCCTTCTGCAGCGGCGCGGTTGGCGATGATGCGGGTGGCCTCATCAATGGCCGGCTGCACGGCGGCGGCGTCGGTCAGGATACCGGCCAGGGTGACAACTTCAACGGCCTTCTGGTCGGCGAAGGCCAGCCAGCTGCGGAGCTGCTCGGACAGCTGTACCTCTTCTTCGACGTCGTGCGGGACGTGCTGGGTGGAGGTGGAGGTGCTGATGGCCAGCTTGGCCACGGACTTCTTCAGCTCGGCGATCCTGTCCGCAGAGGCCTGCAGGTCGTTGCGCCAGATGTTGTGGCCGTCCACGACGCCGGCAACCAGGGTCTTGTTGCCCAGTGCGGCAAGTGCTGCTGCGGAGGGGACGGCGCCCTTGAAGACGTCGATGTGCAGGGCGTCGATGTTGGTGGCTGCGAGGGTTCCGAGCTGGCCGTTCAGCGCGCCGTACGGGGTGGAGACGAACAGCTGCGGGCGGGCGGCAACTGCGGACAGGACCTCGTAGCTGCGGGCGACGGCGGCCTGGATCTCCTCGGCGGAGGTGTCCTGGTCAACCACCAGTGCCGGCTCGTCCAGCTGGACCCAGCTGGCGCCGGCAGCGGCCAGCTTCTCCAGCAGGGCGGCGTAGACCGGCAGGACGTCCTCAAGGCGGGACAGCGGGCTGAAGCCGGCGGGGGCGTCGTCGGAGGCCTTGCTCAGGAGCAGGAAGGTGACCGGACCCACGATGTACGGGCGCGTTTCCACACCGTTGGCGAGGGCGTATTCGAATTCCTCAACGATGCGGTTGGAGGTCAGCGCGAAGTTGGTCTCCGGGCCGATTTCCGGCACGAGGTAGTGGTAGTTGGTGTCGAACCACTTGGTCATTTCCAGCGGCTGCTCGTCCTTGTTGCCGCGGGCCAGGGTGAAGTAGCCGTCGATGTCGAGCTGGCCTTCGGCGTTGAGCAGGTTGCCGAAGCGGGCCGGCACGGCACCGAGGTGGGCGGCGGCGTCGAGGACCTGATCGTAGTAGGAGAAGGTGCCCGGTACGGCGGCGGCTTCGGTCAGGCCCAGGCCCTGGAGGCGCTTGGCGGTGCCCAGCTGGATCTCCTTGGCGGCGGTGTCAAGGGCGGCGGCGTCGATTTTGCCGGCCCAGTAGGCCTCAATGGCCTTCTTCAGTTCGCGGCGGCGGCCGATGCGCGGGTAGCCGAGGATCGAGGCGGACGGGAAGGGGGTGATCTGTTCAGTCATGGGAGATTCCTTCGGGTGTTGGAACTGTGCCTTTGAGGGCGCTCCAAAGGGCGCCTTGAGGGCTGGGCGGTGGTCTTGCGGTTTGTTCGGGGGTCAGCTGGCCAGCTGGCGCCGGGCGATGGCGCTGCGGCGGCTGGCGGAGCGTGAGTGGCGTGGAAGTGCCAGTTTGTCCAGCACTTCCAGCGCGCTCTGGTGTTCGTTGAAGGTGTAGAGGTGGATGCCGGGCGCGCCGGCTTCCAGTGCGGCGTTGGCGAGGTCCACCGTGGCGCGGACACCGATCCGGAGCCGTTCGGCGTCGGTGTCGGCTGCGGCGAGGCGTTCCAGGAGTTCCGGGGCCGGCTCGACGCCGGCGAGCTCCGCAAGCCGTGTGACGCGGCGCAGGCTGGTGAGCGGCATCACGCCGGGGATGATCGGGATGGTGACCCCGGCGCGGCGGGCCCGGGTGACCAGGTCTGCATACTGCTCGGGGTGGAAGAAGACCTGCGTGATGGCGAAGTCCGCGCCGGAGCGCTGCTTGGCCAGCAGCACCTCGATGTCGTGTTCCTCGCTGGGCGACTCCGGGTGCTTCGTGGGGTACGCCGCCACACCCACGGCGATCTTCCCGGCGCACAACAGGGCTGAACGCCGCTGTTCCACACGGCGGATGAGGTCGATCAGGTCCTGCGCGTAGGCCAGCGAACCTGCGGCCGGCTGCGCGCCGTCCTTGGGCTGGTCACCGCGCAGGGCCAGGATGCCTCGAACGCCGGTGTCCAGCAGTTCCCCGATGATCTCCGCCAGTTCCTGCGGGGTGTTGCCGACGCAGGTCAGGTGGGCCAGGGGCCGCAGCGTGGTTTCCTGGACCAGCCGGTGAACGAGTTCGAGGGCAGTGTCCCGGTTGGAGCCGCTGGCACCATAGGTCACGGCGACGTAGTCGGGGTCGGTGGTCTCGAGCTCACGGATGGTGTTCCACAGGGACTCGGCAGCAGCCGGCGAACGCGGCGGGAAGAGCTCATAGGAAAGCGCCACCGGCGCGGCGTCTGTGAGGTTCGGATGGTGGTCAATAAGGCTTGGTGGTGACATTTGCGTCCTTGGCTTTGAACCATCGGCGGCAACCTACGTCAGCTGTTGTGACAGTATTGCCGTCAATGAATTGAGTTTGGGGAACACGGAAGGAACTCCACTAGGAAGCAGTCGCGACTGTTACGCCTGGAATGAAGTTGTCCGTGAGCAAATGTCAGGCCCACATGGGGGCACCCACACCCTCCATGACGGAGGATCGCTGACACGTTACCGCGGTAACTTGTTTAGAACTCTAGGAGCCCTGCCGGAAGCGTTCAAGTTCGCCACCGAATTAAGACGCAGCTTTACGCTGTATTTCTTGGCGTCACAGAATTTTGTTCGCTGCCGTGCCGGCTACCAGGGCTTGTCGGGTCCCGTGCTGTAATCGCCATCCCGCAGGTATTCGTCGCGTTCCTGCCCGTTGTTGCGTTCCAGCTGGGAGTTCCGCGCGCTCTCGTTGAGCTGCTCGAGCCGGGTCTGCCGCTGCGGGTCGGAGTCGGCTGGAGGCTCCGCATTGTTGCCTTCGGGCTGATGCGCTTCGTCATTGCCGGCCTTGGCGTCCCCGGATTTCTGCCGGAGGCGGGCCTCGGCATGTTCCAGCTTCTCGCCCGCGTCCCGGGCAGCGTCCGGTGCCGCAGACTGGCCGGAGTCGGCCAGGCAGCCTTCGGGCGCCCTATCCACCACGGCCAGCCCTTCGGCGAATAGCTGCCCGGCCGCCGTCGGGTCCTTCGCCGCCATCCGTGCATCACCAAGCTGTTCGATGCTAAGCACAAGATTGACGCGGATGACGCACTCATCGTCCGGTCCGGCGAGTGCAAGGGCCTCCTCGAAGTGCGCCCTCGCTGCCTCGAAGTCGCCGGCCAGGACCCGGGCGTCGCCCTCAGCGAAAGGTGCCTTGTGCGGTTCGATGACGTTGAGAGCACCCAGTCCCGCTGCGGCGGAGCCCACCGCGTCTGCGTCCCGGACTTCAAAACCCGCAGCGGCCTGGCCCGCGAGGACACCGAGGCTGAGCAGCTTGGCGGACAGGCAGAGGACCAACAGCACGGGCAGCGCTGACCAGAGCAGGAGGAGCCGCCGTCGCCGGCGTAATGGGGCCGGCTGCGGTGAATGATAAGGATTCATTTCGAGGCTCCCTGTGCGGGTTGGCGGTCGCGGCCGGACCGCGGACTTGCCGGCCCGGCATGACTCAGCGGCCGGAGTTCCCGCAATTGCCGCAGCACGAGCACCGCCTCCCTCAGGACCAGCGCGAACGCCCCGGCCGCCAGGATCCAATACAGTTCCGTCCGTCCTTCGAGGCTGCTGTCCCCTTCCCCGCGCTGCAGTGAGCCGGGGTCGGCGTCCTGCAGCATCGGCGCCGCCGCGTCACCGGCCGAGCGGTGCACGTAAGGCACGCCCAGGTCGTCGGCGATCGTCCGGAGCTGGTCTTCGTCGATGAGGGAGAGGGCGTCCCGTCCGGCACCGCCGCTGCGGTCCGGGATGTAGCCGGCGTCTTCGTCCGGCCCGGGCCCGGTGTTTTCCTTCATCCGTCCCCCCTCGGCTGTCCCGTAGCCCAGCACTGCTCCCCCGGTGATCAGGCCCGCGTCCATCCGCATCGGTGCCGGGGCTTTTCCGCTGGTCTGTTCCCCGTCTCCGAGATAGAAAACGATCCGGGGCCGCTCCGGGTGGGTCTCCCGTGCCGCCCGGAGCCGCTCGTCCAGGACCTTGGCCGCCACGGTGACGCTGCTTCCCTTGGAGTAGGCGGCCACCTGGGGTTCCAGCACGGTGACCAGGGTGTCCAGTGCCGATGTGTCAGTGGTCAGCGGCATGCGGACGGCAGTGTTGGTGTCAAAGGTGATCAGCGAAAAGCGTGCACCGGCCAGCTCTTCGGCGATGGCCATGATGTCCGCGCGTGCTCCCTCCAGCCGCGGCCGGGAGTCCCCGTAGTCCTCGGCGGCGATGCTGCTGGTGGTGTCCACCACGAAGAAAACGTTCATGTCCGCCGTCGCCGCCTGGGCGCTTCCACCCGGGATTCCCGGCCGGAGCGCCGCCCCAACGACGAGCAGCACCAGGAGGCCGCGCAGCAGCCAGTCGCGGCGGAACCCTGGCTCCAAGCCGGCGCTCCGCCGGCGGACGGTGATCAGCTGCCAAACGAGGAACCCCACGACGGCGACGACCAGCGGCAGCATGATCCACACCGGCAGGACGGGTTGCAGCGTCATGGCCGCAGCCGCCAGGTCGCGCCTGCCAGCACCAGGCCCGACAGCAAGGCCACCGCCAGGGGAACGTCCGGCCGGTCCGTGACCACGGCACGGGGTGCGCCCTGGATGGCGGCTGCCTCTGTTGCCTGGACGTCCCGGACGATGCCCGCCACGGCGTCGGGGCTGTCCAGCGGATAGTAGGCGCCGCCGGTGGCTTCGGCCGCGGCCCTGAGCAGGGCACCCGGCTGTCCGGCGGCGGTGCCGTAGTCGAAGTCGCCCGGGTTCAGGGCGTAGACGCGGACGTCCCGTTCCTGGGCCAGGGCTCCCGCCTGGTCCAGGGTGAAGATCGGAACGCCGGACAGGAAGTTGTCCGTTGCCAGCACCACCGACCGCGAGCGCGGTGCCCTGTCCTGCGCCGCTGTGCCATCCTGCAGCGTGCCGTCCGTGGCGGGGAAGCTCTCCACGCAGCTGGCCAGACCGTCCCCGATCAGGGAGGAGCCGCGGCCGTTCCAGGTGCCGTCCAGGAAGCCTGAACTGCCGGGTTCCCCGTTGAAGGCATCCTTGGCCATTTTCAGCTGCTCCTGCACATAGCTGTAGTCATCGGTCAGGGGAAAAACCTGGACCGCGCTGCTGTCGAAGATGGTGAGCCCGATCCGCTCACCATCGAAGTCGGCGGCCAGTTTGGAAAAGACGTCCACTACTGCGGCGTCGGCGCTGCTCATGGACCCGGACGCGTCCAGGCACAGGACGATATCCCGGTTGTGCTGCTCGGGCCGGATGGTTGCCAGGTCCACGGGCCGGGCAGCAGCGATCGCCGCCGAGGTCAACAGGGTCACGGCGGCGAGCGCCGCGACGGCGAGCCAGCGGCGGTACCGGCGGACGGCGGCCTGGTACTCGGGCAGGGAGGTGAGGCGGTCCGCGTTGGCCACGGGCCGTCGTCGTGCGTTCCCCCGGGCGCCCCTCCGGAACACGAGCCAGCCGGCACCGGCTGCCGAAGCCGCGGCGACGGGGAGCAGCCACCAATACATCAGTTCCATGAGCGCACCGCCTGCCGCACCGTTTCGGCGGACCGGGCCAACGCCGGCAGCGGTTCCGCGCCGAACTCTCCGGGGTACAGCTTGCCCACAGCGTTGGCCGCGGCGGGCAGCGGGTGGCTGTCCAGCTCGGCCAGGGTCATCCTGGGCGCATCAACGCCGGTGACGTCACGGGCGAATTTCCGGACCAGCAGGCTTAGCTCCTGGTGGGACGCCCGGGTGGTCATGCGTCCGGCAGCGGATTCGGCCTCGACGGCGTCGATCCGCAGCAGGTACGCCTCCTTGAGGCTCTGGATGTCCGACGGCGGCGTGAACCGCGGGAGTGCCGCCGGCACAGGACGTTTACGGGTGCTGAGGAAAACAAAGAGGTACCAGCCCAGGACGAAGGCCAGCAGCCCTATGCCGGCCCACAGCCACAGCTGGCTGTACTGGAGCGGCCCGTAGAACCCCGCGTTATCCTGCACGCCGGTGCCGTTCCAGCAGGGCGAAGAGTTCGGTCATGACGTCGTGGCTGTTGGCCACGTGGCCCTCGGAGATCCCCACCCTGCGCAGCATGGCACGCCGGCCTGCGTCCCGTTCCGCCGCTGCTGTTGCGTATGCCGCTGCCACTGCCGGTGACTCCGCGATCCCGCCCAGCAGCGGCGCGGAGTCCGCGACGCTGAAGGCATCCCGGGAGTGGGTGGCGCCGGAGAGTTCGGCGTCCCGGATGGTGAGCCAGAGAACCTCATGCTGCGCCCGCAGCCTGCGGAGCAGCTGCTCCAGGCCGGGTTCTGCGGCGAGTTCGTCCGTGACCACAAAAAGCAGCTTCCGTCCCTTGACGGTGCGTGCCACATGGTGGAGCTGCTCCTCAAGCCGGCTGGTCCCGCTGTCCAGGCCCGTCCTGGAGTCAACCTCCTGCAGCAGCCGCTCCAGGTGGGCCTCGCCTGCCTTCGCCGGGAGGGTGCGGGAGCCATTGGCATCGCCGCAGACCAGTCCCACCACGTCTCCGTGCCGGTGTGCCAGATAGCCCATCACGCCCAGGGCCATCACGGCGATGTCCTTCTTGGTTTCGCCGTCACGGGACTCGGCCGCCATGTTGCGGCCGGTATCGGCGACCAGCATGAGTGTCTGCCGCCGTACCGCGACGTACCGCTTGATGAGCGGGGAGCCGTGGCGGGCGGAGGCCTTCCAGTCGATGTCCCGGACCTCGTCCCCCGGCACGTACGCCCGGAGGTCGTCAAAGTCGAGGCTGCGGCCGCGGAACACGGATCCGTACTCGCCGTCGAGGATGCCTCGGGCTTTCCGGTGGGCGAAGATGGACATCTTCGACTTGACGCGTTGGAGGAGGCTGGTCACTGCGGGCTCAGGGTATCTGGACGGACGCCACGATGGCATCGATGACGGTCTCCACCGGCACCTGTTCGGCCACGGCCTCGAAGTTCAGGATCAGCCGGTGCCGCAGCACGCGGTGCGCGAGCGACTTCACGTCCTCCGGGATCACGTGGTCCCGGCCGTTGATGAGGGCCACCGCCCGGGCTGCCTGGCTGAAGGCGATGCTGGCCCGGGGGCTGGCGCCGAATTCGATGAAGCCTGCCAGCCGCCGGTCAATGTACTGCCCCGCGTTCCGGGTGACGAACACCAGGCCCACGATGTAGTTGATAATGGCCGGGTCAATGTAGATGCGCTTCACCAGCTCCTGGACGCCCACCACGGCGTCCAGTGATGCGGCGGCCGCCGGAATCTGCTCCGGGGTGAAGATCCCGGCGTCGATGCGGCGGATGATCTCCGCTTCTTCTGCCGGTGAGGGGTAGTCGAGGACGTCCTTGAGCATGAACCGGTCCATTTGGGCTTCGGGCAGCTGGTATGTGCCTTCCTGCTCGATCGGGTTCTGCGTCGCGAGGACCAGGAACGGCGACGGGAGCTTGTACTCCACTCCGCCGATGGACGTTTGCCGCTCCTGCATGGCCTCCAGCATGGCGCTCTGGGTTTTGGCGCTGGAGCGGTTGATTTCGTCGAGGAGGACGATGTTGGCGTGGACGGGCCCCAGCTGCGTGACGAAGGTGCCCTTGGCGGCGTCGTAGATCTGGGTGCCCACGATGTCGCTGGGCAGCAGGTCCGGCGTGCACTGGATCCGACGGAACTCGGCGCTGACAGCTTCAGCCACCGTCTGGGCGGCTGTGGTCTTGGCCAGGCCGGGGACGCTCTCCAGCAGGATGTGACCCCCGGTCAGGAGGCCCACCAGCAGCGATTCCCGCAGCCGGACCTGCCCCACCACCTTCGCGTCGAAGCTGCGGGAGATGTTGGCCACCACCTGTTGCGCCCGGGCCAGTTCCGCAGGTTCGATTCGCGCGGATGTAGTGGTCTGAAGCACTGGTGTTCCCCCTGATGGCCGGTTCGGACGGCAATTGCCTGCTGGCTGCCCTCCGCCCGCCATCCTATCCAAGCCAACCGCGGCAGCCCGTGCAATGGGGACCCCTCCCCATGGGCGGCACTGCAGGTCTATCCTGTTGCAATGAGTGAGCTTCCAGCCAGTTACAAGCAGTTCCTTGCCGACAAGAGCGAGAGCTTCGTCCTCGCCGTCAAGCCTGTGCTGCAGCAGTCTGCTGCGGACCAGCTGCACGGCGTCCGGGTCACCTACAACGTGGGTCCCACCGGCCACCAGGCCCACCTCGACGACAGCATCCCCTTCGGAGTGGTGGTCGAGGACATCGACTGACAAGTCTCCGGTACGGTCAGCCCTTCATGGCGCCTGACAGCGCGAAGGAACTGCCGGCGCCCCGCGCCACGATGACGTACAGGGCCAGGACCGGAACTGAATAGAGGATGGAGAACGCGGCCAGCTGGCCGTAGGCCACTGCGCCGTGCTGTCCGAAGAAGCTGAAGATGGAAACCGCCGCGGGCTGCCTCGCCTCGGACAGCAACAGGACAAACGGGACAAAGAAGTTTCCCCACGCCTGGATGAAGACGAAGATGAAGACCACGCCCAGCCCCTGGCGCATCAGGGGCAGGACGATGGTGCGCAGGGCGGCCATCGCCGAGGCGCCGTCCACCCAGGCCGCCTCCTCGAGGGAGACAGGCACGGCGTCCATAAAGTTCTTGGTCATCCAGATGGCCATCGGAAGTGTGGTGGTGGCCATAAAGAAAATCGTGGCCGGCATGGAATCCAGCAGTTCAAGCTGGACGAAGAGCCCGTACACCGGCACCATGATGGCGGTGATGGGCAGGCAGGTGCCGAACAGGACCGCGTAAAGGAACGGCCCGTTAAACCTGGACCGGTACCGGGACAGCGGGTACGCCGCCAGAACTGCCACCAGTAGGTTCACCGCCGCCGTTCCGGCGGAGAGAACCAGGCTGTTCCACAGCGGCTGGAACAGCAGGCCGGGCGTCATCACCGCGGCAAAGTTGTCCAGCGACGCCTTGCCGGGCACCCGCGTCTGGTGCCCCGCCCCGGCGTCAAGGGACGCAAACACCAGCCACAGCAACGGGAGCAGGAAACATGCCCCGATCAGCAGCAGGGCGGCGTCGGCAGGAAGCCGGGCACGCCGCTGGCCAGGGGATGGCCGGAGGCGCCGCGTGCGCCGCGTGCGCCGGGAGGCGGGTGCCGCCGTCGTCATGGTTTGCCCTGGCGGAGAAGGCGGACATAGGCCGCGCCGAAAGCCGCCCCGATGAGGATCAGCACGGACGCCACAGCCGTTCCGTAGCCGATGTCGCCGAATTTGAAGGCCTCGACGTAGGCCAGCACGGGCAGTGTGGTGCTGGAGTTCGATGGTCCGCCGGCGGTCATGACCCAGACCAGCGTAAAGACAGCAAGCGTCTGCAGCGTGATGAGCATGAGGTTGGTGGCGATGCTGCCGCGGATCATGGGGAGCGTGATGAATGCCAGGCGCTGCCACGCGCCGGCGCCGTCCATCCGCGCGGCCTCCGTCACGTCCGCGGGGACGTCGTCGAGGGCGGCGCGGTACACCAGCATGGAAAAAGCGGTCCCGCGCCAGACGTTGGCCAGCATGATCGCAACCATCGGAAACGCGTACAGCCAGTCCGGCTGGCCAAGGCCCAGCCCGCCCAGCAGCTGGTTCAGCGTTCCGTCCCGGCTGAAGTACGCGTAGGCGGCGAACGCTGCCACAATCTCGGGGAGCACCCAGGCGGCCACCACGGCAGTTCCGACGGCGGCGGCAACAGGCTTCCGCGCCTGCCTCATCAGCACCGCGATGGTGAGTCCGAGCAGGTTCTGCCCAACAATGGCGGACCCGCCGACGAAGAGGACCGTGAGGCCCAGCGAGAGCGGCAGGACCGGGTCCGTGAACAGCCGCTGGTAGTTCTCCAGCCCCACCCAGCCCGGGCTGCGGGCGTTGCGTCCGGTCAGCGCGGCGTTGGTGAAGGACGCATGGAACGCCCACAGCACCGGGCCGGCCAGGAACACCAGCAGGAGCAGGACTGCAGGGACCACCGGCAGCAGGCGGGCCCGGCGCCTGAACGCGGCCTGCATCCGCGGCCTGGGCTGCGGACGGCTGCGTGGAAGTACCGGCACAGCCTACTTCCGGACGGTCTTGTCGCCGCCCACGATGCCTGCCACCGCGGTGTCGTAGTCCGCGGCTGCCTGTTCCGGCGACTTCGCGCCGGTAATCACTGCTTCCGTGGCTTCCTGCACAGCGCCCGAGATCCGCGGGTAGTCGGCGGTTGCAGGCCGGTAATGCGTCACGGAGACAAGCTCGGAGACGTCCTTCACGAACGGGTTTGCCGCCTGGTAGCCGGCGTCGGTTGCGACGTCCTCGCGGACCGCAATCTGGGAACTGGCGATGTTGAACGTCAGCGAGTTCTTCTGGTTGAGCGCGGTACCCAGGAACTTGAAGGCCAGGTCCGGGTCCTTGGTGCCGGCGCCCACCGCCAGGGTCCATCCCCCGGACATGCTGACCCCGCCGGGTGCCTGGCCGTCCTTCGTGGGGAACGCGGCCACTCCCATGTCGGTGCCGTATTCCGGCCATTCGTAGCTGCCGCCCTTCTGCCAGAACGACGGCGCGTAGGAACCTTCCACGGTGGCCCCCATTTCGGCCTTCGGGAGCCACTCCCCGAACACCTTCTTCCACACGTTCGCGTCAAGGGCCTCGGCCGGCGAGACCGCGAGCTGTTCGTCGTAAAGGGTCTTGAGGAATGCCAGCGAATCCGTGAACCCGTCCGAGCCAACCACCCATTTCTTGGCGTCGGCGTCGTACAGTTCATCGCCGGTTCCGTACAGCAGCTCATAGAAGCTCTGCATGACGGTACCTTCGCCGCTGGCCTTGCCGGCATACATGTTGAACGGCACCACCGTGGGGTCGCTGGCCTTGATTTTCCTGGCGGTGTCCAGGATGTCCTGCCAGGTCCTGGGCTCCCACGGGAGGCTGACGCCTGCGGCGGCGAGGACTTTCTTGTTGTACCAGATGGCACGCGTGTCGGTGCCCAGCGGAACCGCATACGTGCCGCCGTCGTCCCCCAGCCCCGCTGCCTTGGCGGCGTCGTCGAAGGTGTCCCAGTCCGTCCACTTTGCCAGGTGGTCGTCCAGTTTCAGCAGGAAGCCGGCATCCACATCGGAGCGGACCTTGAAGGTGTCCTCGTAAAAGACGTCCGGCGCGGTGGACGCTGACCGGAGAGCAAGGGCCAGCTTGGTTCCGTAGTCGTCGTCGTTGGCCTGGATGGGCTGCAGCTCGACGGTGACACCTTTGTTGGCGGCCTCGAACTCGGTCTTCGCAGATTTGAACAGGTCATCGAGGGCCGCGAAGGAATCGGTCTTCTGGTAGACCACCTTCAGGGTCTTCGCCTGGTCGGTGGGTGCCGCCGGGGAACAGGCACACAGCGCCAGGGCTGCGGCGGCGATCAATGAGGTAACGCTCAGGGCCCGGGGACGCATGGTGCTCCATTCAGTAAATGGCTGCAGTCCCTGTTGTCTGTCTGCGGGCCCCCAGCCGCGGCGGTATCCAAATGCTAGATGGGCACCTTGCCGCGGGCAAGGCGCCGCGGGTTCAGCTCTCCAGCAGGAGTCGCTGCGCCCGGGGTGCCAGGGTATGTTCCAGGACCAGGCAGGCGGCACCGACGGCGCCCACGTCCTCCCCTACCCCGGTTCCCACTACTTCGATGGTGTGGATGAGGCGGGCAGCACTGTTGGCATCCAGGAGCGCCGGAATCTTCTCCAGGTACCTCTCGGACAGCCGGCTCCAGTAGGGTCCGCCGAAAACAACGCGCTCCACGTCCAGCGTGTTGGTCACGACCGACACGGCGCGGGCCACGAGGACCGCCGACTTGTCGATGATGGCGAGCGCCTGCGCGTTCCCCTCATCAGCGAGATCGCAGAGCCTGGAGAAGCTCTGCTGGACCACAGCACCGCTGTTGTCGGCCCGGGAACCGTCAAGGATGCCGGCGGCTTCGGCTTCGGCCACCAGCACCTGCGGGATAGCCGACGATTTAACGCAGCCGTGCAGGCCGCAGTCGCACAGGGGGCCGCCGGGGTCCACCACGATGTGACCGATTTCGCCGGCATTCCCTGACGTGCCGCGGACCACCTCGTCGTTGAGCACGATGCCGCAGCCGATGCCGGTTCCCATGTACATAAAAACGAAGCTGCCGGTGCCGCTATCGCCGCCCGCCCACGTTTCGGCGACTGCGGCGCTGGTGACGTCCTTGTCCACCAGGACGGAAAAGCCGGTGGCTTCCGTCAGGGCGTTCCGGAGCTCAACCCTGTCCCAGCCGGGCAGCAGCGGCGGATCGACAACAGTGCCGTTGTCCAGGTCGATCGGGCCGGGGGCGGCCACGCCCAGGCCGGCGATCTTGGCGGTGTCCACGCCGGAATCGGCGACCAGTTGCTCGATTTGCGCGGCAATGGTTGAAATCACGGCGGCGGGATCGTTCCCGCCCGGCGTCTTGATCCGGGAGTGTTGTACTACAGCGCCCACGAGGTCCAGCACCACGAACGTTGTAACGGCGGGGTCCAGATGGACGCCTATGGCATACATGCCCGCGGGGTTCAGGCGGAGGATGGTACGCGGCTTGCCCGGTCCGCTGCCTTCCTTGCCGGCTTCCACGATCAGGTGCTGGTCCAGCAGGCGGCGGGAGATGTTGGAAATTGTCTGTGGGGAGAGTCCCACGATCTGGGCCAGCTCAACCCTGCTGAGGCCACCGGACGACCTGCGGATGGCGTCAAGGATGACAGTGAGGTTGAAGTCCCCCATCCGTGGCAGGTTGGTGCCGCGCCTGGGCGATGGCTGCCGGATCTCGGACACGGATTCCCCTAAACGTTTTCGGCCACTAAATGATGTCTGAATGGTACGTTACCCCTTGTCATCCGCCCATATGTGGAGGCAAGGGCGCGGCGCGGCCATGCCTACCCCGCCGGCCGCTTCGTGGAGACGGCAACCGTGAACTTGGGGTTTTGGCCTTTGACGGTGGTGGGGCCCACCAGGCGTTCCAGTGCCGGCAGGTAGTTCAGGTGCCGGTTGAAGACGGTCCAGAGTTCGCCGCCCGGGGCGAGGACCCTGCCTGCCGCTTCGAACATCTTGATTCCGGCGCCGGCGTGGACGGTCGCGCCAAGGTGGAAAGGCGGATTCAGGAGGATAAGGTCCGCACTGCCGTCGGGCAGGGTGCTCATCGCGTCGTCCTGCAGGACGCTCACCCGGCCCGCGAGGCCATTGGCTATTGCTGTGCCCCGGGCGGACTCGACGGCGGCGGCTGACTGGTCTGTGGCCGTGACCAGGGAACCCGGGTTCTGCCGGGCGTACATGGCGGCCAGGATCCCGGTGCCGCAGCCGAGGTCCACGGCGTGCCGGGCGGCGGGCATTCCGGGCAGGAACGTCAGCAGGAACCTCGTGCCGATGTCCAGCTTCGCCCCCGCGAACACGGCTCCGTGCGCCGCAACGTCCAGGTTGAGCTCGGCCACGTGCGCCACGGCAGGAACAGGCTCAGGCCCTGGCGCTTCGCTGGCGTCCATGGCCACGATGACCCGGGACTTCTGCCGGGCAAGCTGCGGCTGGACGGTAGCGAAATGCCGTTCAAGAACGGCGTTCACGCCCAGGGACATGTGTTTGACCCGCCCGCCGGCCAGCAGCACCGCCCCAGGCGCTGCGTGCCGTGCCACGGCGCCGGCAATGTTCTCGAGCTCGGCCAGCGTCTTGGGAAGCTGAAGCAGGACGAGACCCGCGCCGGCCAGCAGGTCCTTGCCCAGGGCCAGCTGCTCGAATCCGCGGCGGGTTCCGTCGTCCGACGTCGTGGCATCCATGCCAAGGGCGGCCGCGTTGTTCCGCAGGGCACGCTCACCGGTAATGAGGTCCTGGTGGACGCGCACCGTACTGGTTCCGAGGGTGGCCAGGGCGCCCAGTGTGAGGGCTCCGTAGCGGTCCCCGATGACGGCCACGCGGGTGTCCGCATGCACGTGGTCCGCCGCGGCTTCCAGGAGAAGCCTGTCCGTGGCGTCCCACGCCTGCAGGTTGGGCGCCTCAACGTCCGGGTGCCGCCGGAGCGCCCCGAAGACGTCCTCAAGACTGTTCTGTGCCACTGGCCGGTGCCGCCTTTTTCTTCGATGCTGCTGGAAAATCGGACAGTCCGGGCGTTGGGGGTTGCATGCCCGGCAGTTTCAGGATGGCCGCCACGGCAGCCCGGCCGGCCCGGTTTGCGCCGATGGTGGACGACGACGGCCCGTAGCCCACCAGGTGGACGCGCGGTTCTGCAGCCACCTGCGTGCCGTCCATGGCGATGCCGCCGCCGGGCCCGCGGAGGTGCAGCGGGGCGAGGTGTTCCAGCTCGGCCCGGAACCCGGTGGCCCACAGAATGACGTCGGCGGCGAGCAGCGTGCCGTCCGCCAGCCGGACGCCGTCGGGCTCGATGGACGTGAACATGGGCCGGCGGTCCAGCGCTCCCCTCCCGGCCGCGGCCCGCAGCGCGGGCGTCCAGATCAGTCCGGTCACGGCCACCACGCTCTGCGGCGGCAGGCCCTGGCGTACCCGCTCTTCCACGAGGGCCACGGCGTTGTGGCCAGCCTGGGCGTCGAACCCGGCGTCCCTCCATTCGGGTTCCCTGCGGGTGAACCAGCTGGTGGTGGTCACCTGTGAGATTTCGTCCAGGAGTCCGACGGCGGAAATCCCTCCGCCGATGACGATGACGTGCCGGCCGCGGAACTCTTCCGCGGCAACATAATCAGCGACGTGCAGCTGCCTGCCACGGAAGGTGGCCTGCCCCGGGTAGATGGGCCAGAACGGCCGGGTCCACGTGCCGGTGGCGTTGATGACCGCCCGCGCGGACCATCCGCCGTCGGACGTGGTGATGCCCAGCCGGCCGCTGGGATTGCCGTCTTCCCTGCTGACGGCAGTGACTTTGACGGGCCGCCTGATGGCCAGCCCAAGGTCGCGTTCGTAGCCGGCGAAGTAACGCTCCAGGAACTCGGAGCTGGGTTCCGCCGGGTTCACGTCAGGCTTGGCGATGCCGGGAAGATCGCTGATGCCGTTAACCGTGGCCATCAGCAGGCTCTTCCAGCGGTGCCGCCAGGCACCTCCCGGGCCGTCCTCGGCGTCGAACACGGTGTACGTGGCCGCACTGGCGGAGCCACCGGCGCCTGCAGGCTTGAGGCCCCGTCGTTGCAGGTGGTAGGCGGCAGAGAGCCCGGCCTGCCCCGCACCAATCACCGCAACATCCACCAACTGCTTCTCCATGGCAGCTCCGGCTAGGCCTTCTTCACCACAGAGGATTTGAGCTGCATGGGACCCACACCGTCCACTTTGCAGTCGATGTCGTGGTCCCCCACCCCGTCCATCAGCCGGATGCCCCGCACTTTGGTGCCTACCTTGATCACAGTGGAGCTGCCCTTGATCTTCAGGTCCTTGATGACGGTGACGGTGTCGCCGTCGGCCAGGACGTTGCCGACCGCGTCCTTGATCACGCGCGCATCCGCACCTGCCGCGTCGTCGTCGGACTCCGGGGACCATTCGTTGCCGCACTCCGGGCAGACCAGGAGGGCGCCCATCTCGTAGGCATACGGGCTGGAGCATACGGGGCACAAGGCGAGGGTGTCGGTCACCTCCCAATGATAATCGCGGCTCCCGCTCTCGCCGTTCGCGCAAAATTTCGACGGTAATCGCTGACAGGCGCCCCATGCGGCCGTACTGTTGGCGCAAGGCGGAAGAGAGGCGACCATCATGACAAACACCACAGCAGCATCTCGGCTGGCCACAGCGCTGGGCATCGTCCTGGGGACGGCGGAGATCCCGCTCCGGCTGCGGGCCTGGGACGGGTCCGAGGCAGGGCCGGCTGACGCGCCCGTTCTGGAGTTCCGCAACCGCCGTGCCCTGCGGCGCATCCTGTGGTCGCCGGGTCAGCTTGGCCTGAGCCGTGCCTATGTTTCCGGTGACATTGATTCGCCGGGAGACATCTTCGCGGCGTTCACGGCCCTGAGCTCAGCGGGAAAGTTCGCCGAGCCCGGACCGTTCAAGCCCCTCACCCCTGCTGAAGTCTGGACGCTGCTGACAACCGCCGTCAGGTTGGGGGCGCTGGGGCCCAATCCTGCCCCTCCGCCCGAGGAGGCCCGCGTCCAGCGGGCGGGGCGCATGCACTCCAAGCGGCGGGACGCCGCCGCGATCTCGCACCACTACGACGTCGGCAACGATTTCTACTCACTGGTGCTGGGCCCGTCCCTGGTCTACTCCTGCGCTGTCTGGGGAAGCAGCCTCGGCTCGGATTCATCAGGCAACGGTGCCGGTGACGGCTCCCCCGACAGCCTGGTTGCAGGGCTCGACTCCGCCCAGGAAGCCAAGCTGGACCTGGTCTGCCACAAACTGGGGCTCCAACCGGGCATGAGGGTGCTGGACGTCGGCTGCGGCTGGGGCAGTTTCGCACTCCACGCCGCGGCACACTACGGCGTCAGTGTTGTCGGCGTGACGCTCTCCACCGAACAGGCCGTACTGGCCCGTAAGCGGGCAGCCGACGCCGGCCTGACGGAGAAAATCGATATCCGGGTCCAGGACTACCGCGACGTGAACGACGGTCCCTTCGATGCGATCAGTTCCATCGGAATGTCCGAGCATGTGGGCCGCGAACAGACCCCGCACTACGTTTCCCGGCTTTACAGCCTGCTGCGGCCGGGCGGGCGGCTGCTGAACCACGCCATCTCCTGGAACGCCGGCCCCACCAGCCCGGACCCGGACTCCTTTATTCCGCGCTACGTTTTCCCGGACGGCGAAATGATCAGCCTGGGCGAGATGGTATCCGCCCTGGAGGCGGGGGGCCTGGAAATCCTCGATGTCGATGCCTTGCGCCGGCATTATGCGCTGACCCTGCGTGCGTGGGTGCGGCGGCTGGAGGCCAACTGGGATGAGGCCGTGAAGCTCACCAGCATGGGGCGGGCGAGGGTGTGGCGGCTCTACATGGCCTCAAGCGCCCTCGGCTTCGAGGCGGGAATTACGGGAGTGAACCAGGTCCTGGTGCAACGCCCGGGCGGTGCGGAGCCGCCCCTGCGCCGGTCTGACTGGATCTGATCCTTCGCCGCGTGGGAAATACCGCGGGCGGCGGGAACCAAAAAAGCCACCCGGACCGGGTGGCTTTTTTGGGTTTGGTGGAGCTGAGGGGACTCGAACCCCTGACCCCCTGCATGCCATGCAGGTGCGCTACCAGCTGCGCCACAGCCCCAAACCGATGTTTCCGCTGAACTCTCGTTCCCGGAAGCAACCTGATCAGCTTAATGCAGAATTGCCGTGGACGCCAATCGGACGGGGCGTGTCCGCCGCAGGCACTCCGGGGACGAGGATTGTGGGCAGGCGGTACGCATTCCGGTACGGGAAACAATGCCCCCGCAGACAAAAAGATCCGCCGGAATCTTTCGATTCCGGCGGATCATCCGGTGGAGCTGAGGGGACTCGAACCCCTGACCCCCTGCATGCCATGCAGGTGCGCTACCAGCTGCGCCACAGCCCCAGATTTCTTCGCTGATCCGGTGTTTCCCCGAAGCAACTCAAATATCTTAGAACAGCAATTCCGAAAATTCCAAATCGGGCATATTCGGCCTGCCGGTACTGCTTGTCGCAGCAGTTTCAGGCTGCTTTACTCTGCTTCGGAAGCTGCGGGCGCCTTGGCCGATGTGTCGTCGCCCAGCTGCAGGTCAACCACGGGGCAGTCCTTCCACAGGCGCTCCAGGGCATAGAAAACACGGTCTTCCTCGTGCTGGACGTGGATGACGATGTCGGAGTAGTCCAGGAGGACCCAGCGGCCGCCGGACCGGCCCTCACGGCGCACGGGGCGGAGGTCCTGCTTGGACAGTTCCTCTTCGATGCCGTCGACGATGGCGTTGACCTGGCGTTCGCTCGGTGCCGATGCGATGAGGAACACGTCGGCAAGCGCCAGGCGCTCACTGACGTCCAGGGCCACAATGTCCTGGGCGATCTTGTCCGCGGCTGCTTTGGCAGCGTGGCGGGCTGTGGCGATGGATGAATTTGATGCAGTCACGGGACTCCTTGTTGTTTTCAAAAACTATGGTTGGTGGCCGCAGCCAGGTCAGCGGGTGATGCCGCTGATAATGAGCATGACCCCGGAAATCAGGGCAACGATTCCGAAGGCGAGGACGCAGAACTGAATCATCCGCATCCTCTTTGCGCGGGCGAGCCCTGCAGTTGCCGCGTCAAGCGGCTCCAGTCCGTAGGCGGAGCTTGCCGGAATACGGGGCAGGTCATCAAAAAGATCCTCCGACTGCCCGGCCGCTTCAGCCGGGCTGAAGATCACAGGCTTCGGCCGGGAGGCAGCCTTGGCCGCGGCCTCTGCCCTGGCAATGACCCGCGAGCGGCCGCTGGCCGCCGGGGCGTCGCCGGCCCCGGCTGTCCGCTGGGCGTCAGCCGGACGCCGGCCCTTGCCGGAAGACGGCTGGACTTTCGGCCCGGGGTTGGTGAGAACCGGCACGTAGGACGTCGCCGGGGGCTTCATGACGGGCCGGTCAATGCCAGGAACCTGGACGAATTCGAGCGGAGTGACCATGGCAAGGTTGCTGGCGGTTGACGGGGCGGCGCGCGGGGCTGCGTCCGCTGCCGACGGGGCAGCCTGTTCGGCCAGTTTCTGCTTGGCCATGGCACGGCGGTTCAGCACCGCTGCACGCTCCGCCAGGGCAATCTGCTCGGCAAGGATTTCCGGATCCACGGCCTCCGGGTCCAGGGAGGCGATGTGTTCCATCTTGGCCAACTGGTTCTTGGCCTGTTCGGCGATCAGGGTCCTGGCCGCCAGGGCCTGTTCAACGCTCATGCCGTCCGGGACGCGCGGACTGCCGGGCGAGGCAGGGGATGTCCGGGGCTTGGCAGACTTTGGCGCGGCATTCTTGGGCGAAGCGGCGGGGTGCTGTGCCGGCGCGGCCGGACCCTTGGGTCCACCTTCGGCAGGCTGAGCCGGGGCCACCACCGGGTTGGCGGAGGTCACGGCCTGTTCCTTCAGCTGCTGGAGCCGCAACTGCCGGCGTGTGGGCGGTCCCCCGGCCGCCAGCTGCTCCTCTTTTTCTTCAAGTTCCTTGATGGCGCGCAGGGCAGCCCTGTCCCGGGCCCGGATCTGGGATGAACGCTGGGCGTGTGCCTGGTCAGCGGCCGGGGTTGCCGGAGGTTGTTTCGAGGCAGGCGAAACCTGGCCCGGACCCGTGGATCCGTTAGCCTGCTTCTCATCTCTGGCCCGCCGAAGTTCGCGGCGGCTGCGGACGGGGGGCTGTTCCTGACTCATTGAGAACTCATTCAGTACTGGCTGGTTCGTCTGTTTCGGTTATTCGTATACCCGTGGCGGCAGCACCTTCGGCATACAGTCCATATTTAGCGATGTACTGCACCACACCGTCCGGCACGAGGTACCAGACAGGGTTGTTCTGGGCCACCCTGGCACGGCAGTCCGTGGACGAGATGGCCATGGCCGGGACCTCCAGGAGGCTGACGTCTTTCCTGCCCATGCCATCGAGCACGTGCCCGGGCCTGGTGACGCCGACAAAATGCGCGAGCGACCACAGCTCGTCGATGTCCTTCCACGACAGGATCTGCGCCAGCGCGTCGGCGCCGGTGATGAAGAACAGGTCAGCGTCCGGACGCTGGGTCCGAAGGTCACGCAAGGTGTCAATGGTATACGTTGGGCCGGGACGGTCCACATCCACGCGGCTGACGGTAAAACGCGGGTTGGATGCCGTGGCGATCACTGTCATCAGGTAGCGGTGCTCTGGCTCGCTGACCTGCTTATGGGTCTTCTGCCACGGCTGGCCCGTTGGAACAAACACCACTTCGTCCAGGCCGAACTTGGCGGCTACTTCACTGGCCGCGACCAGGTGGCCGTGATGGATGGGATCAAACGTCCCGCCCATCACGCCCAGCCGCAGCCGTCCTTCGGCACCTTGACGGTGCAAAACGCGTGAAATGTTAGTGGCCCTGGCCGTGGTCGTGCTTGTTCGGGTGCTGGCGGTGCGGATCGGCGTGCTCTTCCGTGGCCGAGTGGCGGTTGCCAAGGTTGGAGTAGGACAGCGTGATGAACATCATCACCAGCAGGATGGCAAAAATGGACACGCCGAAGACCCACGGTTCAGCCCACAGCGGGGCGGGTGCGTGTTCTCCGCCTTCGGCGACGGTCGTGGCTATCTGCTGGAGCAGCATGTTCTCCCCTAGGGTTCAAAGGATGTGGCAGCGGATATCCCCGCCGTTCCGGACTTCTGTCTATGTTACCGCGTTGCTACCCGCGGACCTGGCCCTCGCCCTGCACGATCCACTTGGTGGTGGTCAGTTCGGTCAGGCCCATCGGGCCGCGGGCGTGCAGCTTCTGCGTGGAGATTCCCACCTCGGCGCCGAGACCCAGCTCGCCGCCGTCGGTGAAGCGCGTGGACGCGTTGACGATGACCGCCGCTGAATCCACCTCGGCGATGAAGCGCTCGGCGTTGGCGAGGTTGTTGGTGAGGATGGCTTCGGTGTGGCCCGTGGACCACGTGCGGATGTGCTTGACGGCGTCATCCAGGCTGTCCACCATGGCGACCGCCAAGTCCAGGTCCATATACTCCGTGCCCCAGTCCTCGTCAGTGGCCGGTTCGGAGTCGATGGAAGAAGGCAGCGCCGCACGGATGCGCTCGTCCGCGTGGAGCGTGACTCCGGCCGCACGCAGCGCAGCGGCGACGGCGGGAAGCACGGTGGATCCTGAATGGACCAGGAGCGTCTCCACGGTGTTGCAGACACTGGGACGCTGGGTCTTGGCGTTGAGCAGGATCTCCACGGCCATGGCCTCGCTGGCGGATTCGTCGATGAAGATGTGGACGTTGCCCTCGCCGGTCTCAATGACGGGCACGGCCGAGTTGGTGACCACGGTCTGGATGAGTTCCCGGCCGCCGCGGGGTATCAGGACATCCACCCTGCCGCGGGCGCGCATCAGCGCGTTGGCGCCTTCGCGGCCGTACTGGTCCACGGTCTGCACAGCGTCCGAGGGGAGCCCCACCGAGTCCAGGGCTTCGCGCAGCACGTGGACGAGGGCTTCGTTGGTGGCCGCTGCGGCAGTCCCGCCACGGAGGATGACGGCGTTGCCGCTCTTGAGGGCAAGGCCGGCGATGTCGACGGTTACGTTGGGGCGGGCCTCGTAGATGGCGGCGACCACACCCATGGGAACGTTGACCTGGCGCAGGCGCAGCCCGTTGGGGAGGGTCTGGCCGCGGACCACGTTTCCTACCGGATCGGGCAGGTTGGCGAGATTCTCCAGTGCGGCCACAAGACCGGCGATGCGGGTTTCGGTCAGGGTCAGGCGGTCCAGCATGGCCGCGGAGGTTCCGTTCGCCCTCCCGGCGGCGACGTCCTCCGCATTGGCGGAGAGGATAAGGTCCTTGCGCTCAAGCAGGGCGGCGCCGATGGCCCGCAGGCCGCGGTCCTTCCACGCACGGTTTGCCCGCGCCATCCGGCGGGACGCCTGGCGGGAGCGGTCCGCGATGGCATGGACAGCGGCTTCAACGTCCTCCACGGACAGCGGTACCGCAGCTGACAGCGGCAGGTTGCCGTCCTCCGGAGCAGCGGGGACAGCAAAGGTGCCCCCGGAGGTCGCAGCGGTGTTGTGGATCAGTGCCTCAGTCATAAACCAAGTTTAGGCGAGGCCCAGGCTCAGACCAGCACCAGGTCGTCAACATGAACAACTTCACGGTCATAGCCTCGGCCCAGGGCCTTGCCCAGTTCCTTGGTGGAACGGCCAAGCATCTGCGGCAGCTCGGCAGCAGAGTAGTTAACCAGTCCCCGGGCGATGACGGTGCCGTCGGCGCTGACCATTTCGACGGCGTCGCCCGCTTCGAAGTCGCCGTCGACGCCGGAAATCCCGGCGGGGAGCAGCGACGTGCGGCGGTGGCGGACTGCCTTGACCGCGCCGTCGTCGAGGATCAGCCGGCCGTGCACGGTTGCAAGGTGGGCCAGCCACAGGAGGCGGACGGGCTTGCGGGCCCCGTTCACCGTGAACCAGGTGCCCACATCCTCGCCTGCAAGAGCGGCGGCAGCGTTGGCAGTGGACGTGACCAGTGCGTGGATGCCGGAACCAGCGGCGATGGTGGCCGCCTCCACTTTGGTGGTCATGCCGCCGGTACCAACGCCGGCCTTGCCCGCCTTGCCGATGGTCACGCCGTCGAGGTCGTGCGGACCCTCCACCAGGGGAATCCGCTTCGCCCCGTGCGACGGCGGCCCGTCATAGAGCGAGTCGACGTCCGACAGCAGCACCAGGGCGTCGGCCCGGACCAGGTGCGCCACGAGGGCGGCCAGGCGGTCGTTGTCGCCGAAACGGATTTCGTGCGTGGCGACGGTGTCGTTTTCGTTGACCACCGGCACCACCCCCAGGTTAAGGAGCCTGTCCAGCGCACGGAAGGCGTTGGTGTGCTGGCTGCGGCGCATCAGGTCGTCGGCGGTGAGCAGCACCTGGCTGACCGTGACACCGTGCGCGCCGAAGGCCTGCGTGTAGCGGGCCATCAGCAGGCCCTGGCCGACGCTCGCCGCGGCCTGCTGGGTGGCGAGGTCCCGGGGGCGCTTGGCCAGCCCCAGCGGGGCGAGGCCGGCGGCGATGGCACCGGACGACACGAGGATGATCTCGGTGCCCGAGTTCCGTTTGGCGGCCAGTGCGTCGGCGAGGGCGGTCAGCGACTCTTCCGAGATGCCGCCCTTGATGCTGGTCAGCGACGACGACCCGACTTTGACAACGATCCTGCGCGCGCCCGAAAGCACGCTTCTGTCCGCGGTGCGCCGGGCGGGCACAGCGGCGGTGGCGCTACTCGTCATCTTCTGCGCCCAGTCCACTCTCCTTGAGCGGCTTCGCAACCCTGCGGCTGCTGACGGATTCGGTCCAGATCCCGGCCTTGCGCTCGGCTTCGAGCTCGGCGCGTGCGGCCGCCTTGGCGTCCTTGCGTTCCTGCTGCTCGTCGCGCTTCTGGCCACGGGTGGGCCGGTCGCCGATGTCTGCAAAGCGGACGTCGGTGCCGCGCGGCGAAGCGAGCAGCTCCGCACCGGCCATCATGGTGGGCTCCCAGTCGAAGACAACGCCGTCGTCCTCGCCGATCACCACGGTGTCGCCGGGCTTGGCGCCCTGCTTGAACAGTTCGGTTTCGACGCCGAGCTTGGCCAGGCGGTCCGCGAGGTAGCCGATCGCTTCCTCGTTGGTGAAGTCGGTCTGCTTGACCCAGCGCACCGGCTTGTCGCCCAGGACACGGAACAGCGGCTCCAGGTTCTTTTCTTCGCGGCGGATCTTGAAGCCGGACTCGTTGACGGCGCGGGGCTTGAGTACCACCGGCTGGACCTTGGGCGGCGCAGCGGCCAGGGTGTCGCGGGCGGCCTTGACGATTTCGGCCATGGCGAAGCCGAGCTGGCGGAGACCCTCGTGGCTGGTGGCGGAGATTTCGAAGACGCGGTAGCCACGGGATTCAAGTTCGGGCCGGACGAATTCGGCCATGTCCTTGCCGTCCGGGAGGTCCACCTTGTTCAGCGCCACCAAGCGGGGGCGGTGGTTCAGCGGAACCACTTCGCCGTCCTGGCCGGCGTAGCTCATGTCGACGGCGTACTTCTCCAGTTCCGCCTCGATGATGGCAAGGTCAGCCAGCGGGTCGCGGTCCGATTCCAGCGTTCCGCAGTCCAGGACGTGCACCAGCGCGGCGCAGCGCTCTACGTGGCGCAGGAAGTGGTGGCCCAGCCCCTTGCCCTCGGACGCGCCTTCGATCAGGCCCGGGACGTCGGCGATGGTGAAGCGGACTTCGCCGGCCTGGACGACGCCCAGGTTCGGGATCAGGGTGGTGAAGGGGTAGTCGGCGATCTTGGGCCGCGCGGCCGACATGGCAGCGATCAGGCTCGACTTGCCGGCGGACGGGAAGCCCACCAGGGCGATGTCTGCAATGGACTTCAGTTCCAGGACGACGTCGCTGGATTCGCCCTCGATGCCGAGCAGCGCGAACCCGGGGGCCCTGCGCTTCTGGGAGGACAGGGCTGCGTTGCCCAGGCCGCCCTGACCGCCAGCGGCTGCGACATATTCGGTGCCTTCGCCGACGAGGTCTGCCAGGACGGTCCCGTCCTTGGACTTGACCACGGTGCCGTCGGGGACGGGAAGGATGAGGGTTTCACCGTTCTTGCCGCCACGCCAGTCGCCCATGCCGGGTCCGCCGTTGGTGGCGTGGCGGTGCGGGGCGTGGTGGTAGTCCAGCAGGGTGGTGGTCTGGTGGTCGACGCGGAGGATGACGTTGCCGCCGTCGCCGCCGTTGCCGCCGTCGGGCCCGCCCAGGGGCTTGAACTTCTCACGGTGGACGGAGACACAGCCGTGGCCGCCGGTACCGCCGGATACGTGCAGTACTACCCGGTCTACAAAGCTCGCCACGTGGATCTCCTCAGTGCTGTTTCCTGGACGCCGCAAAGCGCCAAGATGATTGTAATGCGGTTAAAAGAACAGTGGAGCGGACCATATGGCCCGCTCCACCGCTTCAGAACTATGAGTTACTCTGCAGCTGCAGCAGCAACGATGTTGACGACGCGGCGACCGCGGCGGGTGCCGAATTCAACGGCGCCCGGGGTCAGTGCGAACAGGGTGTCGTCGCCGCCACGGCCTACGCCGGCGCCCGGGTGGAAGTGGGTGCCACGCTGGCGGACGATGATTTCGCCTGCGGAAACTACCTGGCCACCGAAGCGCTTCACGCCGAGGTACTGGGCGTTGGAGTCACGACCGTTGCGAGTGGAACTCGCGCCTTTTTTATGTGCCATTTGAAATGCCTGCCTCTAAATTCTGGGGAATCTGCTGAAAACCTGAACAGTAACCGGTGGTTACTTGATGCCAGTGATCTTGATCTTGGTCAGTTCCTGACGGTGACCCTGGCGCTTCTTGTAACCGGTCTTGTTCTTGAACTTCTGGATGACGATCTTCGGACCACGGAGGTCATTGAGGATCTCAGCCGTAACAGTTACCTTGGCCAGGTCCGCAGCGGCGGAGGTGACCTTGTCACCGTCTACCAGGAGCAGTGCGGGCAGCTGAATAGTGCTGCCGGCTCCACCGGGGACGCGGTTCAGGGTAACGAAGTCTCCAACGGAAACCTTCTCTTGGCGGCCGCCTGCGCGGACAATCGCGTACACCACTTGGGAACTCACTTCTCTCGACGTTTATTACTAGATTTGCGTGCGGAACCTGGGCCTATGTTTGGCTGGGCTCTCGCTGTGCCTCAACGCCGTGGGGTCGTAACCCAAGTGTTGGCGTAAGCACCGAAGATCTAGAATACGCTAATTTTGCCTTCGGCCGCAAATGAGGCTGGTTCCGGCGGGCTGTCCGTGATAGGCACCACAAGCAGGTGCTGCACGAACAATCGCCGAACCGTGCCCGACTATCGTACCGGCTGGATCGGCCCTGGACGGTCAGGCGTGGATCCGCGGCGCGTCGAAAAAATCCACTTCGAAGCGGCACGACTGGCTGAAGGCCACCACCATGGCGGCCCGCTCGTCCTCCGAGCCGCGCCGCCCGGCCTCGTCGGCCATGGCAATGGCCTCACGGGTGGCCTGCGCGAAATCCTCGTCGGCGTAGGTCCGCAGCCATTCAGCGTACGGGTGGTCGGCCGGGGCGCCGGCGGCGAGGAATTGCGCGTGCAGGGTCTTTCCGACTTCAGCGTAGAGCCAGAAGCACGGCAGGACGGCCGCCACCAGCACTGCGTAACTGCCTGAAACCGAGGCGGCCAGCAGGTGGTCCACATATGACTTGGTGACGGGGCCAAGCACGGGCTCCACCGTGCGGGTGCTGAGCCAGCTCCGGTGCAGCTCCGACTCGACCTCCAGGCACTGCTGCGCCGATCGGGCCCAGAACAGCTGCGCGGCCTCGGTGGGGGCCAAGGCGCTGGCCCGTGCCAGTACGCGTGAGTACCCGTTGAGGTAGGTGGCGTCCTGGGCAAGGTAGTAGGCAAACTGCTTTTCGGGCAGGCTGCCGGCCGCGAGGTCCCGGATGAAGTCCAGGTTGTAGATGGCCTCGAGGTCGGCGGCGGACTCCTGGCGGAGGATTTCAGCGAACTCCCCCACCGCCAGCCCTTGGCGCGGTTCTGCAACTGTGACCGGGGCCTGTACGTGGTGGAAATGGTGGATGGGTCCATTCCCCGCCCCGACGTCCAGGCTGCCTGAGGACTCCAGCGCACCGGCCAGCCAGGGCTTGACGAGCCGCAGGGAGGCTTCCCAGTCCCCCAGCCGCGCCTGAGCCGTGGCCATGGCCGAGGAGAGCGAGCAGCCCGTACCGTGGCTGTTCCGCGTGGGGACCCTGTCCCCCGGAACCTCCACAATTTCCTGGGCAAGCAGTCCCCCGGTGTTGACGAGGGCATCCGGGCAGGCGGCGCCGTCGAGATGTCCGCCCTTCACCAGGATGGTGGCCCCGGTCTCCGCGGCGAGCCGCCGGCCCTGTTCCAGCGCTTCAGTCCAGGAGCCGGCCTGGGCCTCGCCGAGCAGCATCGCCAGTTCCGCGAGGTTGGGCGTGATCAGGTCCGCCAACGGCAGGAGTCCGCGGAGGGCAGTTTCGGCCGATGGCTGCAGGAGCCTGTCGCCGCTGGTTGCAACCATCACTGGATCAAGGACCACGACGCCGGGACGCACCTTTTCGAGCCAGCCGCGGACGGCGGCCACCACCTCGGCGTCACCGAGCATGCCAATCTTGACGGCGTCGATGGTGATGTCATCGCTGACGGCTTCGAGCTGCTGGGCCAGGAAGGCGGCCGGGGGGACGTGGACCGCGCGGACGCCCTGGGTGTTCTGCACTGTCAGGGCGGTGATGGCGGCCATGCCGTAACCGCCGTGGGCCGCAATGCTTTTCAGGTCGGCCTGGATGCCTGCGCCGCCGGACGGGTCGGAGCCTGCGATGGACAGCACGCGGGGTATTCCCCGGAGGACGGACGACGGCGCCGCGGCCCCGGGTGCGGAAGCTGGCGCCGGAGGCAGGACAGAAGTTGAAGACAAGGAAGACATCCCTTCGCCGGTGCTAGCCGGACAGGTTCAACGGGTCTGGATCTCAGCCGGCCCTCTGCGCGGCACCCCGTGTCGGTAACCCAGCCTAGACGATATGAAGTGAGGGGTGTGCGGGTTCGCCCGTCCGGGTCGGCCATTATCGCCGGGCGGTCCCGCAGCGCCGGCTTGAGTGAATCCGTACCGCGTGTGGGGGTAGGCGGCGCTG
>NZ_JBFOHM010000014.1:0-109238 GCF_040812005.1 Arthrobacter sp. HS15c
GAAAACGACTCGCCAACACCTTCACCACCGACCGGCCGGCCACCTGAGTGAGGCGGCCCCTGGACCAAAAGCCAGGAGCCGCTCACCACTGCCTCTTGACAGCCGGACCTACATATCAGCGTTTCCGCGCCGGCCGCCGCGTCAGATGAAGCCCTTAACGCCGGAATGCCCGGACACGCCCCTGTGACGGGGCGGGGCCGGGCATCCTGGCGGATGTCCCTGCGGAGGATCAGAGCTCGGAGGCCGGAACTCCTACGCCGAGGATGATGGGCGCCTCGGCGGGCGCCTTCGCGCCCATGCCGGTTTTGGCCGGCTCGGGTGCCTTGGCAGCGTGGGAGTGGGTTCCGGCCGCTGACTGCGTTGCCTCGTGGTGCTCCACCGAGGTGGCGTTGGCCGCACCCTGGGCCCGGCTGGCGCTGCGGTTGCGGCGCGGCCTGCGGGTCCGGGACTGCTCCGCGGTGTGGTCAGAGTAGTCCTTCTCCTCCGCCGCAGCACCGGGCTGGGGAACAGAGATGGCCGGTGCGGCGGACTGCGGCGCTGCCTGGGAGGGTTCCGGCGCGGCGACGGCGGGTTCGCCGAGGTGCGCAAATGCTTCCGCCAGCCGGTCGAGCGTCAGGGCAGGTTGCTGCGGCTGGTCCGCCGCGTGCTCCACGAACGGCAGCGCCACCTGCTCGCCGCCGAAGGTGAGCACGGCAGCAGGACGTCCGGAGGCGTCAGCGTCGTGCTGCGCGGCGGCCGGGGTTGCGGGTGCCTGCTCCGGCGTTGTCCGTGCTGCGGGCGCAGCGGGGGCCGCAGCTCCGGCTGAAGCGGCGTGGGCTACCTCGTCGTCGTGCAGGTGCGCTGCGTGCGCTGCTGCGGCGATGTTGGCGAGGGCCGCCCTGGTGGCTTCAGCCTTGGCGTGCCGTTCGGCGTCGCTCGGGTCCGGGTGGACCGTGTGGATCTGGACCGGTGCGGACGGCGCGGTCTCCAGCGGGGCACCACCGCGTCCACGGCGACGCTTGCGGTCGTTGCGGCCGCCGGGCTGGGTGTCGGCCCGCTGGCTGTCCGGGCGCTGGTCAGGGCGCGGGGTTTCTGTCCGGTGGCTGTCCGCACGCTGCACGTGGTGCTCGGCAGCGACAGTGTTGGCGCGGCGGTGCTCCACAGGATCGTCATGGGTGACCACTCCGCGGCCGGCGCATGTTTCGCACTGCTCACCGAAGACCTCCAGGAGCCCGGTGCCCATGCGCTTGCGCGTCATCTGCACCAGACCCAGCGAAGTCACTTCGGCGACCTGGTGCTTGGTCCGGTCGCGGCCCAGGCATTCCACCATACGGCGCAGGACAAGGTCCCGGTTGGATTCAAGGACCATGTCGATGAAGTCGATGACGATAATGCCGCCGATGTCGCGGAGCCGGAGCTGCCGGACAACTTCTTCGGCCGCTTCCAGGTTGTTCTTGGTGACGGTTTCCTCGAGGTTGCCGCCGCTGCCGGTGAACTTGCCGGTGTTGACGTCCACCACGGTCATGGCTTCGGTGCGGTCGATCACCAGCGAACCGCCGGAGGGCAGGAAGACCTTGCGTTCGAGCGCCTTGTGGATCTGCTCGTCGATCCGCCAGGCGGCGAAGATGTCCTGGTCCTTGGTCCACTTTTCCAGGCGGCCCACCAGGTCCGGGGCAACGTACGTGACGTAGGCCTCGATGGTGTCCCAGGCCTCTTCACCGGAAACGATCAGCTTGGAGAAGTCCTCGTTGAAGACGTCGCGGACCACCTTGATGGTGAGGTCCGGTTCGCCGTACAGCAGTTCCGGGGCCAGGATCTTGGTGGACGTGGACTGGCTTTCGATGCCTTCCCACTGGGCCCGCAGCCGGTTGATGTCGTGGGTGAGCTCCTCTTCCGAGGCGCCTTCGGCAGCCGTGCGGACGATGACGCCGGCGTGCTCGGGCAGGCGGTCCTTGAGGATGCGCTTGAGCCGGTTGCGTTCGACGTCGGGCAGTTTCCGGGAGATGCCGGTCATGGAGCCGCCGGGCACGTAGACCAGGTAGCGGCCGGGAAGGGAGATCTGGCTGGTCAGGCGTGCGCCCTTGTGGCCCACGGGATCCTTGGTGACCTGGACCAGGACGGTATCGCCGGACTTCAGGGCGTTCTCGATGCGGCGCTGCTTGCCTTCGAGGTTGACGGCTTCCCAGTTAACCTCGCCGGCGTACAGGACGGCGTTGCGGCCGCGTCCGATGTCAACGAACGCCGCTTCCATGGACGGCAGGACATTCTGCACCTTGCCGAGGTAGACGTTGCCGATCAGGGAGTCCTGCTGCGTCTTGGACACAAAGTGTTCCGCCAGGACGCCGTCTTCGAGGACGGCGATCTGGATTCTGTCGTCGCGCTGGCGGACGATCATCTGGCGGTCCACGGATTCGCGGCGGGCCAGGAACTCTGCCTCGGTGATGACCGTGCGGCGGCGGCCGGTGTCGCGGGATTCGCGGCGGCGCTGCTTCTTGGCTTCGAGCCTGGTGGAGCCCTTGACGGACGTCACGCGGTTGTTGACCGGCGCTTCGGTTACGGCGCGGGGAGCCCGGACCCGGGTCACGGTGTTGGGGGGATCGTCGTCCCCGCCTCCGGTCAGTTCCAGGTCCTGGTCACCGCGGCGGCGCCGCCGGCGGCGGCGGGAGGTGACGCCTTCGTCTGCCGTTCCGGCTGACTCCTCGTCAGCGTCGTCAGTTTCGGTGTCGGCGCCTTCGCTGTCGCCGTCAAGTTCGCGGTCGCCGGTGCGGCTGCGCCCGCGGCGGCCACGGCTGCGGCGCCTGCGGCGGCCGTTGGCGTCGTCCTCGTCGCCGAGTTCGGCGTCATCCTCTTCCGGCTCCTCAGCCGCGGCGGCGGGTGCAGGGGCGGGGCGGACGACCGTGGTCAGGTCCGGAGCCTGGAACAGGACGGACGTTGCCGATCCCGGTTCCAGGAAAAGTGAGCCGAACGGGCTGGCGGGTGCGGCTTCGACCGGTGCCGGCTCGGGCGTGTCTGCGGATTCGGTGACGGCTGCGGCGTCCGGGACTGTGGTTTCGGCAGGTGTGGGGGCCGGGGTTTCCTCGGCGGGGGCTTCCGGCGCGGCCTCAACAGCTGCGGCGGCCTCCGGCGCTGCCTCCGACTCGGCGGCGACGTCGGGAGCCGACGTCTTGCGGGTTGCGACGCGGCGGCGGCGGACCGGCTTGGTCTCCGGTTCCGCTTCGGCGGGGGCTTCGGCCCCAGTGGTGGCGTTCGCGGGGGCAGCGGGCTCGATTGGCGCGGCACTGTCCCCGGCTCCGGCGTCCCCGGCCGTCCCGTCCGCGGCAAAGGCCGGCAGCGGCTCGGCGGCGTCGTCGACCTTCTTGCGGGCGCGGGTACGGCGGACAGGTGCTGCCGCCTCGGGAACAGGCGTTTCAGCTGCGGGTGCGGTGCCGGCGTCGGCCGCAGTCACTTCAGCGCCTGCGGTCTCCGGCTTCGGAGCGGCCTTCCGCCGGGTCCTGGTAGCCTTCTTGGGCGCGTCGGGCGCCTCGGCTGCCGCTTCATCGTTGTTAACGGCCAGTACTTGTTCATTTTCCATATGTGGCAACACTCCTGCCCCCGACGTACCGCCACATCCGGCACCCATTGGGGCATATATTTGTCAAAACCCGCAGGCGTTGACAGAAGTCAAGTGGATACTCCCAGGTTCGCACCGGCAGTGGGGTGCGGCAGCCCGTGGGAGCCGGCGGCTGCGTTCTGAAACCCGTTGTTCTACATGCCACAACCAGGTGCCGACCAATGGAATGGCGGGAAAGACGGATCAGAGAATCCGAAGCCTGCCAGCTCATCATTGGCGGTCTTGGGAACAAAGCCACCGGACCGGAGTCCGAATGTGGGTCGGCCTCCAGCCAAACTCATTCTCTCACATGCGGACTAAAAGGCGGCGGAAGCAGAGGCACGTGATCGCTGCGGGCCCGCAGTGGAGGCCTGGCTGGGCGCCGGATTCAGCCTGCGGCGTTACAATCGGGGCAAAGAGCACCCGATGATAGGACGCCTGAAACCATGCCCAGCATCTCGCCCGTCAGCGGCGCCGAAACCGGCAGCCCGGCATCCGCCCGGACAGCGGCGGCCACGGAGCCCCACGGGACTGTTCCCCCCATGACGCGCAACCGGCCACTCGGCTGGCTGATGGTTGTTACCGGCATCATCGGCTGGCTCGCGTCCGGAACCCTGGTCCTGGAAAAGCTTGAAGTCCTCAAGGACCCGAACCACACCACCGTCTGCGATGTTAACCCGTGGATTTCCTGCGGGCAGGTGATGCAGACCTGGCAAAGTTCAGTCTTCGGCTTTCCCAACATGTTTATCGGAATCGTGGCGTTCGCGGTAATCATCACGACGGGTATGGGGCTGCTGTCCGGCGCTGCGTTCTCGCGCTGGTACTGGGCCGGACTTCAGGCCGGCGTGACGCTGGGCTTCGCCTTTGTGGTGTGGCTGTGGTCCCAGGCCCTGTACGAGATCCACATCCTGTGCCCCTTCTGCATGATCGTGTGGGCTGCCATGATCCCGCTCTTCGTCTGGGTGACGGTCAGAAACGTCACCCACGGCGTCCTGCCCCTCCCGGCAGCGGCGGCCCGGGTACTGGGCGACTCGGGCTGGATCCTCACTGCGCTGCTTTACGTGGCAGTCATCGCCACGATCTTCTTCGCCTTCATCCAGGTGTTCGCGGGAACCTCAGGCTTCTAACCGGACACAAAAAAGCGCGAACTGGCAGATAATGCCCTCAAATTCGAGAGATTTGAGGGCATTATCTGCCAGTTCGCGCCTTAAGCGGTGGCGGGTCTAGTCCTGGAACCAGATCTTGATCTCGCGCTCAGCCGAGTCCACGGAATCCGAGCCGTGGACCAGGTTCTGCTGGACCTTCAGGCCCCAGTCGCGGCCGAAGTCGCCACGGATGGTGCCAGGGGCAGCCGTCGTGGGGTCCGTGGTACCGGCGAGGGAGCGGAAGCCTTCGATGACGCGGTGGCCTTCGAAGATCGCCGCCACCACAGGGCCGCTGAGCATAAACTCCACGAGGGGCTCGTAGAACGGCTTGCCAACGTGCTCCTCGTAGTGCTGCTCCAGGAGCTCGCGGCTGGCATCAACCTTCTTCAGCTCGGCGAGGGTGTAGCCCTTGGACTCGATGCGGCTCAGGATGGCGCCACTGAGGTTGCGGGCCACGCCGTCGGGCTTGATCAAAACTAGGGTGCGCTCAATGCTCACAGTTGCTCCAATGCGTTGGTGGGGTTTCGGGACAATTCTACGAGGATTCCGGATGCGCGGCGTTCCACTCGGCCTGCTCGCGTTCGCGCTGGGCGGCCTCGGAGTCGATCCTGATGCCGGTGCGGATGCCGTACCACCAGGCGAGGCCGAACAGCCCGCCCACGAGGAACATCATCGGTTCCACCAGTCCGGTCAGGATGAGCACGATCTGCAGGATCCAGCCGAGCCCCACGCCCCACGGCTTGGACAGCACGGCGCAGGCGAGGACCATCACCACACTCAGCGCGATGCCGACACCGAGGATCAACGCCGGCGGCAACTCGCCGCGCCGCAGGCCGAAGACCGCCAGCGTGGCAAAAAACACCACAAACGCCTCAAGCAGGAGGACGGTGTAGGCGAACATCACCTTGGTGGAGCGCCGCTTTTTGGGCATTCCCGGGCGCCATTCCCGCTGCGCCTTGGTCAGTTTGGCCATGGCCTACACCCCCGTCTTTCCGAGCAGGATCCGAGCTTCGGCCACCAGCGTGATGGAACCGGTTACCAAGACCCCGCCGGCGAGGTCATCGTTGGATTCGGCGCGTTCCACCGCCCATTCCAGGGCGTCGTCCAGCTTCTCCGCGATATGGATGTTGTCCTCCCCGAAGCCCATCTCAACGGCCAGTTCGGCGAGCTCGGCGGCGGGCACCGCACGCGGCGAGTTGGACTGCGTGAAGCAGTATTCCTGGGCAATGTCGCCCAGGGATTCCTTGAGCTGGCGCAGGATCTCTTCCGCGTCCTTCTCCTTCAGCACACCCACCACCGGCACCAGCTTGCTGAAGCTGAACGCCTCCTGGATGGCTTCGGCGGAGACCCGGATGCCGTCGGGGTTGTGGGCCGCGTCGACGATGATGGTGGGCGCGGTCCGGACAACTTCCAGCCGACCGGGCGAGGTGACGGACGCGAAGGCCTCCTGGAGCACCTCGGCGTCGAGCTCCTTTTCGCCGCCGAAGAAAGCCTCCAGCGCGGCAACGGCGACGGCGGCGTTCTGGGCCTGGTGGGCGCCGTGCAACGGCACCATCAGTTCCGGATACCGGCCGGCGAGCCCCTGGATGCTGACGATCTGGCCGCCAACGGCCACGGTCCGGGATTCGACGCCGAACTCCACGCCTTCGAAGCGGAACGGGACAGACACTTCCCGCGCCTTTTCCAGCAGGACCTGGGCCGCGTCCACGGGCTGGGCCGCGCTGACCAGGAATCCGCCGGGCTTGATGATGCCGGCCTTCTCGCGGGCGATGTCCTCCGTGGTGTCCCCCAGCAGGTCCGTGTGGTCCAGCGAGATGGGGGTGACCACGGAGACCTGTCCGTCGCCCACGTTCGTGGCGTCGGTGATGCCGCCGAGGCCCACCTCGATCACAGCAACGTTGACGGGCTGGTCGGCGAAGACCGCGAAGCCGAGGATCGTGAGGCACTCGAAGTACGTGAGCCGCGGCTCCCCCGCAGCGGTGAGTTCGTCGTCGACGATCTGCAGGTAGGGGCGGATCTCATCCCAGATGCGGACAAAGGTCTCGTCCGGCACCGGCGCCCCGTCGATGCTGATCCGTTCGGTGACCTTGGACAGGTGCGGGCTGGTGTAGCGCCCGGTGCTCAGTCCATGTGCGCGCAGCCCCGCCTCGATCATCCGGGCCGTAGACGTCTTGCCGTTGGTGCCGGTCACATGGATGATCGGAAACGCCTTGTTCGGCTCCCCCAGCACATCCATGGCCCGGAACAGCGGCGCCAGCCGGGGCTCCATCTTGTTCTCGGGTGCCCGGCCCAGCAGCTCGGCGTAGACGCTTTCCACGGAAAATTCGTCGGTCATGTCCTAGGCCTCTACTTTTTCAACGGTTACTTGCAGCTCAGTGTCGTCGCCGGAGGACCCGAGATCGAGTTCGACGGTCAGGGTTTCGGTCGTCAAGAGCTCCTCGTTGGCCCTGATGGCGTCGAATACATCCTTCGGGGCCCGGATGATGCTGCGGATCCGGTCGCTCACGTTCAGCCCGGCGTCCTTGCGCGCCTGCTGGACCGCGCGGACCATGTCGCGTGCGGCGCCTTCGGCTTCGAGCTCCGGGGTGACCTCGGTGTTGAGCACCACAAATCCGCCGCCCGGCAGCACTGCGGCCGCACGGGAACCGGCGCCTTCCGCGGCTTCGGCCACAACGGTTTCCAGGGTGTATTCCTGCGGTTCCAGCTCCAGGCCGCCGGCGGTGACCACACCGGCGTCGGACACCGACCAGTCGCCGGACTTGGAGCCCTTGATGGCCTGCTGCACGTTCTTGCCCAGGCGGGGACCCGCGGCCCGTGCATTGACCACGAGCTTCTGCTCGATGCCGAACTCCTCCGGGGAGGCGCTCTCGGCGTCGAGCATGCGGACCGAGCGGATGTTCAGTTCGTCGGCGACGACGGCGGCGAAGCCTTCCAGCGCATCCGCACCGGGTGCCACAACAGTCAGCTCCTGCAGCGGCAGGCGGACGCGCAGGTTGGCGGCCTTGCGCAGCGAGGAACCAGTTGAGCAGATCTGCTGCACACGGTCCATCGCCTCCACCAGTTCCGAGTTGGACGGGAACAGGTCAGCCTCGGGCCAGTCGGCCAGATGCACGGAGCGTCCGCCCGTCAGGCCGCGCCAGATCTCCTCGGACACCAGCGGCAGCAGCGACGCCGCCACGCGGGAGACGGTCTCGAGCGCGGTGTAGAGCGCGTCGAAGGCGTCGGCGTTCTCGTCGAAGAAGCGCTGGCGGCTGCGGCGGACGTACCAGTTGGTGAGCATGTCCAGGTAGCTGCGCAGTTCGTCGCAGGCACCGGAGATGTCGTAGCTGTCCAGCTGGGCTGTCATGTTGCGGACCAGGTCGCCGGTGTTGGCCAGCAGGTACTGGTCCAGGGTGTCGGCGTACCCGTCGTACCGGAGTTTCGCGTCATAGCCATTACCGCCGCCGGCTGCGTTCGTGTACAGCGTGAAAAAGCTGTACACGTTCCACAGCGGAAGGATGACCTGGCGGACGCCGTCGCGGATTCCCTGTTCGGTGACCACCAGGTTGCCGCCGCGCAGGATGGGGCTGGACATCAGGAACCAGCGCATGGCGTCGGAGCCGTCGCGGTCCAGGACCTCGGAGACGTCCGGGTAGTTGCGCAGGCTCTTGGACATCTTCTGCCCGTCCGAGCCCAGCACGATGCCGTGGCTAATGACGTTGCGGAAGGCCGGGCGGTCAAACAGCGCCGTGGACAGGATGTGCAGCATGTAGAACCAGCCGCGGGTCTGCCCGATGTACTCCACGATGAAGTCCGCCGGGTTGTGCGTGTCGAACCACGCCTCGTTCTGGAACGGGTAGTGCACCTGGCCGTAAGGCATGGAGCCGGAGTCGAACCAGACGTCCAGGACGTCCTCGACGCGGCGCATGACGGACTGGCCTTCTTCGGGGGTCCGGGGGTCGTCCGGGTTGGGGCGGGTGAGTTCGTCGATGAACGGGCGGTGCAGGTCAACCTGGCCGGCCTTGTTCAGCGGCAGGCGGCCGAAGTCGGCCTCGATCTCGGCCAGGGAGCCGTAGACGTCAGTGCGCGGAAATTCGGGGTCGCTGGACTGCCAGACGGGGATGGGGCTGCCCCAGTACCGGTTGCGGCTGATGGACCAATCGCGGGCGTTGGCCAGCCATTTGCCGAACTGGCCGTCCTTGACGTTGCCCGGGATCCAGTTGATCTCCTGGTTCAGTTCGGACATCCGGTCCTTGAACTTGGTGACCTCCACGTACCAGGACGACACTGCGCGGTAGATCAGCGGGTTGCGGCAGCGCCAGCAGTGCGGGTAGCTGTGCTCGTAGCTGGCCTGGCGGACCAGGCGGCCCTGGGCGCGGAGCACCTGGGTGATGGGCTTGTTCGCTTCGAAGACCTGCAGGCCGGCGATGTCGTGCAGGTCCCCATGCTTGAACAGGGGCAGGAACTTGGCGCCCTCGTCCACGGACAGCACCACGGGGATGCCGGCCTCTTCACAGACCTTCTGGTCATCCTCACCGTAGGCGGGCGCCTGGTGGACGATGCCGGTGCCGTCGGTGGTGGTGACATAGTCCGCCACGAGGATGCGCCAGGCGTTCTGGGTGCCGAACTTTTCGGTGTCGCTGAAGTCGTGCCACAGCGGCTGGTACTGCAGGCCCTCCAGCTCGGCCCCGGTGTGGGTGGACGTCACGGCGGCCTCGGCGGAATCCATGTCCTCGTAGCCCAGATCCTTGGCGTATGTGGCCAGCAGGTCAGCCGCCAGCAGGAAGCTTCCCGTGACGGGCGCGTCCGGCGAGGCGGCCTTGACGCCGTTGGGTCCGGCCGGCAGCACGGCGTAGGTGATGGAAGGCCCGACGGCGAGCGCCAAGTTGGTGGGCAGCGTCCAGGGCGTGGTGGTCCAGGCGAGCGCCTGCACACCGGCCAGCTGCCGTGACAGCCCGGACTCCCCTGCCGTGATGGGGAACGTCACGGTGACGGTCTGGTCCTGGCGGTTCTTGTAGACGTCGTCGTCCATGCGCAGCTCATGGTTGGACAGCGGCGTTTCGTCTTTCCAGCAGTACGGCAGCACGCGGTAGCCGTTGTAAGTCAGGCCCTTTTCGTGCAGCTGCTTGAACGCCCACAGGACCGACTCCATGTACTCGACGTTGAGGGTCTTGTAGTCGTTATCGAAGTCCACCCAGCGGGCCTGGCGGGTGACGTAGCTCTGCCACTCATCCGCGTACTTCATGACGGAGGCGCGGCAGGCATCGTTGAACTTGTCGATGCCCATGGCTTCGATCTGGGTTTTGTCCGTCATGCCCAGCTGCTTCATGGCTTCCAGCTCGGCCGGCAGGCCGTGGGTGTCCCAGCCGAAGCGGCGTTCCACGCGGCGGCCGCGCTGGGTCTGGTAGCGACCCACCAGGTCCTTGGCGTAACCGGTCAGAAGGTGGCCGTAATGCGGCAGCCCGTTGGCGAACGGCGGGCCGTCGTAGAACACGAACTCGTTACTGCCGGGCTGCCCTCCGGGGGCGTCGGCGCTGCGCTGGTCGATGCTGGCCTGGAACGTGCCGTCCTGGTCCCAGTACTTCAGGATGCGTTCTTCGATTTCCGGGAACTTCACGGAAGCGGAAACACCGGAGCCCGGTGCGGCCGAAGGGGAGGCTGAGGCTTTGGGGTAATACGTCATTCTCGACATCCTGGGTTGAGCTGGTGAACCGTCCAGCAGTTGCTGGCCGGTTCCGTTCAGGATGCGAGGACGGCTCTTGCGCAGTCCGGGACTGCACGCTTACCGCGGTACCACCTCACTTACCGGCACCGCACCACGCTCTCTCCGAGGAGGATCGTGCTGTTGCACCGGCCGCTCATTACTGCTGTGACGGGCTTACCCGTCCGGCTCTACTGACACTGGCCGCCAGGGGCCTGGCGAATGCGTGCGTTCTTCCGGAAGCTCACCGGTGATTGCCGGGTCGTAGCCATGTTCGAGTCTACTATCGCCGGGCCGCCTACCGCCATTCCCCGGCGCGAGCCGCTTTCAGGCCCGGGTCCGTTGGAAGTCCCGTGCCTGCCGCCAATAATGGGGGTATGCAAGAGGATGGCTCACACGGGCAGGGCAGGCGGCGCCTGGGCGCGGCGTGGTGCCTGGCCGCCGCGGCGCTTTTGTGCCTGCCGGGAGCCGGACTGGCGGTGCTCCGCCTTATCCCATGGGACATTGGCACTCCGTGGATCCAGCTCCTGTCCCTGTTTCCTGCCAGTGTGGTGGTCACAACGGCGGCTGCTGCGCTCGCTATCCTGGCTCTCTGCCTGGATTCCCGGCCCAGGCGGACAGTCGTTGCCGCAACGGTAACGGGCGTGATGCTGCTGCAGCTTGCCATGGTCCTACCCCGCGTCCTGCCCCAGGGAGGAGCGGTGGTGGCCCCGCAGGCCGCGCCGTCGTCGCCCGGCCGTTCCGTCCCGGGCCGTACAGTGACGGTCATGGCCCTCAACGTGGGACCCCCCGGCGTTGATGTGGAGGCTTTGCTGGCCGAGGTGCGCGCGAGGCGGGTGGACATCCTGGCCCTGCCGGAACTGACGCCCCCGACCCTTGAGGCGCTGGAGGGGGCCGGGGTGGCGTCCGACTTTCCCCACAGCGTCCTTGACGTTGACTGGGCCGGCACGGGAAGCGGGATCTTCTCGCGCTTCCCGCTGGACACCTTGGAACGCGTGCCTGGAAGCACCTTTTACCAGAGCAGGGCGGTGGCGGCCATTCCGGGCGTCCCCGGGGGCATCTACCTGACCGCGGTGCACATTGACTCCCCCCGGCCAGGGCACACACCGTACTGGCGACAGGAGTTGCGCCAGCTGGGTGGCCTTCGGCCTGCACTGCCGGGCCCGCCTTCAGCGCTCCTGCTGGGCGATTTCAACGCCAGCCAGGACCACCGCGAGTTCCGCGACCTCCTGGCCACCGGCCTCACCGACGCCGCCCAGGCTGCGGGTAAGGGCCTGGCGCCCACCTGGCCGGCCAACTCCCAGGTTCCGCCGTTTGTGGCACTTGACCATGTGCTGGTCACCCCGGGCATCGGCATCCTGGCCTTCGCCACTTTCACTGTTCACGGCACCGACCACACTGGCGTCGTGGCGGAACTGTCCCTTGACGGATAGGGCACAAACCCCGGGAACCGTCATGGCCTCGCCCTTTACCGGGACAGTTGCCTAGACTCAGGGCCATGACTGCTTCCGGCCACAAATACCTGGCAGCGGCTGGCCGCTGGCTGGCGCTCCTGGTAGCCACGCCGGTGCTGGCCCTGTCGGCGCTCCGGGCCGTTCCTGCGGAATGGCCGGTCCTGGCCGTCCAGCTGCTCTCCTTCACGCCGTGGCTGGCCGTGCCCGCCGCGGTGGCAATGGTGCTGGCACTGCTGGGCCGGAGCCGGTGGCTGCAGGTGTCCACGGCAGCCCTGCTGCTGTGCCAGGTGTTCTGGCTCTTTCCCTTTGATATTGCCAAGCCCGCCACAGCATCGGGCCCGGCAGCCACTGTGGAGCTCAAGGCCATGAACATCAATTCAGAGTTTGGCCAGGCGGATGCAGCCCGGATCGTGCAGCTGGTCAGGGAGAACGGCATCGGGTTGCTCACCATCCAGGAGCACTCGCAAGCGCTCCAAGACCGGCTGTCCGCGGAGGGCCTGGACAGATTGCTGCCGATACGGGACAGCGACCCCACGGACGACGCCGGGGGCTACGCCGTGTACTCCCGCTTTCCGCTGGAGCCGGTAGGCCTTGTCCCGGACACCCCGTTCAGGATCCCCACCGTCCGGCTGACCGCGGCGGCCAACGGTTCAACCGCTGTGCTGGAAGTGACCAACGTCCACGCACTCCCGCCGTTGGACGCCAGGGTGGACCAGTGGCGCAGTGACCTGGAGGCATTGGCCAGGGTCGCAGAACGTCCCGGCAACCGGCTGCTGATTGGGGATTTTAACGCCACGTATGACCACGCCGAGTTCCGGGAGCTCCTGGGCACCGGGCCGGGACTGGTGGATGTGGGGGCCGCCTCCGGTTCACGGCTGGTGCCCACCTGGCCCATGGAAGGACCGCAGTTGCCCGGGATCACCATCGACCATCTGGTGACCAGCCCGCAGGTTGGCAGCTCCGGCTACGAGGTCCACGCGGTGCCGGGAACGGACCACGCGGCTGTGCTTGCCACGTTGTCCGTCCCGGCCGGCTGACTGGCTGCGTCTTTTTCTTCCCGGTTCAGTTTTTCCGGATCAGTTTGTGAGTGGCGGCCTGCGCCACCGGGCGGATGACGATCTGGTCCAGGTTGACATGGTGCGGGGCGCTGACGGCATACCGCACCACGTCCGCCACGTCAGCCGCGGTCAGCGGCTTTTCCACACCCTGGTACACCTTGCTGGCCGCCTCGGGGTCGCCGAGCCGGTTCAGGGCGAACTCCTGGGTGCGGACCAGTCCGGGGGCCACTTCGATGACGCGGACATTGTGTTCGGCCTCTTCAAGCCGGAGCGCCCCGGTCATGGCATGCTGCGCGAACTTGGCGGCGTTGTAGCCGGCGCCGCCTTCGTAGGCCACGAGCCCGGCCGTGGACGTCAGGTTCAGGACGGTGCCTTCACCGGTGGCCCGGAGCATGGGCAGGAAGGCACGGGTGAGGTTCAGGGTGCCGAGGACATTCACGCGGTACATCCAGTCCCAGTCCTCGGTGTTGGCAGTGCCCACGAGGTCGGCACCCCGGGCGCCGCCGGCGATGTTGACCAGCGTGTCCACACCCCCGGCTTCGGTGACGCGGGCAAGGAGCCGGGCAACGTCGTCGTCCTCGGTGATGTCAGCGGGGATCCCGACGGCGCCGGTCTCCGCTTCCAGGGCGGCGAGGCGTTCGGCGCGGCGCGCCACGGCGAAAACCGTCCACCCTTCCGCTGTCAGGGCGCGGACGGTTGCTTCCCCGATCCCGGTGCTGGCCCCTGTTACTACTGCTGCCTTGGTGCGCGAATCTTCAGTCATGGCACCACCCTAACGGGCCTGGCCGGAGGCATGCGTGGAGCGATGTCGCCGGATGAAGTGGCGGCCATGAAACAATTGGCAGATGGCTGAAGACACTCAGGGTACAGACACGCCCTCCACCGCCCCTATCAACGTTCCGGACAAGCCCGCCCTCGAAGGGCTCGAAGCTGCCCTCACGCAGCGCTGGCTTGCCGAAGGGACCTACAAGTTCAACCCGGACACCTCCCGGGAGCAGGTCTACTCGATCGACACTCCCCCGCCCACCGCGTCGGGCTCGCTGCACGTGGGACACATGTTCTCCTTCACGCAGACGGACGTGCTGGCCCGCTATCAGCGCATGATCGGCAAAAACGTGTTCTACCCCATGGGCTGGGACGACAACGGGCTGCCCACCGAGCGCCGCGTGCAGAACTTCTACGGCGTCCGCTGCGACCCGGCCATCCCGTACGACGCCGGCTACCGCCCGCCCGCCCAGCCCGCCAAGAACCAGCGCGATTTCGACGTCGTCTCGCGCCGGAACTTCATCGAGCTGTGTGAAGAACTGGCCGTGGAGGACGAGAAGGTCTTCGAAAGCCTGTTCCAGCAGCTCGGACTTTCCGTGGACTGGCAGCTGACGTACCGGACCATCGACGACGCCTCCCGCGAAGTCTCCCAGCGCGCCTTCCTGGCCAACCTGGCAGCGGGCGACGCCTACATGGCCGAAGCCCCCACCCTGTGGGACGTCACCTTCCGGACGGCGGTGGCCCAGGCGGAACTGGAAGACCGCGAAGTGGCCGGTGCCTACTACCGCTACCCGTTCTTCACCGAAGACGGCGAAAAGATCTACATCGAGACCACCCGTCCCGAACTGCTGGCAGCCTGCGCCGCCCTGGTGGCAAACCCCGACGACGAGCGGTACCAGCCGCTGTTCGGCAAGAAGGTCACGTCCCCGGTCTTCGGCGTTGAGGTTGAGGTCAAGGCCCACCCGCTGGCCAAGGCGGACAAGGGTTCCGGCGTTGCCATGGTGTGCACCTTCGGTGACCTCACCGACGTCACCTGGTGGCGCGAACTCCAGCTGCCCACCCGTGCCATCGTGGGCCGGGACGGACGGATCATCGGCGACACCCCGGACTGGATCACCACCGACGCCGGCCGTGCCGCCTTCGAAGCCATCGCCGGCAAGACCGTCTTCAGCGCCAAGGAAGCAGTGGTGGAACTCCTCGCCGCCGATGACCTGATCGACGGCGAGCCGAAGAAGATCATGCACCCCGTGAACTTCTACGAAAAAGGCGACAAGCCGCTCGAGGTTGTCACGTCCCGGCAGTGGTACTACCGCAACGGCGGCCGCGACGAAGACCGCCGTGAACGCCTGATCGCGCGCGGCCACGAGATCGACTTCCACCCTGCGTTTATGCGCTCCCGCTTCGAGAACTGGATCTCGGGCCTGAACGGCGACTGGCTCGTCTCGCGCCAGCGCTTCTTCGGCGTGCCCATCCCCGTCTGGTACCCCCTGGACGCCGATGGCAACCCCGACTACGACGCCCCGATCGTGCCTTCGGATGAGCAGCTTCCGGTTGACCCCGCCGCAGACGCCGCCCCCGGCTACGAGGAAGCCCAGCGCGACGTGCCGGGCGGCTTCACCGGCGACGCCGACATCCTGGACACCTGGGCCACGTCGTCCCTGACCCCCCAGATTGTGGGCGGCTGGAGCCGGGACGAGGACCTCTTCGGCAAGGTGTTCCCGTTCGACCTGCGCCCCCAGGGCCACGACATCATCCGGACCTGGCTGTTCTCCTCGGTAGTGCAGGCCGATGCGCTGCAGCACGCGGCCCCGTGGAAGCACGCGGCCATCTCCGGCTGGATCCTGGACCCGGACCGGAAGAAGATGTCCAAGTCCAAGGGCAACGTGGTGGTTCCCACCGACGTGCTGGACGAATTCGGCTCGGATGCCGTCCGCTACTGGGCCACGTCCGCCAAGCTCGGCGCGGACACGGCCTATGAGATCGCGCAGATGAAGATCGGCCGCCGCCTGGCAATCAAGCTGCTCAACGCCTCCAAGTTCGTCCTGAACCTGGGCGCGACCGAGAACTCGGTGGTGTCCGGCGACCTCTCCGTGTTGACCAACCCCTTGGACCGCGCGGTGCTGGCACAGCTGGCCGACGTGGTGCGCCAGTCCACCAAGGCGTTCGAGAATTACGACTACGCCCGTGCCCTGCAGATCACGGAGAGCTTCTTCTGGCAGTTCACCGACGACTATGTGGAGCTGATCAAGGACCGCGCCTACGGTGCGGCCGGCGAGCAGGAGCAGGCTTCAGTGCTTGCCGCCCTCGCCACCAGCCTGGACACCCTGCTTCGGCTGTTTGCCCCGTTCCTGCCCTTCGCCACCGAAGAGGTCTGGGGCTGGTGGCGCAACGGGTCGGTGCACCGTGCACAATGGCCCACTGCCGTAGAGGTCGACGGCGACACCACGCTGCTCGCCACCGTGGGCACTGCCCTGAGCGGCGTCCGCAAGGCAAAGTCCGAGGCCAAGGTGAAGCAGCGCACCGAGGTGCTGTCCGCCACCATCACGGCATCGGAGTCTCTGACCACCCAGCTGAAGGCGGGGCTCGGGGACCTCAAGGCAGCATCGAACGCCCGCGAACTGACGCTGGTGGCCGGGGAAGGCGAACTGACCGTGAGTGACGTCGTCCTCGCGGCTCCTGAGGAGCCCGCGCAGGCCTGACCGGATCCGGGCCCGCTTCCGGGCGGGTCCGCTTCCGGGCCGGCCGGTTTTTGGGCAAAGGGGAAGCCCCATCAGCGTTTTGCCGTTGGTGGGGCTTCGACTTTTCGGCCATCTGGTGACGTCTTTGATGGTCTGGCAGGATCCGCTGATCTTCAGGTCTTCCTACCTCGTCACTGGTAGCTTGTATCCGGCTTTGCCGATGGCTGCGTCAGATACATATCACTGAATCTTTGGTTCCTGCGTCTCACTTCTTTCGAAGTGGGTAAAAACCATTCTGGTCCCGTAGGTGGGGATGCGCAAGAGCCCCGGAAGAACTACATCAGAGTAGTTCTTCCGGGGCTCTTTTCCTGCTTCCGGGAGGCGGGCTTCAGTCGAACTGGGGACGCTCGGTCCGGCTCCGCTTGATCTCGAAGAAATGTGGATAGGAAGCCAGCGCCACGGTGGCGTCCCACAGCTGACCGGCCTGCTCGTCCCGCGGGATCCGGGTCAGCACGGGGCCGAAAAAGGCCGTCCCGTTGAACGCCACCACGGGGGTGCCGACGTCCTGGCCCACCAGCGAGATGCCCTCCTCATGGCTGGCGCGCAGCTGGGGATCAAACTCATCCGAGGCGGCGGCGTCTGCCAGTCCGGCCGGGAGGCCGCATTCGGCCAGGGCCTTGCTGATGACGATGCCGAAGTCCTTCTGCCCGCCGTCGTGGATCTGGGTTCCCATGGCGTCGTACAGCGGCTTGATGACGTGGTCGCCGTGCTGTTCCTTGGCCGCGATGATGACTCGTACAGGGCCCCAGGCCTTGTCCATGGATTTCCGGTAGGCCGGTTCCAGGTCGCGGCCCTCGTTCAGGACCGCAAGGCTCATCACGTGCCAGACCGTCTTGATGTCGCGGACGGCCTCCACCTCGCCGATCCAGCGTGACGTGATCCACGCGAACGGGCACAGCGGATCGAACCAGAAGTCGGCCTGGTTGGTGGTGGTTTCAGTCATGCGGAAGTCCTCTGGGTTGTTCAACGTTTTCGGAGTGGGCGGCCAGTATTGTCAGGCTGATTTACGCCGTTTGGTCACGTGCGGAATCATGGTCGGTTCGGCCTTGCTGAGCACGACGTCGGCCGTGATCACCACGCTGGCGATGTCCTCGCGGCTGGGGAGGTCGAACATGACCGGGAGCAGCACTTCCTCCATGATGGCGCGCAGGCCGCGTGCGCCGGTGCCCCTTTCAAGGGCCTGTTCCGCGATGGCATTGAGGGCTTCCTGGTCGAAGACCAGTTCCACGCCGTCGATCTGGAACATTTTCTGGTACTGCTTGACCAGCGCGTTCTTGGGCGTGGAGAGGATCTGGATCAGGGCGTCACGGTCCAGGCTGGACACCGTGGTGATCACCGGGAGCCGCCCGATGAATTCCGGGATGAGACCGAATTTCAGGAGGTCCTCGGGCATCACTTCGCCGTAGGAGTCGACCTTGTTGCTGGCGTCGTTGAGCGGGGCCCCGAAGCCGATGCCCTTGCGGCCGGAGCGGGAACCGATGATTTCTTCCAGCCCGGCGAAGGCGCCGGCCACGATGAAGAGCACGTTGGTGGTGTCGATCTGGATGAATTCCTGGTGCGGGTGCTTGCGGCCGCCCTGGGGCGGTACGGAGGCGACCGTTCCTTCGAGGATCTTCAGGAGTGCCTGCTGGACGCCCTCGCCGGACACGTCCCGGGTGATGGAAGGGTTCTCGCTCTTCCGGGAGATCTTGTCGATCTCGTCGATGTAGATGATGCCCTGCTCGGCCTTCTTGACGTCGTAGTCCGCGGCCTGGATGAGCTTGAGGAGGATGTTCTCCACGTCCTCACCCACGTATCCGGCTTCGGTCAGCGCGGTGGCGTCAGCGACGGCGAAGGGGACATTGAGGCGGCGGGCGAGCGTCTGGGCGAGGTAGGTCTTGCCACAGCCGGTGGGGCCGATCAGGAGGATGTTGGACTTGGCGATTTCGACGTCGTCGTGGTGGCCGCCCTCGGCAAGGCTGCCGCTCTTGGGGGCGTGGCCTGCCTGGATCCGCTTGTAGTGGTTATAGACCGCGACGGCGAGGGAGCGCTTAGCCGGCTCCTGGCCAATGACGTATTCCTGCAGGAAGTCGAAGATTTCCCGGGGCTTGGGCAGTTCAAAACTTCCCAGATCGGCGACTTCCGCGAGCTCTTCCTCAATGATCTCGTTGCAGAGCTCAATGCATTCGTCGCAGATGTAGACACCGGGCCCGGCAATAAGCTTCCGTACCTGCTTCTGGCTCTTTCCGCAGAAAGAACACTTCAGCAGATCCGTGCTCTCGCCAATCCGAGCCATATGTGAACCCCTTAGTATCTTGCTGCCAGGCAGCTGTGCACCGTTGCTGGAATCTGGACCGGCCTGGGAGGGCCCGCCGTGACAACATCCACTCTAGGTCACATTCGGCCCCAAGGGTGGAAAGCGAAGGCCGGTGCGGCCCAAATGAACTGGACCGCACCGGCCTGGCGATAAGCCCTACTACCTGGTAATTGCCTGTGGCTTGATCTTGCGCGAATCCAGGACCTGGTCGATGAGGCCGTAATTCATGGCCTCCTCGGCGGTGAGGATCTTGTCGCGCTCGATGTCGTTGTTGACCTGTTCCGAGGTGCGGCCGGAGTGGTGGGCAAGCGTGTCCTCAAGCCAGGAGCGCATCCGCATGACTTCAGCGGCCTGGATTTCGAGGTCCGACGCCTGGCCGCCCTGCCCGCCGGACAGTGCCGGCTGGTGGATCAGGACGCGGGCGTTGGGCAGTGCCAGCCGCTTGCCGGGCGTGCCGGCTGCAAGCAGGACCGCGGCAGCGCTGGCGGCCTGTCCAAGGCAGACGGTCTGGATCTCAGGCCGGATGTACTGCATGGTGTCGTAGATCGCCGTCATGGCGGTGAAGGAACCGCCCGGGGAGTTGATGTACAGCGTGATGTCGCGGTCCGGGTCCGTTGACTCCAGGACCAGCAGCTGGGCCATGACGTCGTCGGCAGAGGCGTCATCCACCTGCACGCCGAGGAAGATGATGCGGTCCTCGAACAGCTTGGTGTAGGGGTCCTGGCGCTTGAAGCCATAGGGTGTGCGTTCCTCGAACTGGGGCAGGACGTAGCGGCTGGTCGGAAGGTTACCGGCAGTCGATCCGAAGTTGTAGGTCATTTTATTGCTCCTGATCTGGGTGTTCTAAGTGCCGGTTACGCTGAAGCCGACTCGCCGGACGTGCCGTTGGCGGTTCCGCCGCCACCGGACACGGACCCGGCGTGGGCCGCGATCTTGTCAAAGAAGCCGTACTCGAGGGCTTCCGGGGCAGTGAACCACTTGTCGCGGTCGTTGTCCTTGAGGATGGTTTCAACGCTCTGGCCGGTCTGCTCGGCAGTCAGCTCGGCCATGACCTTCTTCATGTGCAGGATCAGCTCGGCCTGGATCTTGATGTCCGAGGCGGTGCCGCCGATGCCGCCGGAGGGCTGGTGCATCAGGACGCGGGCGTTCGGGGTGGCGTACCGCTTGCCCTTGGTGCCGGAGGAGAGCAGGAACTGCCCCATGGAGGCTGCCAGGCCCGTGGCCACGGTGACAACGTCGTTCGGGATGAACTGCATGGTGTCGTAGATGGCCATGCCGGCGGTGACGGAGCCGCCGGGAGAGTTGATGTAAAGGTAGATGTCCTTTTCCGGGTTCTCGGCGGACAGGAGCAGCAGCTGCGAGCAGATCGCGTTGGCGTTGTCATCGCGCACCTCGGAGCCCAGCCAGATGATCCGCTCTTTCAGGAGGCGGTTGTAGATGTAGTTGTCCTGGGCTGCGGGATCGACTGTCGCCATCCGTGGGGCCTCTGCGTGCTGTGACATGTGTACTTACCTCTCGCTGGTGACGGTGACATCACTGAACTTCACTACTTGGACACTAACCGTTTTGACGGCCGATTTGTTCGCCCGAATCGCGCTGTTCGCTGACGGCGCACGAGCCGGAAACCGGCTGTTAAAGCGCCCAGCCCCCGGACCGGTAGGGTCCAGGGGCGGGCGGTGGAAATTAATGCCGTATTAGAACTTCACTGCAGCGGGATCGTCGTTCGCTGCGGCGTCGGCCGCGGCTTCGTCCGAAGCGGCTTCGGCTGCTTCTTCCTCAACGGCCGGAGCCTCTTCTTCGCCGCCGGGGCGGACGAAGTCGCTCAGGTCAACACTGTTGCCGGCGGAGTCGGTGACGGTCGCCTGGCCCAGCACAACGGCCAGTGCCTTGCGGCGGCGGACCTCGGAAACCATCATGGGGACCTGGCCGCTCTGATCGATGATCTGGGCGAACTGGTTCGGGTCCATGCCGTACTGGCTGGCGGTGGTGACGATGTAGTCGATCAGCTCGTTCTGGCTGACGTTGACTTCTTCCTTTTCGGCGATGGCGTCAAGGATGATCTCGTTCTGGAAGGCGCGGGCCGTGTTGGCCTTGACCTCGGCGCGGTGCTCCTCGGTGTCGTGTTCGCCTTCACCGTGGCCGCTGCCCTCCTTGAAGTGCGCTTCGAGCTGCTCTTCAACCACGGAGTCCGGAACCGGAACCTCAACGAGCTCCACAAGCTTGTCCAGGACCTTGTCGCGGGCCTCTACGCCCTGCTCGACAACCTTGGAGTCTGCAGCCTGCTTGGCCAGGTCTTCGCGGAGTTCAGCCAGGGTGTCGAACTCCGACGCCAGCTGGGCGAAGTCGTCGTTGGCTTCGGGGAGCTCGCGCTCCTTGACGGCCTTGACGACAACCTTGACCTGGGATGCTTCGCCGGCATGGTCGCCGCCCACCAGTGTGGTGTCGAAGATGGCGTCCTCGTCGGCGCTCAGGCCGGTGACTGCCTCGTCCAGGCCTTCGAGCATGGTTCCGGCGCCAACCTGGTAGGACAGTCCGGCAGCGGAGTCCACCTCGGCGCCGTCAACGGTCGCGGTGATGTCGATGGTCAGGAAGTCGCCATCGGCAGCCGGGCGGTCCACGGACTTCAGCGTGCCGAAGCGGCCACGGAGTTCGTCCAGGGCCTTGTCGACGTCCTCATCGGAGGATTCCGCAGCGGCAACCTCAACCTTGATGCCGGCGTAGTCAGGCAGCTCGATCTCAGGGCGGACGTCAACCTCGGCGTGGAACTTCAGTTCCCCGTCGGTGGAGGTGGGGTCCGGAACTTCGGTGATCTCAACCTCGGGGCGGCTCAGGGGGCGGATGCCCGATTCCTGCACAGCGGCCTGGTACCAGCCGTTGAGGCCTTCGTTGATGGCAGTCTCCAGGACGTAGCCGCGGCCAACGCGCTGGTCGATCAGCTTGGACGGGACTTTGCCCTTACGGAAGCCAGGGACCTGGATCTGCGAAGCAACAGTCTTGTATGCCTCGTCGATGCTGGGCTTCAATTCCTCAAAGGGGACCTCAACATTGAGCTTGACCCGCGTGGGGGTGAGGTTCTCGACAGCGCTCTTCACGGTCTAAGTACTCCTGGGTTTGTGGGATGGGTTTTCTGCAAATTCTTGTGTTCTGTCCAGGCCGTCCGGTCCGGGCCGCAGAGTCGGGGTGACAGGATTTGAACCTGCGACTTCCTGCTCCCAAAGCAGGTGCTCTAGCCAAGCTGAGCTACACCCCGTAAGTGCACAGGCAAGTCTACGTTCATACCGGCCGTGTTTGCACATTTGACACGTGGGGCATGAATTAGGTTTAGTTGTATCCGGCTTGATCAGCCAGCCCGAAAGACCGGCCGCTAACATTGTAAATGCTAGACGTGCTGTTCTCCCGGGGACGTAGCTTAATGGTAAAGCCTCAGTCTTCCAAACTGATTACGCGGGTTCGATTCCCGTCGTCCCCTCCACGCAAAAGCAGGGCCCCTCACCGAGGGGCCCTGCTTTTTTCTGGTCCGCGTTGCGGCTCTGTGCCGGTTGCGGCGGCTTACTGCTGGCAGCCGGGGCACCAGTACAGCTTCCGGCCGCCCAGCTCAGCCAACCCGACGGGAACGGCGCAGACCCTGCACGGCAGCCCCTGGCGCTTGTAGACGTAGCGCGCTTCGTCCCCGGCCGGCAGGGCGGCGCCTTCTCCCCAATACGACGCCGGAGTGGTGATGATCCTGCCGTCGCGGACGCCGTCGCCCATCACGGCCGCAGTGTCGTCCCAGAGCAGTTCCGCCGCGTCCCGGGGCAGGGAGCTTCCCGGCAGCAGCGGAGCGATCCGCTGGCGGAAGAGGACTTCGGCGCGGTAGACGTTTCCGACGCCGGCAATCACCTTCTGGTCCATCAGCAGCGCCGCGATGGGCGTCTTACGCGACCGGACGCCCGTCACAAAGCGTTCCCGGTCCGGCGGCAGGTTCCGCAGCGGATCCGGTCCCAGCCTGGCCAGGACAGCTGATGCTTCAGCCCCGGTAATGGCAGCACAGGTGGTGGCGCCGCGCAGGTCCGCCCAGCCGTGCCGGCCCACGAGCCGTACCCGGACAGCACCGACCGGCGCGGGCGGGCCGGCGTACGCAGCGGCGGTGCCGTCGTCGAACGTTTCCCGCTCGCCGACTTTCCGGGGGGCGCCGATGCTCGACGCACCCCGGAACGCGGCGTCGCCGCCGAAATCCCAGGCGCCGTAGAGTCCGAGGTGGACGTGGAGGACCAGCGCGTGGTCAAAATGCAGGAAAAGGTGTTTGCCGTGGGCCTGCGATTCGATCATCGTGTGGCCGTCCAGCAGGGCTGCACCCGCCGCGAACCGCCCCTGCGGGCTGCTCACGGCCAGCGTCTCACCCCCGAAAACGTCGTCGAACTGGCGCGCCAGCCGGCGTACCGAGTGGCCTTCGGGCACTACTCGATGACCTCGCCGGTGGTTTCGTAGGCGGCGATCTTGCCGATCCTGCGCACATGCCGTTCGTCGTTGCTGAAGGGTTCCGCCAGGAAGGCTTCGATCAGGGCGGTGGCTTCCTCGACGGTGTGCTGGCGGCCGCCGACGGCCACCACATTGGCGTCATTGTGCTCGCGGGCCAGGGTTGCGGTGGAATGGTTCCAGGCGAGGGCCGCGCGGACTCCCTTGACCTTGTTGGCGGCGATCTGCTCGCCGTTGCCGGACCCGCCCAGAACGATGCCCAGGGCGTGGATGCCCGCCTGCTGGTCGGCCACCACGGCGAGCGCAGCGTTGATGCAGAAGGACGGGTAGTCGTCCAGCGCGTCGTACTCCTTGGGACCGTGGTCCACCACGTCGTAGCCCTTGGCCGAGAGGTGGCTGACGAGGTGGGCGCTGAGTTCCATGCCTGCGTGGTCAGTGGCGATGTGTACCCGCGGGAAGGCAGGGGAAGAAGTCACGACAGTATCCGTTCGGTTTTGGGGGGGCCGGCGGGCTGGCCCGGCCGGGTCAGGGCAACAGGAACAAGAATACTAGGAGTCCTGCTCCACGCCTGAGGCGCCGCCGTGCGCGCGTGCTGCCACCCGGGTCAGGACTTCGGCCAGGCGGGCGGCCGACGCCGGGCTGCCGCCGCTTACGGCGAGACTGTGGCCGTCGGTTTTCCGGACGACGACGGCGGGGCCGCTGCTGACCAGCATCGCTGCGGTGCCGCTGTGGTTCCGGTAGCCCCACCCGCCATAGTCAGCCGCCTTCACGTCCGAGGCGCTGGCCGCCGAGATAGCGGCTGCCGGTACGTCCATTACCGGCAGAACCCCCGCCACAAGTACGCGCAGGCCGCTGCGGTCGGCCTTGACCCTGGCGCAGAGGAACGCCGCGGCCACTACGGCCAGGGCAGCCAGGAACGCCCCCAGCCACGGCAGGGCAATAACGATCAGGGCCGCGGGAAACAGCACGGCCACCGTGATCATCACGAACACCGAACTGCGGGCATGGACCCAGAGCCGGATCGTGTCGCGCGCCAGGTCCGGGTCCAGCTCCCTGGCGATGGCCAGCTCGAAGGCCCTGTCGTCATCCGGGGACCACCGCCGGTCAGCCTTGAAAACGAAGCCCATGATCACGCCCAGCGAGAGTGCCGCCCCGCTTCCGAGCGCAAGGACTGTCAGGTCCACGCGGGACTCCCGCGCGTCAGCCAGCCCGGACTGTCCTACCAGCCCGGCGGCCAGGACGCTGGTGACAAAGAGGCTCAGGAACAGCCCGGCCCCCATCATGATCCTGCGCATCACCACGGGGCGGGAGACCGGCACGGCCTGCGACAGGACCAGCCAGCCGGCCGCCACGATACTAAGCGCCCCACCCCACGCGTAGGCGGCAAACGGGGCGAAGGAGGCGCCGCCGTCGTCCGTCCAGCTCACAGCCAGCGGTTCCGGAAGGCTGGGCCTGAGCAGATGGGCGCAGAATACAAACGCCCCGGCGAGCACCACGGGAAAACCCACCGCGAACCGAAGCGCTTTGGCGTCCACCGCATCCCTGAACTTGCCCATGCCTTAACGCTACTCCCGCGGTGCCACGTTGTGATCTGCGTCAACTTGCCAACAGCCCAAGAAGTGAAAGAATGACTTCACAGTGCCGGCGCAGGCTACTCCCCCGCCGGCAACAGCAACTTCTGGAGGTCCCACTTGCCGGGTATGAACCTGACGCGCGCCGAAGCACGCGAGCGCGCCGAACTGATCAACGTTGATTCCTACGACGTCAGCCTGGACCTGACCAGGGGCGGGAAGGTCTTCGGAAGCTCCACCACGGTGAAGTTCACGGCCGTACCCGGTTCCTCCACCTTCATCGACGCCATCACCCAGACGGTCCACAGCATCACGCTCAACGGACGTGCCCTGGACCCATCGGCCGTTGCCGACGGCGTCCGGATCCAGCTGCCGGACCTTGCGGCGGACAACGAGCTCACCGTGGTGGCCGATGCGCCGTACATGAACACCGGCGAAGGGCTGCACCGGTTTGTGGATCCTGTGGACAACGAGGTGTACCTGTACACCCAGTTCGAGGTGCCGGATTCGCGCCGCATGTTCGCCGTGTTCGAGCAGCCGGACCTCAAGGGCACGTTTAAGTTCACTGTCACGGCGCCGTCGCACTGGGACGTCATCTCCAACTCCCCCACCCCCGCGCCGCAGGAAACCGCCCCCGGGGACGACGGCGGCGCCCGCTCGATCTGGCAGTTTGCGGCCACGCCCCGGCTCTCCTCCTACGTCACCGCACTGATCGCAGGCCCGTACCAGTCGGTCCGGAGCGAGGTCACCTCGTCCGACGGCCGCGTGGTGCCGCTCGGTGTGTTCGCCCGGAAGTCGCTGATGCAGTACCTGGACGCGGACAACATCTTTGAGCTGACCCGGCAGGGCTTTGAATTCTTCGAGGCCCAGTTCGGCTGCCCGTACCCGTTCGAAAAGTACGACCAGCTGTTTGTCCCCGAGTTCAACGCGGGCGCGATGGAGAACGCCGGAGCGGTGACCATCCTCGAGGGCTACGTCTTCCGCAGCAAGGTCACCGGCGCGCAGATCGAGCGCCGGGCCATCACCGTCCTGCACGAACTGGCGCACATGTGGTTCGGCGACCTGGTGACCATGCGCTGGTGGAACGACCTTTGGCTCAACGAATCCTTCGCCGAGTACATGTCCCACCTCGCCGCGGTGGAAAACACGTCCTTCACCAGTGCGTGGACCACGTTCGCCTCGGTGGAGAAGTCCTGGGCCTACCGCCAGGACCAGCTGCCCACCACGCACCCGATCTTCGCCGAGATCAACGACCTCGAGGATGTGGAGGTCAACTTCGACGGCATCACCTACGCCAAGGGCGCCTCAGTGCTGCGCCAGCTGGTTGCCTGGGTCGGGCCGGAACAGTTCATGGCCGGCGTCCGGGAGTATTTCAGCAAGCACGCGTGGCAGAACACCGAGCTCAGCGACCTCATGGTGGAGCTGGAGAAGGCCAGCGGCCGCGACCTGGACCAGTGGGGCCGGCTATGGCTGGAGACGGCGGGCGTCAACACGCTCAAACCCGAACTGGAGACGGACGCCGACGGGAACCTCTCGTCCTTTGCCATCATCCAGTCGGCGGTTCAGGACTGGCCCACCATCCGGCCGCACCGCCTGGCCGTTGGCTTCTACAACCTCAATGGCGCCGGAAAGCTGGAGCGCGTGCACCGCGAAGAGCTCGACGTCGACGGCGAACGCACCGAGGTGCCGGCCCTGGCAGGCCTGGCACAGCCGGACCTGATCCTGGTCAACGACGACGACCTCGCGTACGCCAAGGTCCGGCTGGACGAAAAGTCCCTGGCGACGGCAACGGCGCACCTGAAGGACTTCAGCGAGAGCCTGCCGCGCACCCTGGTGTGGAATTCCGCCTGGGACGCCGCACGCGACGGCGAGACCCCGGCACGCCGCTACGTGGAGCTGATCCTGGCCAACGTGGCGGCGGAATCGGATTCCTCGGTGATCCTGGTCCAGCTTCGCCAGCTGGCCACCACGCTGAACTTCTACGTTGCCGAGGAGCACCGTGAGGCCACCACCGTGGCCGCCGTGGACACCCTCTGGGACCTCGCCAACGCAGTGCCGGGCGGGTCCGATGCGCAGCTGCAGTTTGTGAAGTCCTTTGCCCTGCTGGCACGCAGCACGGGCCAGCTGGACACTGTGGCCGGCCTCCTTTCAGGCACGGCAACGCTGGAGGGGCTGGCCGTGGACCAGGACCTGCGGTGGGAGCTCGTGGCATCGCTGGTGTCCGGCGGCCGGCTGGGCACCGAGGACATCAACGCCGAGCTGGAACGGGACAACACCGCCAGCGGCCAGAACGCCGCGGCGCTGGCCAAGGCCGCGATCCCCACCCCCGACGCCAAGGCCGCCGCCTGGGAGTCGATCGTGGTCAAGGGTGACCTGTCCAACGCGTTGCAGGGCTCAGCCGTCGCGGGCTTCACGCGGGTCCTGGACCGCTCCCTCCTGGAACCGTATGCGGAAAAGTACTTCGCGGCCGTTCCCGGGATCGTCGCCACCCGCACGCACGCACTGGCCCAGCAGATCGTCGTCGGGCTGTACCCGGCGCAGCTGACCACTCAGGCAACGATTGACCGGACTGACGAATTCCTGGCGGCGCTCCCCGCGGAAAGCGCCGCCCTGCGCCGCATGATGCTGGAAAACCGCGACGGCGTTGCCCGGGCGCTGCGCGCCCGCGCCGCTGACGTCCTTCCCGGCGATGCCTAGGCATGCAGCATGAGCCTGGGTGAGCACCACTATTCGCTGACAGTTCAGTGGACCGGCAACCTGGGCGAGGGAACATCGTCATACCGCGGATATTCGCGGGACCATGATGTCCTGATCCCCGGGTTGCCGGTACTCCCGGGTTCCGCCGACCCGACGTTCCACGGCGACAGGTCACGCTACAACCCCGAGCAGCTCCTCCTGGCCGCCCTGGCGCAGTGCCATATGCTGTCCTTCCTGCACGTGGCAGTGCGGCACGGTGTGGTGGTCACCGACTACCGGGACGAGGCCACGGGGATGCTGCGGCTGAACCGGGACGGCAGCGGGCAGTTTGAATCCGTGACGCTGAACCCGCAGGTGACCCTGGCGGATCCTGCGCACACAGCGCTCGCCGCACAGATGCACCACGAAGCCAACCAGGTCTGCTTTATCGCCCGCAGCGTCAATTTTCCGGTGCATCACGAACCGGTGACCCTAACGGCCTGACGGGACTCAGGGGCTTCGAAGAAGCTCCGTGACGAGGCGGGCTTCCGTCGCGGGCGCCAGCCCGGCCTTGCGGCGGCGGGTCAGGCCGCGGCTGCGCTCGTCGGCCAGGGTGTCTGCCACGGTTTCCTGCCAGGGCCGCAGGGTCAGCCCGGCGGCCGTGGCTGCCTGGTTGCTCCGGGCGCAGAACCCCTCGTGATCCGGCGGCAGCCACAGCGGGAGGGAATCCGGCCCTGCCCAGTAATCGACCCCGTGCTCCACGAGCCATCCCTCCGAAGCTGACAAGACTTCGCCTTCAAAGGCGGCGGCGGTTTTCGCCGCCTCAACGTAATCACCGAAGGGCACCTGGTCCCCCACCGCATTCAATGCCCCCGTGACGCCCCGTGACGCCGCGTCAAGGATCCACCCGGCCAGGTCGCGGACATCGATGACCTGGGTGGCGTGGCGGGGAATGTCCGGGACCACGGCCGGACCGTTGTCCCGGGCAAACCTGGCGGGCCAGTAGCCGTAGCGGTCCGTTGCGTCGCCGGGACCGCCGATGAGGCCTGCCCGGCAAAGATGCGCCTTGTCGCCCGCCGCGGCCAGGGTTGCGTGCTCTATGGCAGATTTCGATTCGCCGTAGTTTTCGGGGGCTGATTCCGTCCCCGCAGGAAGGGGCGGCAGGAGCGCAGCGTCCTCCGCCGCTCCCGGCGTTGAATGGTCGGCGTAGACCGAACAGCTGGAGACAAATGTCCAGTGGTCCGCCTGGCCGGCCAGGGCGGCCAGCGCCTCCGAGGCCTGGACGGCGTCGCGGGCAACCTCGATGACTGCATCCCAGTTCCCGGCCACGGCCGCGTAGCTGTTCGCGCCCAGTGAACGGTCCGCCTTAACCCATGTGGCGCCGTCGGGCGGTTCGGCCGCGGAACCGCGGGCCAGGCACGTGACCTGGTGCCCGGATGCCACTGCCTGCCGGGCAATTTCTGAGGAGAGAAAGGCGGTTCCGCCGAGGATCAGGATGCGCATGAGTCCACGCTACGGCGCTAGGGTTGAATCAGAACAGAGCCTTATGCGCCGGGCGAAACCCGCGCATGGGCCCCATGATTCCGGCCGCAGCCGGAGAACCCCAAGGAGCAAACCCGCCTATGTTCAGCACGTTGTCGATCACCCCTTCCCTCGCCTCCGAGCCAGATGGAGTCAGCGTCACGGGCATCGTGATCAGCATCGGCGTTGGCGTTGCCGTCTGGCTGGTGGCAACCTTCGTCATCTCCCGCATCAGCAGGCGCGTGGCAGCGGGCAGCAACTTCTTCAAGAAAGCCCATTTCAAGTGGGTCGCACCGGCGATCCGGGCGCTGGACCATGAACGGCGGGTGCAGCGCGCGGAGACCATCGGTTCACTGCTCAACAGCATTGTGGGCGTCCTGGTGGCCGTGATCACCATCATGTACGTGCTGCAGAACCTGGACATCAACATCGCCCCGCTGCTGACCAGCGTGGGCATCCTGGGTGTCGCCATCGGTTTCGGTGCGCAGCAGCTGATCCGTGACTTCCTCGCCGGCATCTTCATCACCATTGAGGACCAGTACGGGATCGGCGACGTCATCGAAACCAGCGAAGTAGTGGGCGTAGTGGAATCCATGGGCCTGCGCATCACCCGGGTCCGCTCCGAGGACGGTGCCATCTGGTACCTGCGCAACGGTGAGATCCTGCGCGTGGGAAACCGCTCGCAGGGCACTTACGTTCCGGTGCCTGACGCACCCGCCGCGGGCCAGGAAGCCGCACTGCACGAGCCGGCCAGCAACACCGAGACTAAAAAGACTGACCAGAAAGCCGGAGAATAGGGACATGAGCACACCCGCCGAACCGCAGCAGCCGCGCCAGCTGATGCAGAACGATCCGTTCAGCCAGCCGGGCTACACGGACAATTTCTACGATGCCGTGGGCGGCCATGACACGTTCGTCCGCCTCATCGATGTCTTCTACGACGGCGTGGCCACCGATCCGCTGCTGCGGCCGATGTATCCCGAAGAAGACCTGGCCCCGGCCAAACGCCGTTTCCTGATGTTCCTGGAGCAGTACTGGGGCGGTCCCACCACCTACGGCGAGGAACGCGGCCACCCGCGGCTGCGGATGCGGCACATGCCGTTCCGCGTGACGCCGGAGGCCAAGGACCGCTGGCTGTTCCACATGCGCGCGGCCGTCGATTCGCTGGAACTGCCCCCGCTCTACGAGGGCACGCTGTGGGACTACATGGAACGCGCTGCCCTGTCCATGGTGAACAGCCCCTCAGAGGCCTGAGGTCCCGCCTGCTGGCGGGCTGGCCGGGTTGGGGGGCTTAGCCCAGGCCACTGCCGGTCCGGGCAAGGACGTGCCCGCGTGCGCCGGTGAGGCGGAACCACCGGCCAGTGCGGTAGAGCTTCTGGTCGCCGTCGGCAAGGAAACCCAGTGTCAGCGCGGCGAACGCGGCTCCTGCCGGCAGCCCCGAACCGTCCAGCGGACGGCCCCAGACAGCAGCCCGGGCATTGTTGACGATCAGTGCGCCGGGCTTGTCCGGCACAATGCCGGCCACTTCGGCGATGCCGGCCTCGGCAGCCTGGCGCAGTTCGGCATCCGGAATGGACCGGACCAGCTCCCAGCCTGTCCTGGGGGCACCGACCCCGGTCCACGATTCGGTAACGGTGGACGGCGGAACCGGCAGCTCGACGTCGTCCTCCCCTGCCCGGGCGAGCCGGTCCAGGACCGCTGACAGCGGGACCGTGACGTCCGTTCCGGACCGTTCCGCGAGTCCCATGGTGCGCAGCCCCAGGATGGTGGGGGTTGCTTCGCCGAGCAGCCGGGGCCTGAGCACGCACACGTACGCGGCCAGGACTGACCCTGCGGCCTGAAGCCGGATGGCGCCGTCGTCGATTGCTTTGGCCCGCGTGGCGAAGGTCCGCAGATCGGCGAGATCACGCGGATCAGCGAAGCGGAAGGACTGGGTGAGTAGATCTGTCACACCATGAACACTACCGGCTGCACCTTGGTTGAGCGGTGCCGGGGTGGCGTCTAGAGTCGAACCATGACTGAAGCCGACGCCGGATTGCTGGCCCCGCCCAGCGGTGACCCCACCACATCACTCATCCACCTGCTGGACCTTGGCGAGCTGGAGGGGGCCCGGACCGACGAGGACATCTTCCTGGGGCCGTCGCAGCAGCAGCCGCACCAGCGGGTTTTCGGCGGCCAGGTCCTGGCCCAGTCGCTCATCGCGGCCAACCGGACGGTGGACGCCGAACGGCACGTCCACTCGATGCACGGATACTTCCTGCGGCCAGGCGATGCCAACAAGCCCATCACCTTCGGCGTCCAGCGCCTGCGCGATGGCCGCTCGTTCTCCGCACGCCGGGTCCACGCCTACCAGGAGGGCGTGCCCATCCTGTCCATGATTGCGTCCTTCCAGGGTGAGGACGAAGGCTTGGAGCACGAATCGGCGATGCCCAAGGGAATCCCGGATCCTGAGTCGCTGCCGAGCACGGCGGACCTCCTGGGCAAGTTCGACCATCCGGTGGCCCGGCATTGGGCGTACGAGCGGCCCTTCGACATCAGGCACGTGGATCCGCCACTTTATGTCTCGGCGAAGGGCAAGCGGGAAGCCCGGAACGCCGTGTGGATGAAGACGTTCGGACCCATGCCGGACAACGCCAACCTGCACCGTGCCGCGCTGGCCTACGCCAGTGACTACACCCTGCTGGAGTCCATCCTCCGCCGGCACGGGCTGAGCTGGATCACCCCCGGCATGAATGTGGCCAGCCTGGACCACGCGATGTGGTGGCACCGCCCTGCCCGCGTTGACGAGTGGCTGCTTTACGTCCAGGAATCCCCCAGCGCCCAAGGCGCGCGCGGGCTGGCAACGGGAAAGATCTTCAACCGGGCCGGACAGCATGTTGCATCCGTGGCCCAGGAGGGCATGGTCCGCGTTCCCACCGACCTGAAGAACAAGGTGGTGGGGGCCTTCCAGTCCAAAGTCCTGGAGCACCAGATCCGCAAGGCGGGACGGGACTAGCTTCCCCGTTCGCCTGGTTCTGGCAAGCGAAAAGGCCGGCACCCCGCGGGGTGCCGGCCTTTCGTTTGATGCAGCGTCAGCCTGTGCTGATCAGTCGCGCGTCAGGCGGCGGTGGGTGACCCGGTGCGGCTTTGCTGCGTCGGGGCCCAGGCGTGAAACCTTGTTCTCCTCGTAGGATTCGAAGTTGCCCTCGAACCAGTACCACTTGGAGGGGTTCTCCTCGTCACCTTCGTAAGCGAGGATGTGGGTGGCCACCCGGTCCAGGAACCAGCGGTCGTGGGAGACCACCACGGCGCAGCCCGGGAATTCAAGAAGCGCGTTCTCAAGGCTGCTGAGGGTTTCGACGTCGAGGTCGTTGGTGGGTTCGTCAAGGAGCAGCAGGTTCCCGCCCTGCTTGAGCGTGAGGGCCAGGTTCAGCCGGTTGCGCTCACCGCCGGAGAGAACGCCGGCCTTCTTCTGCTGGTCCGGGCCCTTGAAGCCGAACGCGGCAACGTAGGCGCGGGACGGCATTTCCACGTGGCCCACCTGGATGTAGTCCAGGCCGTCGGAGACAACTTCCCACAGCGTCTTGTTGGGGTCGATGCCGCCGCGGCTCTGGTCCGCGTAGGAAATCTTGACCGAGTCACCGATCTTCAGCTCGCCGCCGTCGAGCGGCTCCAGGCCCACGATGGTCTTGAACAGCGTGGACTTGCCCACACCGTTGGGGCCGATGACCCCGACGATCCCGTTGCGGGGAAGGGTAAACGACAGACCGTCGATCAGCGTGCGGTCATCGAAGCCCTTCTGAAGGTTTTTCGCCTCCAGGACCAGTCCGCCCAGGCGGGGTCCCGGCGGGATCTGGATCTCTTCGAAGTCAAGCTTGCGGGTGCGGTCTGCCTCGGCAGCCATCTCCTCGTAGCGTGCCAGACGGGCCTTGGACTTGGTCTGGCGGCCCTTGGCGTTGGAACGGACCCATTCCAGTTCCTCGGTGAGCCGTTTGGCCTGCTTGGCGTCCTTCTTGCCCTGGACTTCAAGGCGCGCACGTTTCTTTTCCAGGTACGTGGAGTAGTTGCCCTCGTACGGGTAGAGGTGGCCGCGGTCAACCTCGGCGATCCATTCCGCGACGTGGTCCAGGAAGTACCGGTCGTGGGTGACGGCCAGGACAGCGCCTGCGTAGTTTGAGAGGTGCTGTTCGAGCCATAGCACGCTCTCGGCGTCGAGGTGGTTGGTGGGCTCGTCGAGCAGGAGCAGGTCAGGCTTCTGCAGGAGCAGCTTGCAGAGGGCCACCCGGCGGCGCTCACCACCAGAGAGGAGCGTGACGTCCGCATCGGCGGGCGGGCAGCGGAGGGCGTCCATGGCCTGCTCCAGCTGGGAGTCCAGGTCCCAGGCGTCGGCGGTGTCAATGGCTTCCTGCAGGTGGCCCATCTCTTCGAGGAGGGTGTCGTAGTCAGCGTCGGGGCTGGCCATTTCCTCGGAGATCTCGTTGAAGCGCTGGATCTTGCCGTAGATCTCGCCAACGCCTTCCTGGACGTTGCCCAGGACGGTCTTTTCCTCGTTCAGCGGCGGTTCCTGGAGCAGGATGCCCACCGTGTAACCGGGGCTGAGCCGCGCTTCACCGTTCGAGGGGGTGTCCAGTCCGGCCATGATCTTAAGAATGGTGGACTTACCGGCACCGTTCGGGCCAACAACACCAATCTTGGCGCCCGGGAAGAAGGACATGCTTACGTCGTCGAGAATAAGTTTTTCGCCAACGGCCTTACGGGCCTTGGTCATTGTGTAGATAAATTCCGCCATGGTTCCAAATCTAGTGGGTTGGCGGGGATAACTCACATTCGTCCGTCAGGCGGGAGCCCCGACAAAGCACTTGCCGCTCGCAAGAACCGGCAGGACGCTGACAGTGACGCTGCCGTCCCGGATCTGTCCTATGACGCAGTCCCCGTCCGCCAGGACGGCGGCTTCGATGGCGTCCGCTTCCAGCCCGGTGGGTGTCCGGCTTTCCGAGACTTCAAGTGCTGCCCCCGGGATGCCTGCCCCCGTTAGCGCGTCCGCCACCTGGGCCGTTGCAGGTTTCGGCGTGCCGGCGGCCAGCCGGTTCAGCGCGCCGGCAAGGGTCTGCTTCAGCGCGGCCGTTGCCGGGTTGTCACCTGCGGCGGTTTCGGCTGCCTGGGCAGGAGCCGGTGTCGGCGCGGTTGAAGGCGCGGCGACGCTGGCCGGCGGTGTGGAGCTTGAAACTGCTGTGGATGTTGCAGGACCAGGCTGGGACCCGGTGCAGGCGGACAGGGCTGCGGCAGCGGCGAGGCAGCCGGCCACCGCGAGAAGAACCAAGGGCGAAGGAGCACCAGCCGATGACATACCCACCGATGACGGGGATCCCGGCCGGGGAGCTTTTGGATGTTTCGGCCGGTGATTCATGGTGCTCGTCATGCCGCCCATTCTGCCACGCCGCAACGGCGGGGTTTGTTGCGGCGTGGCAGCCCGCAGCGGGAGACCGCGTGCCAGCGAGCGCAGGCTTCAGGTCACCGCTCCGGCGAGCTCTCCGGTTTCCGTGTCCACGGAGACGTAGTCGCCGCTCGCATCCTCGAACACGATGTCCTCCGGAGCGCCGTCTTCTTCCGGGTAGTTGTCCGGCCCCGACTCCCCGGCCGCCGCGTCGTAGCCGTCGCCGCGCTGGGCGGCCGTTTCAGAGTCCGGCAGTTCGTTCTTCGCCGTCCGGATGTAATTGGCGGAGCCCCACCTCAGGTCGTGGCCCACTGAGTCGGCGTTGACCTCGGCCTTGTGGTAAATGCGTCCGTCCCGTTCCCAGCGTGCCAGCTTCAGCCGGCCGACGACTATCACGTGCTGGCCCTTCTTGATGCTGCAGGCCATATTCCCGGCCAGTTGGCGGTACCCCTGGACCGTGAACCAGTTCATGTAGTCCTCGACCCACTCCCCCGAGGCTTTGTCGAAATGACGGGAGGGGGACCCCAGCCGGAACGAGGCCGTTCCAACGCCGGTAGTAGTGGTGGACGTGGTGACGTCCGTCGCCACGAAGCCCCGGATGGTAATGATGTCGGTCATGATCATGTCCTGTCTCGAAGGTGGTGCCCTACCGGGCAAAACCAGCTTCGCGCGGACACCGCGCTCCGGCGAGGTGTCTGTTTCCGTATGTGCATAACGCCGCCCGTGGCGGCACTGTGGAGGACAGGTGCCACCATGACGGCAGCGGCACCCGGGGCCATGTAAACTTTTTGATGCGCCGGAATATATGCTCCGGACACCACGTGCCCCAGTAGCTCAGGGGATAGAGCAGCGGCCTTCTAATCCAAAGGCTTGCGCTCTGAGACCGGCTTAAGTTTTGGGGAACGAGTGCCGGGGCCTCCGTTATCAGGGACATCATTCATGATGCCCAGGGTCCACGCCGCCGGGATACCGACGAGCATTTCAATTCGCTGTGCCAGCGCTACGAGATTACGCGGCGTGTTCCGGCCAGCTTCCCAGTGCGAGTACGCGCCTGGCTTAGCTCCGAGCTGCTCGGCGAATTCCTCTTGAGTAAGCCCTGACGCCAGCCGCGCCTTGCGCAGTCGGTCTGCGAATGTCCACTCAGGGATAAATCCTTGGTTGAGAACTGCTTCCGTTGTCATGTCCCAAACTATTGCACGCATACGCAAACTTGTGCAAGCCCCATTTTTTGTGATTATCCAAAGCAAGTACTAATTGACATCCAGCAAGTAGGTATGCGTACACTTACCCCATGCAAAGTAGGTACACACAAGTAGGCGATGGCGAACTACTTACCGTAGGCGAGGCCGCGGCCGAGCTGAGGGTCCATGGCGACACGATTCGTCGCTGGGATAAAGCAGGAAAGATCGCCGCAATTCGCACACCTACCGGTCACCGGCGATTTCTCGCCTCTGATATCGCCGCTATTAAGAATGGCGACGCGCAGGCTGCCAAAGAGCCTGCATAGATTGTCCTGCCAGGCATAGTCCCGCAGGCAGTAAATAGGGCGGTCCAGTTCCTTCCGCCAAGAACTCACTGGACCGCCCAATCGAAAACCCAAGAGCCAGGCCCATTTGCGACGGGTCACCTGGCTCTCGAATCAGAATCGAGTCTATCAATGGACGCCGAAAGCCGACTAGACCAGTTCCCCCGGAACCTGTTCTTCCAAGCCGTTGATCACCAGACCGGCCCGGCAGCGTTGCCAGAGTCCGAAGTCAAGGTAATCCAGAACAAGCGCTTTGCGGACGCCCGCCGCCTGCACACGCAGCTTGAGCACCTGGTCAGGGCCCTCAAGTCCGTTGAGTCATTCGACGTCATGGGTAACGCCGGCCTCGCCGCCGTGAACCTCGATGACCTGGAACTGGACATCCATAAGCAGATCCGGAACTTCATCCGGGAGATCGAAGCCGCCGAGGACCGTTACGGCGATGCCATCGACGCCGAGCGCGGCGGTTGCGGGCATTCCGCTGACCGGGTCTGTGACAACTGCGAGCCCGAGCACATCGAGAGCCACGCACCCAAGACACCGGCAGCCGCGACGCCAACCCCCCAGGCGCTCGCGGCTGCCGGCCCCACCCGGCTTGACGGAACGCCGGGCCCGTCCCCCGCCGCCGTGGCCGCGCAGATCAAGGCGAACCTTGGCTTGGCTCTGGACAGGGTCTCCCGGTGAAGGCCCGGATAAAGCGGCAAGCCGTCGTCCACCCGGTCGGCCACGCCCCTTATAAGGACCGTGCGGCCCTGCACTACCGGGACAACAAGGAGCTGGCCGCCCAGCTCACCACGTACGCCCGCGGGAAATGGCCAGTACCGCAGAAGATCGATATCGACGTCCACGCCGGACACATCCTTATCAACGGCGTCCACCGGGCCAACTTCTTCATCCACGAGTACCGGTCATGAGGCCTTCAGCGCGGGTCGGCCGGAATCGCCGCCGCACCTTCCTCTACACCCCACTCCTGATCCTCGGCGCGCTGATGTTCCTCGCAGCGCTCGCCGCTTTCCCGATCATCAACTCCGGCTATCTGGCCGGCGTCACCTTCCTTTTAGCCGGCACCGCCGGATTCGTACTTGAGACAGGACAAGAGTCATGACCGAACAGCCAGTGGAAACCGAACAGCAGTTCCTCGGCAACGAAACCCCCAACGCATGCGCCAACTGCTCAGCGCGGATCCGCCGGACCGTAGGCCTTGTATGCCCAGCCTGCGGCCGAGACTTCAGCGACGCCCCGCCCGCAGAGGCTACCGTAGGCGAGTCCGAGGACGGCTCGGTGGAGTTCATCTTCATCCCCGAGCCGACCAGCGATGCGGCCTTCCTCCCGGCACAGCAGGCTGCCCTGGACAAAGCCCGGCAGCACTACGTCCCCGGCGCTCACCTTCGCCGGCCGTCCTGGGCCCCGGCTGACGACGTCGAAGTCTCGGCGCTTATCCGCAAGTGCACGCACGCAGCCACCGTTCTGGCCATCGCGAAGCGTGAATCGGTGAAAGCCGAGGAAGAGCTGAAGACGGTCCTCGGAGTAGAGGAAGAAGCCGTCGAAAGAATGCGCGAAGCAGAACGGGCCCTGATTGCCTACACCAGGAAGGACACCGGACTGTGAGTACCCGCTTTGAAGAGATCCACATCGACCAGCTGGTCGTCCACCCGAAGAACGTCCGCCGCGACGTCGGCAACGTCGTTGACCTCGCCAACAGCATCAGCGAACAGGGCATCCTCCAGCCCCTGGTAGTCGCCCCGTACCTCGAACCGCACGAGGGCGAACTGTTCATCATCATCGCCGGGCACCGCCGCCACGCAGGCGCCAAGCTCGCCAACGTAGACGCACTCCCCTGCGTCATCCGCGACGACATCAACACCGAGCCCCGCCAGCTCGAAGCCATGATCGTCGAGAACACCCAGCGCACCGACCTGACCGTCCTCGAAGAAGCCGAGGGCTACCAGGCACTACTCGAGTTCCCCGGCTACTCAGTGAAGTCCGTAGCCAAAGCCACCGGGCGCTCGCAGGCCACGGTCCGGAAGCGGCTCCTGCTGAACAAGCTCAACGAAGACGCGAAGGGCAAGCTGGAGGACCACACCCTCAACGTTGACCAGGCACTTGTACTTGTCGACTTCGCCGACGACGAGGCAGCCACAGAGAACCTGCTCGAAGCCGCGGCTACCGGCCGTAACTGGAGCTATACCGTCACGATGGAGACCCGTCGTCGTGATGCCCCCGCCAAGATCGAGGCCGCACAAAAGGACCTGGCAGAGGCCAAGGCGAAATCTGTCCCGGACGCCACACGGTACACCGGAGGTTGGGAACGGATCTACGAAAACGACAGCAACGCCATCACTATCCAAGAGCACGTTGACGCCGGGCACCTGTACACCCTCTCTACGTGGGGCGATGTCGAGTGGTACCAAAAGCCAGCAAAGACCCCCAAAGCTCCGAAACCCGAACTGACCGAGGAAGAAAAGGAAGCCAAGCAACGCGAAGCCGCGCTGACCGCCGCCCTTGACATCGCCCACGCCGTCCGCGCCGAACACATCAAGACCGTGATCAAGGCACCGCCCGAAGGCGCCGCAGACGAAGCCCTCTACCGGCTCTTGCTCAGCCACCTCCACGCCCAGACGGCCCTCTTCGCCGAGATCACCGGGCGCCCGGCCAACCGCGACGATGACCACTTCGCTATCAAGGCAGCCCTGCAGGACATGACGGTCGAGCAGATGGCCATCCTGCTGCACCTGACCGTCAAGTCGCGCGAAGACGACCTGCTGAAGCTCTATGCGTGGGATGCCGGCGACTACCGCCACACGTGGGGACCCAAGGCATGGATCGAAGACCTCGGCACCGTCTACCACTACGAACTATCCAGCGTCGAACAGGAAGTCCTTGACCACTTCCAAGCCGCCCACGACGCCCACCTTGCCGAAATCGCAGCCGAAGACCAGGAAGAAGACGAAGACGATGAGTAACCACGGACTCACCCGGAACGCGGACAACGAACCCGTCTGCCTCTGCGGCTTTCGCCCCTCGGTCGTGGACGAGCCGATCCGCTACGGCTGGACCCGGAAAGCCCAGACCGCCGTACTGGACCACGCCAAAGCCCTCAACGACGCCGAGTCAGCCAACGAATGGGAAGCCGCGCTGGATGCCCTCGGCCAGCCCGTACCCGCCCCGCCGACACTGCGCTCGCCGGATGATCCGTTCATCGTCGAGGATGCCCGGTACCCGCGGGCCGGCGTCCGGCAGACGGAGGACGGCCGCTGGAAGCTTTCTTGCTGGGACGGCGACCAGATCGTCCACGTCATCGACGAACCGGTCTTCGATGATCGCGTGACCGCCTTCGACTACGGCTGGCTCACCATCGGCGCTTGCCGTCAGTCCGGCACCAACCTGAACGGCTGGGCCGCCGCGTGACCGAGAAGAAGGGGCAGCTCACCACCGTCCCGGCCGAAGCCGAGAAGTGCCCGAGCTGCAAGAAGGTACTCGACCCACACAACGGCAACTGCCGGTGCTGACTCATGAAGCCTTACACCTACCAGGGAACGAAGAAGCTCACCCCGGCGCAACTGCTGGGCATCGCCCGGGCCGAAGCCGAGGACATCATCCAAGCCGCCCGAACCCAAGCACAGATCATCATCGCGGATGCCGAAGCCGCGGCGATGGAGCAGGCGAAGGTCACCCACGAACTTGCCTACGACCAGGGACTGGCGCTCGCCGAACGGTTCTATGCGAGCCGGGACGAACGGGCAGCCGATCAGCAGCGGGCCAAGGAGGCCATCCTGAAGCGTGTCGGCGACAGGCGTCTCCGTGCCGCCAGCTTCGAGGTAGCCGGCGTTCCGCCGATGAACATCAAACCAGCTCACCGGCTAGAGAACGTCGAGTACCTGGTCAGTGCCGGGTGCTCGGTGGACGAGGCGCTGAGTCGCTCCGGCTACAACTCGATCGACACCTTCAAGCGGACGGCCCGCCGCCACGGCCGTAACGATCTAGTCAGGTACATCACTGAACGGCTCGCAGCATGAGCAGCCCGCAAGGAGGCAGGCCATGGACCACGATCGCGACGCAGAAAGCTGGACGCGGGCGCCGAATCGAAACCCAGGCTGCACCTGCCAACCGTGGCGATATAACCCGCGGTGGCCACGCCCCACCAACCCCGAATGCCCAACCCACGGAAGGACCAACGGCAATGACTGAATGCGTAGCCTGCCAACATCCCGTCAGTATCCCCGAAGAGCTGCAGGGCACCGTATCCGAGCTGCACACCTGCGGCGGTAGCGAACAGTCCAAGATCCGCGCATGGAGCACAGACTGGGAAGTCTGCATTGTGTGGGGCACCCACGATCCTGAGAAGGCCCGGGCTGCATGGGGCGAGCACATCGACCCGAACGAGGACGACATGCCCGACTGGGAGAACGCCAGCAGGGAATGGGCTGACCCTGCCGAACTCGACAAGGACGAAGACGAGGCATGGACGCTGCAAGGCCCGACGCAACTGCACCCTCACTGGGTCCCATTCCTGGCATGGAGCTGACAACCATGATCCTTACCGTCAACACACTGGACCTGCGGCAAGCACTCATGGCCGTCACCCCACACACCAGCGACCCCAAACTAAGCTCCGCGCTCGCCGTCGTCCACTTCACCGCTACTGACGGCATGCTTCACGTCACCGCTTCGAACACTGTCACCTTGGGCCACGCTGTCGCGTCCATCTGGGATTCCGAGGGGCTGACCGGCGAGGTGAACACGGACGCCTTTAACCTCCCCTCAGAAGTGGCCAAAGAACTGCTCCAGATCTTCAAAGCCAAGGGCAAACAGCCGGAGGATGAAATCGGGGACACGATGCGGATCACGGTCAGGGACCAGGACATCACCTTCCTGGACGTTTCCGGTTTCTTCCCCGGCAAAGAGTTCAAGATCCCCCGCGAAGAGGACGACAACGAATATCCGATCGCCTTCGGCCGTCTGCTGATCGCAGCGGCGCTGTCGGACCGCGTGATGCCCGAACGTCTCGTCGCCGCCGGCCGTCTCGTCAGGCTGTTTGCCACAGCCTCGGCCGCCTACGGTGAGCCGCTCGTCATCGAACCGACCGAGGACGCGAAACGGATTCTGATTAGCTGCGGTGAGTCCTTCCTTGGTCTGCTGATGCCGATCCGATCTGAAGACGGTTCCTCTGTCGCCAACGAACTGAACGAGTGGCGCAACGGTTGGATGCGTCGACTCCCGGACATCACCCACGCTGGCGGCGGCACGAAACCGAAAGAAGTCAGCATTGGTGACGCCCTACGCACGGCAACCGGCCAGCAGGGCAGCGGCCCAGTAGTCATCAACGCCGGCGACATTGACGCCATCACGAGGAACCTGTCTAAGACCGTCATGTCCGTCGTGGAAGACGCCGGGCTGCTGGAGCAAGCCGCCGAACTCGTGGTCACTACCCAGTTCGGTTCAACTTCCATGCTCCAGCGCAAACTCCGCGTCGGCTTCGCCAAAGCCGGGAGGATCATGGACCAGCTGGAGGCGGCCGGCGTCGTCGGACCCGCAGACGGGTCCAAAGCCCGCGCCGTCAACTTCACGCCCGATCAGGCTCAAGACGCAGTCAATGCCCTGGGAGTCAAAGCATGAACGGCGACAGCACCCCCGAAGAAGCCCCGATCGAGTGGTCAGCATGGCCTCCGCCGCTTGCGTCCCGAGCGATCCGCCGCCATTGCGCGCATATGGTCAAGGCCGGCTATTGCGCCCTGTGCGGGACGAAGGTGGGAAAGTGAACCCGGATTGCCGCGACGGTAAGCACTCCTCATGCTCCGGTGACGGCTGGGACCTGGAGCTCGACAAAGTCACTCACTGTCCGTGCACCTGCCATGCCAGTGGTGACGCGACTGCCCAGGTCATAGCTGAAGTCGCGGCCGAGCGTGAGCGACAGAAGATCAAATGGGGCGAACAGGAACACCCTAACGGGACCGGTCCGCACAAGTTACCAATGCCCTACGGCAGCGGGTCATGGAGCGCCACTGTAGCTGCCGAACGGCTTACGCTCCTGACCAACTGCGCCGCCCAGATCGGGCAGTGCACATGGCTGCACATCCTGCGCGAAGAGGTCTTTGAAGCTTTCGCTGAAGAAGACCCCGTCAAGCTGCGCGCCGAGTTGATCCAAGTTGCAGCTGTCGCCACTCAGTGGGTTGAGGCGATCGATAGAAGTAGCCAATGAGGTACGTGATCCCGACATCCAGCCGGCCGATCATCATCGAGGAGCCTGACCCACCCACCCAGACCAGGAAAGAAGGACCCACCTTATGGCTTGGGGAAGAACCGGAGACACCGCAGCAAACCACCCCGCTGCACTCGCAGTCCTCGAACACGACGCCGTAGACGAACGGCTCCTGAACGAGGTCTACGGATTCATCCACCGGTGCTCTTCCCAGTCCGCTGCCCACCTCACCGACTACGTGGTCAACCGCGGCACGGCCATTCAGATGGCCGGCATGTCCCGCGCCCAGGAGCTAATCGACGTCGCGATCTTCGCCGGCCTCCTCACCGAGGTAGAAGTCGAAGTGAACGGCAAGCCACGCAAGGCCTACAAGATCATTGATGATCCCGAGTTCATCCACCTCCGGACCAGGGAAGAAATCGAGTTCGAGCGGCAACGTAAGACCGATAACGCGAACCCGGCGCTGATCGTACCTGTACGACTGCGCGACGGCGACGCCTGCCGCTACTGCGGCTTGGTTGTCAGCTTCGCCCCAGGTGTCCGGAAAGGACGACTCGCAGGGACCTACGATCACCGTAGACCAGGCAAGGCTGCCACCGTCGAGACGTACGTGGTCGCTTGCGGCGCATGCAACTCCTCTCGTTCGGACCACCCGAACGCCGATCAGACCATCCCGCTACTCCCGGCACCCATCAAGCCCTACTACTCCAAGCACACCATCGCGTGGATCGAGACCAACGATTGGGCACAGCGCAACGGCATCAAGGCCCCCAAGGCCCCGGCGCAGCTCAAGCCCGGCTCTCCTACTGGCAACGGAACCAACCGGCCAGCAGTGATCGAGCCCGAGGCCGTGGACTCTCCACAACCGGTCCAGACGCCATCCGCAGATAATCCGCAGATCCCAGCAGATTCCGCAGAAGGCCAGTGTGGAGATTCCGGATCTACCGGGACGGGTCGGGTCGGGACGGGACGGGGAGGGCAGGGAAGGGAAGAAGCACCCACCCCTGCTTCAGGCACCAAACCCAGAAGACGACGGCCCCGCAACCGAGGACGGAACTGAGCATGCCTCCGAAACAACTTTCATCGCCTACCTCGCTGGATCTCGAAGACAAGTACCACGTGGAAGTAGCCGGCACCACTGTCCTGCTGCCGTACACCCTGGCGAAGAAGCAGGCCACCTACCCGGACTACTGCATCTTCGAGCACGACGAGCCCATGCCCGCCATCGACCGGACTCACCTCTGCTGGATGTGCACCGAGTGGATGCGGGAATCACTCGCCACCGTAGCCAAGCACTGGTCAGACCTCGAAGACGCCCTGGCCCCAGCTGGTGGCCGTGCCGTCTCCTCGGAACGCGTGACCGGAACGGGGGACCTCTACCCGCCGCTGCCCATCGACGGCACCGTGTCCGACGTCATGCGCGAAGCACGCCGTGCCATCTGGTCAGCCGTCGGCCAGCTCGGCGATGATCACGGCTGGGTCAATGTCCGACTGCCTGCTGACCACGGCACCGGAGTACTCGCCGACTGGCTGGCCCGCTGGCACGTCGGATACTTAGCCGGCCACCCGTCCGCAACTCACCTGACTGCCGTCGGCACTGACCTGGCCATCATCGTCCCGAAGATCAAGGACGCGGTCTATCAGGCGCCAGCCGTCGAACTGCACATGAATGTCAGCTGCACCCAGCAGCTCGCTGACAAGAGCCGGTGCCCTGGTCAAGTCGTGGCAGTCCAGACACCCGATGGCCGGAAGGTTGTCCGGTGCAGCGAGGACATCACCCACCGAGTAGCAGCAGACCAGTGGTTCTACACCCACGCGAACAGCCGGCCGGGTCGGGCCCGCAACGCACTCAAGAAGAAGTACATGAAAGCGAGGCACTGATCGTGATGATCGAATGGCCGAGGCGTGGCGGCCGAAATACCCTGCGCGAGCATCTGCTGTCCGCGCCGTCCAATGGTTGGTCGGCGCACCAGCTCCGACTGCCGGTGAGTTGGTACACCGAGATGGCTGCCGGGGCCGGCGTTGAGTTCCCAGTGTCCGGAGATGCAACCGCCGCCACGTCCAGGCTGTTGGGCTTCATCCGGGACGGGCTGGGCATGGAGCTCTACCCGTGGCAGGAGCGGGCACTGCTCAATCTGCAACACGCCCGCGACACGCCACGTCCCACACATCCTTGACTTAAGGATCTAAATTATGGGGTGAGCTGGTGTTTCGCACCCAGCCACAGTCAGAGCCTCGACCGGTCAGCCGGCGGGGCTCTTCTCATGTGCTCAGGTGGTGGATCATGCCCGCACTTGAAGAGTGGAATCCGAAGCGCGGCCGAGGTGGCAGGCCATGGCGCGAGCTGTGCAAGACCATCCTGGTACCCGGCGTCTGCTGCGCGTGGTGTGAGTTCGAGATAGACCTGACCTTGCCGGCCTACTCGCGGTGGTCGGGCACGGTCGATCACATCACCAAGCTGGAGGACGGCGGCCACCCGACGGCGAGGTGGAACCTTCAGGCTATGCACCGCAGATGCAACACCATCAAGGAGAACAAGCACCGTGCTTCGCGCAGGCTCGCGGCACGTGCCGAGACCACGATCCGGCCCGTCTCCGGACTCGACCTGTAGCGACGTTTCCGCAGGTCAGCCCATAGTTTCCGAGTTTTTTAGAATCGCCAAAACGGTCGACCCGCCCACCGAAACCATTTTTTCTCTCCCCCGGAAAACCCGGGGTAGCGCCCTCGCTGTGTAGCGCGATTTCGCCGCGCTCGCCGCCCGTGAACAGGAGCCCGTCGTGAGCAAGAAGCCAACCGAGAAGGATCTGACCTGGGCAGCAACGGCCCGGTGCCCATGCGGCGCCGGGCTCGCCTACGGCAAGGACCAGCAGGACAAAGACTCGCCTCTGGCATACCCATACAACGGCTACTGGGACTGCTCAGCGATCATTCTCGGCACCGCCGTACCCGGAGAAGCGACACACACCGCCCAGCTGCCCTTTGCCTACTACGAAATCAAGTCCGACAGGCAGCCGTCGGCCAACGGCAGGACGACCAGACCAAGCTGATCAATCCGAAAGGCGGTGCCTGTGTCCGAAGCAGTTGACCCGGAGAAGATCCCGTACCGCCATGGGAAGACGCCAGGGCGCACCGGTTACCGGAAGGGCTGCCGCTGCGGCCAGTGCCGGCGGGAACACTCCGACGATATGAAGGCCTACCGGGCGAAGAAGAAGCTGCAGGAGGCCGGAGGCACTGAGTTCCCGCCCGGCTACTTCGACGCTCCACCGGTTGAGCCGTCCTCAATGGCCATCGCCTGGGACGCTCCGGACGGTCCGATTGAATCCGCCCTGGTCGAAGAACTGGACAAGCTGATCGGTGAGCCGCCGTTCAAGAAGACTCTGGTGGTGCTGGCCCGGTATAACGCCCGGGTGCTTGACCAGATCCCGAAGATGGAACGGCTTGACCTGATCTCCGGAATGGAGTCCAGACTCTTCAACGTCTTCGACAGGCTTAGGAAAGTCACCGATGGAGCAGGCGGCGCGGTCGCCAGCCCCGAAGCTTTCCTTGCCAGCCTGAGCGAAGCGGATGACGACTAGCCCCAGGAACCCGGCGCCGCGGTTCGCGACCCAGCGGAACCCCGCCCGCAAGACCGTGGGCGGCAAGGTCTGCCAGATCATGCGGGCCTTTGGCAACGACCCGATGCCGTGGCAGCGTGAGGCGCTGGCCGTAGCGTGCGAGATCGACCCTGAGACGGGCAGCTTCTTTTACGACACGGTCATCATTGTGGTCCTCCGGCGTGCCGGCAAGACGACGATCAGCCGGTCCAAGCTCATGCACCGGGCGCTGATCACCGAAGACGCGCAGATGATCTACACCGCGCAGAACCGTTTGAAGGCGCTGGCCCGTCTCCGCAAGGACTTCCACACCCCGATCAAGCGCTCACCCATGGAACAGTTCATGGACAAGCCCCGCTGGCGCGGCGGCGAGGAAGCTCTCCGCTGGAAGAACGGCGCCGAACTGGCGATCGACGCAGTGTCCAAAAGCTCCGGCCATGGTGATACTTCCACTGAGGCGCACATCGATGAGGCCTACGCTCACGTCGATGGCATCCTCGAAGGCGGTATCGCCCCGGCACTCATGACCGTGGTCGGCTCGCAGCTGTGGATTCTCTCGGCTGCTGGTCACTCCGGATCGAACTATCTGAAGGACAAGGTTGATCTTGGCCGCGCCCTGGTCGAATCCGGCAAGGAATCCCGGACCTGCTACATCGAGTATTCCGCCCCGGAAGACGCCGACCCCAACGACCCAGAGACCGTGCTCAACACCCACCCGGGTGTAGGCCACACGCTGAACATCGACCGACTGATGTCGCAGCGGCTGAACTCCAAAGACCTCGCGGAGTGGGAACGAGCCTGGCTCGGCTGGTGGCCCAAGGCCAAAGCCCCGCCCAAGGTTGTCCCCACCGCGGCATGGGAAGGCTGCTACCGGGACGACGGCAAGCCGTGGAAGGGCACAGTCTGCTGGGCCATCGACACATCGCCGGACCGTGAAACGACGTCGATCGCCTGGGCTGCACCGTCAACAGATCCGAAGGCCAAGTGGCATGCGGAGCTGCTGGAGGAACGACTCGGAACAGCCGGCGTTGTGGACCGCATGAAGCAGCTCCGAACCAAGCACGGCGGCAACATGATCGCCATGGACGGGAACGGCGCGGCCAAGTCCTTGAAGAAGGAACTGGAAGACGAGGACTTCGAAGTGGTGCTGCTGTCCGGACCCCAGAGGGTGGACGCCTGCGGCGGCCTGTACGACGACTTCCTGCACAGTCAGATCCGGATCGCCAACGACCCGGTGCTGAACAAATCCATGGGCAACGCCGTCAAGCAGATGGTTGGCGGCGCCGCTTTCATCTGGAGCAAGGGCCGATCGCTCGGCGACATCAGCGCGTTCTACGCCCTGACGTTCGCCCGGTGGCTGCTGGTTGAGAAAGCACCGGAAGACGTCAACCCTGACGACACCATTTGAGAAGGAGCTGAACATGCGCAAATACTTCACAACAGCTCTCGACGTTGTGGGCGCTTCGCTGATCGTTGCGGGCGTCGCCCTGGTATGGGTGCCGGCCGCCGTCGTGCTGGCCGGCACCGGGCTCCTGCTGATCTCGTGGAGGGCCAGCCAGTGACGCTATTTTTCGGACGCTCCGAACAGCGGATGCTCGGCGATACCTTCGGCTCGTTCGGCACCGGCGGCGTGAAGTTCGGCGGCAGCATGAAGGCCGCTCTCCGAGTCGCCCCGGTGTACTCGGCTACCGGCTTGCTGGCAGACTCCATCTCCGTCATGCCGGTACAGGGGTACACCGACGCCGGCGGCATCAAGCGGCGGCTGGACGAGAAGCCGGCGCTGCTGGCCAACCCTCACCCGGACCCAATGTTCACCATCGTGGAATGGCTGCACCAGTTCGTCATCTCCTACTGCCTGCGCGGAAACGCCTACGGCATCATCACCGCGGTGGACAACCGGGGGTATGCGACGAAGATCGGCTGGCTACACCCCGACAGTGTGCAGGTTGACGAGACCTCAGGCCTGCCCCAGTACTCGTACAACGGCAAGCCGCTGGACCGCGCCACTGTGGTCCACATCCCCGGCTACACGCTTCCGGGCAGTTCGGTGGGAGTATCCCCCATCGAGCTGTTTCGCTCGCAGCTGGAGACAGCGGACGCCGCGACACGGTTCGGCAGGAAGTGGTTCCAGAACGGCTCTACACCTTCCGGCCATCTGAAGTACTCCGAATCCAAACTGGACGATACCCAGACGTCCAGGGCGAAGGCACGGTTCAAAGCCTCCGTCGTGGATAACGACATCTTCGTTTCCGGCAACGACTGGAGCTGGCAGGCACTCTCGGTCAAGCCGAACGAGGCACAGTTCCTGGAGACGATCAAGGCGACGGCCAACACCATAGCCTCGATCTACCATGTGCCGCCGGAGGAGATCGGCGGCGAGGCAGCCAACGGCCTGACCTACTCCACGCTCGAGCTGAACCAGATCAAGTTCCAGATCCGGGCACAGCTGCCGATCTACACCAGGCTGGAGAACCACCTCAACAGACTGCTGCCGCCGGCCGAGTACACCAAGCTCAACGCTGATGCCACAATCCGCACGGACCTGAAGACCCGCATGGAAGCCCGCGGAATCGCACTGCGCAACGGCATCGAGACCTTGGACGAGGCAAGGGCCGGTGAGGACCGCGCTCCGCTCACGCCGGACGAGATCACCGCATGGCAGAAGAACTTCGGAACCCGTCCCGACCCGGCAGCCCCGGACGAGATGGACAAAGCCAAGCGAATCGCCGAGATCATCCAGAAGATCTACCTCGGCGTCGGCACGGTCATCACCGAAGACGAAGCCCGCGAGATCATCCGCATGACCGGCATGGACCTGCCGGCGAACGTCACAGTCAAACAACCCCAGATTGGAGGCCAGCCCAGTGCTTGACCTTGAGCTTCGGCACATCCCCCGCCCGGTCGAGTTCCGGGCAACCGGCACCGGCCTGGGAGTACTGACCGGCTACGCCGCAGTGTTCAACCGGTATAGCCAGAACCTCGGCGGCTTCGTGGAGCAGGTAGACCCCGGGGCCTTCACGAAGTCCCTGAGCGACGGCGTGCCCGTCTTCGCCCGGTTCAACCACGAGGACAACTTCCTCCTGGGAACCACCGAGGCCGAGACCCTGCGGCTGTTCGTGGACGGCACCGGGCTGGCCTACGAGATCGACCTGCCGGACACCAGTGCCGGCCGGGACGTCAAAGTCCTGGCCGAACGCAGGGACCTCCAGCACTCCAGCTTCGCCTTCCGCACCCTGACCGACGACTGGGGCTTCACGCCCGAGGGCTTCCCGCTGCGCACCCTGCTGGGCGTGCAGCTGGTCGATGTCGCACCGGTCACCAATCCCGCGTACCGGGACACCTCAACCGGCCTCCGCTCCCTGGCCACACACCTGCACATCGGCATTGAGCAGGTCAAGGAAGCGGCCGATAAGGACGAGCTCCGCTCGCTCCTGACCAACAAAGACTCCGGCGCCCACGGCGACGGCGAACGGCGAGACCTCGGGCAGGTAGACAACCACCTGACAATCGCCAACCTGCGGCGCCGGATCGAGATCCTGGCCCCGTAGCAGTAACCCCGTGGGCAGGTAGCCAACCACCCGCACAACCCGAAGATAACCCGAAGCCCTGGCCGACACACCGGGGCTTCTATCGTTCCTAGAAAGGGAATGCGATGAGCCATGCAATGGCACAGCTTCTCATTGAGAAGCGCAAGGGCCTGGAGACTCAGGCACACGCTCTGCTCGACACCGCCACCGCCGACAAGCGCGGGCTGACGGCTGAAGAGACCGTCACGTTCGACAAGATCCAGGCGGACATGGCTGAGCTTCGTGCCCAGTCCGACCGGCTGGTCCAGTTCTCCACCGAGTCCCGCGCCGCGGAGGACGCCCTGCGCGGCGCCGGCCACGACGACGCCGAGCGTCGCCGCAAGGACGAAGAGCAGGACGGCGGCAATGCCGACGGCGTGCTTCTCCGCAAGATGCTCCGCGGCGAAGTCAAGGAAGGCGAGTTCCGCAGCACCGGCAAGGAACTCAAAGCCATCTCCGAGCGGTCCCTGTCCAAGGGCACCACAACCGCCGGCGGCAACACCGTGGCCACGACGTTCGTCGGCAAGCTCCTGGAGCACATGATCGAAACCGCCACCCTGCTCCTCGGCGGCGCCACGGTCCTCACCACGGCCAGCGGCGAGACCATCGAAATGCCGATCACGACCAGCCACGGCACGGCCGCGCAGGTCTCAGAAGGCGGCGTCATCCCCGAAGCCGACCCGGTCTTCGGCAAGCGCACCCTGGGCGCCTACAAGTACGGTGACCTGATTCAGGTCCCGCGCGAACTCGCGGACGACACCGCGGTGGACCTTGAGGGCTACCTCGCCCGCATGGCCGGCCGCGCCGTCGGCAACGCCCTGGGCGCGAAGCTGATCGCCGGCACCGGCTCCGGCGAGCCCACCGGCATCTTCACCTCCAGCACCCTGGGCGTGACCTCGGGTACCGGCGTTGCGGGCGTCCCGACGTTCGACAACCTGATCGATCTCTTCTACTCCGTGATCGGCCCGTACCGTGCGAGCCCGAACGCGGCGTGGCTGATCAAGGACTCCACCGCCGGAGCCATCCGCAAGCTGAAGGATTCGTCCGGACGCTACCTGTGGGAGGCCTCCACCGTGGCTGGGCAGCCTGACCTGATCCTCGCGAAGAAGGTTCTGACTGACCCCTACGTTGCCGCCACAGGCGTCAACAACAAGTCCGTGGGCTTCGGTGACCTCTCGGCCTACGTCGTCCGTCTCGTCAACGGTGTGCGCTTCGAGCGCTCCGACGAGTACGGCTTCAACAAGGACGTCATCACCTTCCGGGCCATCGTCCGCGGCGACGGCGTGCTGGCTGACCAGACGGGTGCCTTCAAGCACCTCGTTGGTGCTGCCACGTAACAGTGACCTTCTGGCGGGTCGGTGACTTCGAGTCCCGGCCCGCCACCTGGCAACCACCCCAACCAGTAAGGAGAGCACCATGTCACCCGTAAAGCCCAAAGCCGACGCCGCACCTGAGCCGGACGAAACCAAGACCGAGGTCCCCGCCACCCAGGCGCCCGACGCTGCACCCGTCGAACCGACCAAGAAGTCGGAAGACGCGGTCACCCCGGACGAGTTCCCGGACCCGTCCAAGGACGCCCCGGAAACGCTGACCGCCGACCCGTCAGACGGCCACCTCGCCGTGATCCTGAAGGTCCAGATCTCCGGCACCCGCGACGGCAAGGACTGGCCGCCCCGCGGCACTCTGGTTGTCCTTCCGGAGCAGGAAGCACTCGGCCTGGTCCGCGGCGGCTCGGCAGCGCTGCCCGTCCGGCCGGGCACTGAGAAGGCGGTAGACACGGCCCCGGTCGAGTACGCCGCCGAGCTGGCCAAGGAAAGCATCAAGGCTGACTGATGGCCTCTGTTGACTTTGGCTCACTCGCGGAAGCCACCTGGTCTGCCGCGCCGTCAGGGTCAACGCCGTCCGTGGCGCTCACGCGCCCGGACGGCACGCCCGGCGTGCCGGGCCAGGTCACGTTCATCTCACCTACCCAGTTCAGTGCAGCGTTCACGGCCGACATGGCCGGCCGCTGGCTGGTCAACTGGATCTCCACCGGCACGGCTGGCGCCTACAGCGATGTGATCGACGTCTGGCCCACCGACCCGCGCTTCCTCATCCCGCTGAAGGAAGCGGAGGACGGGCTGAAGTGGACATCGTCCACTCCTGCTGAACGGTCCAAGGATCTGCGGCTGTACGTCGCGGCGGCCACCCCGGTCATTGAGGACATCACCGGCCCGATGCTCGCGCGGACCGAAGTCCACAGCACGTGGGGCGGCGGTTCGGCCGTCGTGCTTCCGGGAGATCCAACCGAGGTTGTCTCCGTGGAGGTCAACGGGGAGCCGCTGACCGAGTTCTTCGCAGACCTCAAGGTTGGCATCCTCTACGGCGGGAGCCGACTCTCCCCGATCAGCTTCTCCTCCGGTGAAGTCGTGGTGACGTACACCGTCGGCAGCCAAACAGTCCCGCCGAATATCCGGCTCGCCGTCCGCGAACTGGTACGGCACTGGTGGCAGATCGGCATGCAGGCCAACGGCGGCGCCATCCGGGGCCAGGGCGCAGAGGGCGACGTCTTCACCCCATCCGGGTACGCCGTCCCCCGCCGCGTCATGGAGCTGTGCGCACCAAACCAGAAGATCGGCGGTTTCGCCTGATGGAACTGACCATGGCCACCGTGGCGCTGGCCTTCAAGGAAGCCTTCTACAACGCGGCCAAGGAACTGATGGCCGAGGACCCCGAGACGGAAAGCGTCTACGTGGCCTTCGGGCAGCCGGCCACCTTCGACCCGGACGAGATTATCTCCTTCGGATCGGTCGGGGCCGGGCAGGACAAAGCGACGCTGGGCACGAACCGCTCACGCGAGGAGACCCTGACTCTCGACGTGCAGATCTCGGTTGTCCGTGGCGGCGCCGAGGAAGCCGAGATCGAAGCGTCCCGCCGCTGTTACGAGCTGCTGAGGAAACTCGAGTACCACGTCAGGGTCACCGATACCACGGTCGGACAGACCGTCCGCGAATGCTTCCTGACCTCACACGATTCCCCGGGCGCCACCCCGGAGGAAGTCATGCACAAGGGCAGGATGATCGACGTCCTGGCCACGTTCACCGCCAAGGCGCGAATCCGAAACTAGGAGTCCATCACCATGCCCATCATCAAGAACGTATCCCCGCTCGGCGAGCTGGACGTCCCGCTGCTCGGCTGCTTCCTCGGCTACAGGGAAGAGATCGAAGTCAGCGACGAAGTAGCCGAGCGGCTGCTCCCGCAGGCCGAGAACTACGCCCCCGTGGACGACGAGGCGAAAGCCATCCTCGCCAAGATCTACGCCGACCCCGAGGCGGACGAGCCCACCGAGGGCGAGGGCGAAACCGACGAGCCCGCCGACGAACCGGCAGCCGACCCCAAACCACCGACCAAGCGCACCCGCCGCCAGTCCGGAAGCTAAGGAGATAAGCCATGACAACCATGCAGGATTGCTCTATCGGGCTGGGCAAGGAAACCACCTACGGTACCGGCGTCACCCCCACCAAGTTCCCCGAGTTCCTGAACGAGAAGCTCGTCTGGAACCCGACCTTCGTCCAAGGCGCCGGCATGCGCGTCGGCTCCCGTGTCGCACGCGCCAGCCGCCGCGGCCTGGGCAAGCAGTCCGCTGGCGGTGACATCAACATTGAGGTGGCCACCAAGGGGATGGGCGTCTTCTTCGAAGCCCTCTTCGGTTCGGCTACCTCCACGGCGGTGCCCGGCCAGTCCGGCGTGTACCAGCACGTGTTCACTCCGGCGACCACGGAGCCGCTGCCGGCGTACACGATCCAGAAGGGCATCCCTACCCTGGGCGGCGGGGCCACCACCCCGATGACGTTCAACGGCTCGGTCTGCAAGTCCGGCGAGATCTCCGCTGCCAACGGCGAGATCGTGAAGCTGAAGACTTCCTGGGATTCCAGGGAAGTCAAGACCGATGTCGCGTACGCGGCACCGTCCTACGCGGCCAACCTCGAACTGCTCACGTTCATCCACGGCGCCATCAAGGTGGGCGGCACAGTTGTTCCACCGACCAGCACGGCGCTGTCCACAGGCGGCACGACCGCTGCGAACATCAGCGACTTCAGCGTCTCCTGGGACAACAAGATTGACGATAAGGGGTTCAACTTCGGCAACCGCGGCAAGCGTGGCCGCCGCCCGGTCACGGACGGCCTTGCCGAGCTGAAGGGCAAGATCACCGCCGAGTACTCGGACACGGTCCTGCGCGATGCCTACCTCACCCAGCAGCAGCTCTCCATCGTCCTGACCTTCCAGACTGACTTGGTCATCGGAACCTCGGCGAAGCCCACGCTGGAAATCGTCATCCCCGTCGTGTCGTTGGAAGGCGAACTGCCATCAGCCGACGGCGGCCAGGTCGTCGAACAGTCGATCGACTTCACCGGGCTGGACGGCCTGAGCGGATCTCCGATCTACGTCGTCATCGTCTCCACCGACACCGCGGTCTAATGGCCGGCGGGTTCGATGGGCCCGAGATTGACATCCAGATCGAACCGGGAAGCCTGCGCCGTCTGGTGCAGGCCTCCCGGACCTGGGACAAGGTGGCCCGCCGCGACCTCCGCGCCAACCTCAGGGCAGCAGCAGATCCAGCCATGGCCGACGTCCGCGCCGAAGTGCAGGGACCAACCCCGCCCAAGGCCGACCAGCGCAGCGCCCGCGAGATCCGGCGCGGCAAGTCCATCCGGACCAGTGCGGCCCGGGCCCGCAACCGGAACATCGTCCGCCAGGCGCTCGCGTCCGGCGTGCGGTCATCCATCAAGACCGGCCGCGTGTCCAAGAAAACCGGCGACGTCTCCGGCGAGGGCATCCGCATTGAGGCCACGAAGAAGAAGCTGCCCGCCGGCCAGGAGCCGATGCTCTACCTCTACGGCCGGGACAAGTTCCGGCACCCCGTCTTTGGGGACACCGAGACGTGGGTCAACCAGCGCGGCAAGCCCTGGTTCTACCGGCCCATATCCAAACACCGAAACACCTTCAAGCAGGCCGTGGTCGATGTCATCGACGCCGCCGCCCGAGAGATTGGTTCCGAATGAAGATTCTCATTTCCGGCAAAGAGTACGACCTCCAGTCAGGGCTTCAGCGCCCGTCCCTGCTGACCCTCATGGAACTCCAGGCCAAAGCCGGCGTCGGGATGAAGACGCTTATGGCCACCTCGCGCGGCTTCGTGGGTAAGTCCCCGCTGGACATCATCGACGAGCCGGAGACCCTGAAGGTCTTCGCCGCCATCATCTGGCTGGCACGCAGGACGGCTGGCGAGAAGATCACCTTCGAGGAATCCGCCGAAGTGCCGCTGGACGAATACGCGTGGCCCGAAGAGAAGCCGGAGCCCGCAGCCGTGGAGGCCCCGGCAGAGCGCCCTACACGAGCCCGGACGGCTTCCGTGCGGGCAGAGCCAAAGACGGCGGCAAAGAAGGCCGCGGCCGCCAAGCAGCAGGAACCCTCAACCACATAGAGGACATCGAAGATTCGGTATTCGGGCACATCACCCGGATCAGCCGGATCTGGCCAGGCATCACCCCGATCAACGTATGGGAAATGCGCTACGACATGTGGCTCCTGTACCTGAACGCTCTCAAGCAGCACGAGAGCCAGAGCAAGTAGAGGCGGTGTCATGTCCGGCGGTTCGCTGTTCTTCGATATCTTCGGCCGGGACAAGGGTGTCGGCAAGGTCTTTGACGACATCCACGGCAAAGCCGAAGGGCTCGGCGGAACGTTCGGCAAAGTAAGCGCCGGGGCCGGCCGACTGGTGGCCCCGCTCGCTGCCCTGTTCGCAGCGGACAAGATCAAGGACTTCGGCATCGCCAGCGTCGCGGCGTTCTCGGAACTGGAGGACTCCAGCGCAGCAGCCGGCGTCGTCTTCGGCGACTCCATGACCAAGGTCATCGAGCAGTCGAAGACCGCCGGGGCATCCCTCGGCCTGTCCTCACAGCAGGTCATCAACGCCGCGAACACCTTCGGCACCTACGGCAAAGCGGCAGGCCTCGGCGGCGATGACCTCGCCAGCTTCTCCACCGACCTGACCGCGCTCGCGGGCGACATGGCGTCCTTCAAGGGCACCAGCACCGAACAGGCCATCGAGGCCGTGGGCGCCGCTCTGCGCGGCGAAGCGGAGCCGATCCGTGCCTACGGCGTGATGATGGACGACGCTTCGTTGAAAGACGAAGCGATGCGCCAGGGCATCATCAAGACCACGAAGGACGCGCTCACCCCGCAGCAGAAGATCCTCGCTGCGCAGGGCCTGATCTTCGCCCAGACCAAAGATGCCCAGGGCGACTTCGCCCGGACCTCTCAGTCAACGGCAAACGTGGCCAAGACCCTCGCCGCCGAGAACGAGAATCTGGCTGCCAAGACCGGCACCCTGCTGGCGCCGGCCTTCACCGCCGTTCGGATCAAGGCGCTTGACGGCGTCCGCGGGATGTCCGGTTTTCTGGACAAGCTGATTGATGTCCAGGGAGTCGTGGCAGACGGCGGCAACGGGTTCGCCATCGCCGATGCTCTCGGCTTCAAGGGCGACACCGCTGCAACTATCGGCGGGATTCTGGATGAGACCCGGGGCTCGTACTTGGCGTTCTTCGCTGGTCTCCGCGAGGGCGGGGAGAACACCTCCGCAGGAGTAGCCGGCGCCTTCGAGGGCACGGGCATTGCACTGCACAACACCTTCACAGAAATGAAGGGCAGCGGCCTGGCCTTCTTCGCCGCGTTCAAAGCCGGCGACGGCGATATCACGTCATCGGGTATGGCCGGAACCTTCGAGCGGCTCGGCTTCTTCGGACGCCAGCTGTGGGACGCCATCTCGCCGCTGATCCCGACCGTGATCCAGCTGTACCAGCAGTTCTCCCCGCTGAGCATGCTCTTCCAGGTACTCGGCCCGCTGATCCCCATGCTCGCGCAGCAGCTCGGGGAGATCGCTACCGTGGCCGGTGCGACGCTGGTGCCCTTCCTCCAGTCGCTCACGCCGCTGGTGGCAGGGGTACTGACCGCCATTATGTCCCTGGTTCCGGCTTTGATCCCGGTACTTCAGGCCGTGATGAATGCCTTCTTCCAGCTGGTACCGGCGATCATGCCGCTGGTCGGGATGATCCTGCCGCTGATCACGTCACTGATCCCGCCCGTGCTGGCAGCCCTCGGGGCACTGATCCCGCTGATCGTCTCGATTATCCAGATCGCCATCGTGCCCCTGGTCCAGATGCTCGGCGACATCCTGCCGCCGATCATCAACGCCCTGATCCCGATCGTGACGACCGTCTTCGGAATGATCGCTTCGATCATCACCTCGGTGCTCCAGATCGTAACCGGCGTGATCAACACCGTGATGGCCATCATCGCCGGAGACTGGGGAGCCGCCTGGAACGGCATCCTCCAGATCCTCGCCGGGATCGGCAACCTGGTCATCGGCATCGTCACCGGCCTGGGCACCATGCTCTGGCAGGTCATCTCCGGAGCCATGCAGGTCATTGGTGCCGTCTGGTCAGCCGGGTGGAACTTCGTCGGGTCCGTCCTTTCAGGCGTGTTCGGCGGAATCCTCCGCGGGGCAGGCGACATGATCGGCAGCCTGCTGGGCTTCTTCGCAGACCTGCCGGGCAAGATCCTCGGATTCTGGAACGGTGTCGGTTCGTGGCTGTACAACGTCGGCCGCGACCTGATCAACGGGCTGCTCAACGGGGCCGGATCACTGCTGCGGAACGTCGGCAGCTTCTTCGCGGACATGCTCCCGGAGATGATTCGCGGCCCATTCAAGCAAGCCCTGGGGATCGCGTCACCGTCCAAGGAATTCGACGGGTACGGCCAGAACCTTGGCGAAGGCGTGATCAACGGCGCGGACAAGATGCAGTCCCGGCTTGATGCCCGGATGGCCCGTCTCGTCTCAGTGCCTGACCTGCCCGACGTAGGTCTCGGACAAACCGGCAGTGCAGGGGGCACCAGTGCGGGCCAGAGCTTCTTGGAGAAGCTTGACGCCCTGCTGGAGCTCCTGCGTTCTCAGCGCCCCGTAGCGGTCCACGCAGCACCCGGAATGTCCGAAGAGCAAACAGCGCGGGCGCTCGCCGAACAACTGTTGTGGAAGGAAGGGTGATATGCCGGGCATCCGCACCTTGACAGTGGACGGGCTGACCTTCAGTACTGAGGGCTGGGTCAGCCCGTCCGGTTACACGCTGTGGCTTGATGAGCTGAAGGGATGGGACGACGGCCCGTCGGTACGCCGGGACAGGGCCGAGCGGATGAACGCGCACGGCGAGTTCGGCGAACGCGGTTGGCGCGGAGCCCGCCTGGTCACCATCGAGGGCGACGCGACGTGCCCTTCGGAGGAAGTCGCGGCGCTCGCGGCTGAGGATCTGGCGGCTGTTCTGGCTGACGGTCTGGACGGTGTGCTGGAGGTGACTGATACGGCGACGGCGGACATGTCCGCCGGAACGTACCTCTTCGCCGATCCCAAGATTGGTTGGAAGAACGACACCACCGCCACGTACCAGTTTCAATTCTGGTGCCCGAAGCCCCGCAAGTACGGGGCCCCGGTCACCGCGGCGACCGGTATCGCTACCCCCGGCGGTGCGCTGGAGTACCCGCTCGAAGATCCGCTGGACTATGGCGCGGCAGGCTCACCGGGAACGGTGACCCTGACGAACACCGGGACGGCGGACACAGCCCCGACCTTCACCGTCTCGGCCGTCACCGAGGACATGCCTTTCGGGTTCACCATCACTCACGTGCAGTCCGGCAACAGGCTGGTCTACTCCGATGCGGTGCTGCTGGGCCAGACCGTCCGGCTGGACACCTCGGACGGGTCGGTGCTGCTCGAAGGGTACGCCGACCGGTCCGCGAAACTCACCGTCCGGGAATGGACCCGGCTTGCCAAAAAGTCGGCAGGCACGTGGCTCTTCGAAGCAACCGATGCGCCGGGTGCACAGCTCCTGGTGGAAGTGAGGCCGGCATGGTGGTAGCTCCCGCGTGGCGGGTTTTCGTCGGGAACATGGTGACCGGCAAGATCACCGCCGACCTGCCCGCCGCGTCACAGTCCTGGGGCCAGCGGCTCAACGGTGCCGGCGCCCTCGACGTGACTACCAAGGCATTGTCCGTGGAACTCCGGAACAAGGACCTGCGGAACATCACCGCGGCAAAGAAGAACTACCTCGCGGTGTCCTACGGGAACACCATTCTGGAGGCGGGCCCGATCTGGCAGCGGGACTACGACGACAACACCGGCGTCCTGAAGCTCGGCGCGGAAGGGCTCTGGTCCATCCTGGACCGGATCAAAGCCCTGAACTGGGCACAGATCACCGACGGCATGCCAGTGACCCGCACGTCCCTTGATCTCACCGGCCTCTCGCTGGGCGGCATCGCCAGGGAACTGGTCAGGCTGTCCATCTTCGGCAACCCCTACAACCCCGGTCTTCCCATCGTGCTTCCGGACGTGCTGGAAATCGGCACCGCCGAACGGCACTACGAAGGCTACAAGCTGCCATGGCTCGGGGACCTCCTGACGAAACTCACCGAAGTGGAGGACGGGCCGGACATCGCGTTCCGCCCCCGCTTCAATGGCGCCGACCCGACCCGGATCGAATGGGTCATGACGCACGGGAGCACAGCATCGCCCCTGCTGTACCAGGGCGGCGACGACTGGATCTGGGACGGCACGGTCGAGGAGTCCGGAGTATCGGCCATCGGTGTGAAGGAAGACGGCAGGGGCATGGCCGACAGGGTGTGGCAGCCCGGCGCCGGTTCGGAACTGGAGATGAAGCTCGCCACCGAACAGGATCTCAACCTCATCCAGAACGCCGAATATCCATGGACCGAAGCGGACGCCGCTTCAAAGGACGTCGAAGACCCCGGCATCCTCCAGGACCACGCCGCGTACGCCATGGCCGCGGCCCGCCGCCCGGTCGAAACCTGGAACCTCAGTGTCCGGGCCAACACCAGCCCGCTGCTGGGCAACTACTCACCCGGTGACTTCGCCCAGATCAGAGTCCCTGAGGGTAACCCGATGATCGAAGCCGGCGTCCGCCGCGTCCGGCTGATGGCCATCGACGGGGACGGCAGCAGCACAGTGAAACTCACCCCCGCACCGATGCCGGCAGGAGTGTAATGACCATCGACGCACCCCGCTCCATCCCCGACCCGGACCCCCGGAAACGGATAGCAAACAACAACAGGAAGCACCAGCGCCAAACCGAGGAACTCGAACGCGGCGCACCCCAAAGGTCCATGTCCATCAGCGATGACACCGGAGCCGGCATCCGCGCCGACGAATCCGGCTTCTACACCGTGGACGCCGAAGGCAACATCATCGGCATCTTCCAAACCGAAGACGGCGCCTTCGTCATCCTCGACAGTGCCGGCACCCCGATGGCGCGCTTCGGCCCGCTCCTCTCCGACCCCGGCAACTTCGGCGGCGAGATCTGGGACGACGTCAACAGCATCTGGGTCAAGCTCGTCACCGGCGCCTCAACCTCATGGGCAGCGATCACCGGCAAACCTTCCACCTTCACACCCACCGCCCACACCCACGCCGGGTCCGACGTCACATCGGCAGTTGCGCAGGCTGACGGGAACACAACCGCCGCATTCAACCGCGACATCACAGGCCTGGTCGGTTCGTACAAGGCCGTGTACATGCACAGCACGAACGTCTTCGGATACAACACGTCCGACGAGCGGTACAAGAAAAACATCCGCGAATGGTCGCTAACCCCAGAGCAACTGCTGGGACTTCGGGCTGTCCTCTACGACCGGAAAGCAACCGGCGCCGACGACTACACCCCCGCCGTCCACGTTGACGAGCCCGGGCTTATCGCTGGCGAAGTCGCCGCCGCCGTGCCTCAGCTCGCGCTGCGGTTCAACGGCGAGATTGACAGCGTGTTCTACGAGCGGCTCGGCGTCGTCCTGCTGCCGTTCGTACAGGCTCACGAGCGGACCATCGCCACACTCGTGGCAGACCGAATCAAACAAGACCAAGAGATCGCGGCCCTGAAGGCGGCGGTCATTGCCATGGGAGGAACACTATGACGGTCAACCGAGGACCAGGCGTTGCACCCATCGCGGGCGTAGGCACCACCACCGTGGAGCACCGACTCCAGCTGGCAGGGCTCTACGCGGAGAATGCCCCGGGAGTCCCCCGCTCGGGCGTACTCGGGCAGGCCACCGACCAGCTGGTCATCGGCAAGGCGGACATGTCCTATGACGTCAGCCCCGCCGCTCTGGTCATCAGCCGGACCGCAGCAGAAGGCGTGTACACGCCGACGCTGACCGGCACCACGAACGTGGCCACGGGCGCCGCGCCGGGGACGAACTCCCGGTGGGACCTGATCTACGTCAAGCAGAACGACCAGGCTAAGGGCGACGCTGACAACGACGCCGTGATCGGTGTTCAGCAGGGCACCGCCGGAGCGTCGCCGACCAAGCCCACCGGCTCCCTTCCGGCCGGCGCCTACGTCATTGCCGAGGCCCGGATCTTCGCTGGCACCACCGGCACGTCCGGCGGTTCCAACACGATCACCCAGGTCTGGCGGCACACCGCGGCGCGCGGCGCGGCCTTCACCATCCGCAACTCCACCGAACGGGCCGAGATCACATCCCCCGCCCAGGGGCAGGAGATCGACCGGCGCGACACCGGCCGCCGGGAGAAGTGGAACGGCACCCGATGGGCCCTTGCCGCGGCCACCGAGCTGGGACACAGCCTGGCCGGGAGCAGCGGCGCGATAGCCCAGACCCCGAGCTGGACGGACCTGCACACCGTAACGGGAACCACGCAGGGCGGCGAGGTGGCTATCAGTTACGCCATCGCCCTGGCCAATGGAAACTCAGGCGCGCACCGTGACGCGGCAGTCAGGATCACCTGCGACGGCGGCGAGATTGACGGCTGGACCTTCACCATCCCGTACATTGCCGGCATCCAAGTCCCCTTCAACCCGTCACTGCTGGTCGAGCACACCCCCACTGCGGGTTCGCACACGTGGAAGATCCAGGGCAACGCCAGCGCAGCCGGCGCGGTCGTGGTCCTCAAGGGCTCCGTGGCCGTCACCGAGAAGCCGTAGCGCAGGAGGGCCAAACGTGTGGAACAAGAAGCATCGGGGATTCTCTCCTCGTGGCTGGCTCAGCTCGGGGTCTTCGGTCTCGGGCTTGTCGTCATCGGGTTGTTCGTGTGGCTGTGGATGCGCGAATCCCGCGCCGTCCGAGCCGACACCGAAACAATCATCGCCCGCAAAGACAAAGAGATTGCGGACCTCAAAAAGGAACTGTCCGAATCAGAAGCCAAAGAGCGAGATAGCTACAACAAACTCTTGGCGTGCCTCTACCCCAAGAACGGCGGTACCGAGTGATGCCTGATACAGCGGCGCGACGTAAGCGCAACGTGTACGCGGCGATTGTCGGGGTTGTTTCGGCGGCCCTTCTAATCGGCGTCTTCCTCTGGGGGACGGCAGCTGCCCAGCGCAGCGAGGTGCTGACGGCCAACACGGTGACAATTGCGGAGCAGGTCAAGCAGGCCTGCGCTACCGGCCAGCTCGTCATCGATGACCGGGATCTGTGCGAAAAAGCCAACCAGATTGCTTCCTCCCCTGCCGAGCTGGTACCCGGCCCGCCCGGACCTTCCGGTGCCGACGGGCAGGACGGTGAGGACGGCGCACCGGGGCCGCCAGGCCCGCCCGGGCCAGAGGGTAAGGACGGCGCGGCCGGTGCCAGCGGCCCGCCGGGCGAGACCGGCATCGCAGGAGCGGCGGGGGCAACAGGCGCCCAAGGGGCGGACGGCGCAGACTCGACGGTCCCCGGCCCGCCAGGGCCGCAGGGCCCAGCCGGGCCGCAAGGCGAAACGGGCCCGCAAGGCGCCGCCGGAGTTGACGGAACCAACGGCGCTGCCCCGACGTCAATAACGTTCACTGACCAAACCGGGACAACCTACACCTGCACCCCCAACCCTCCAGGGTCCACCACCTACACCTGCGCAGCCCAAGGAGGCCTTGTCCCATGATCACTCTAGTGAGGCCGTCCCGCGGCCCTACCACCCAGCGGTACGGGAACATCCAGCCGGACGGGAACCCGCACGCCGGCCAGGACTCCGGCTACACAAACGGGGTGGAGATCTTCCCCGAGGTGTACGCCGCAGCCGCCGGCGTGGTGCTGTTCGCCGGCGACTCCCGCGGCCTCGGCTGGCCGAACATCATGTACCTGAACATCGACTTCGACCGCACCGACAACGTGGACACCTCGGCCGGGAACTACATCATCCTCGGGCACTACCTGAGCGGCGTGCTGGTGGCCCTCACCGGCTACGGCCACCTCGAGGAAGTCTGGGTCAAGGCCGGGGACAGCGTCCGCGCCAGCCAGCAGATCGCCGTCTGCGGCGAGACGGGCTTCAGCGCCGGCAAACACCTGCACTTCGACTTCGTGCTCGCACCCTTCCGTGTCAACGTCGCCCCCTACTACGGCCGCGTTGACCCGGAACCCTACTTCGCCGGTTCCCTGTCCTACCAGGGCGGCACCATCACACCTCTTGAGGAGATTGACATGGCAGCAGCAGCAGACATCGTGGCACGGCTCGCGGAAATCGTGGAGTGGATGAACACCAAGTTCCGCGAAGCCGAGGCAGTGGCCGAAAGCAACCGCAACGCGCTCGCCGGTTTCGTCCGCGACGTGGTCAACGCCAAGGACACCATCAGCCCCGCCGAGATCGACGCGAAGTTCGCCGAACTCGCCGCCGCCGGCAAGACCTCCAGCGGCACCCTGTTCAAGGGCGACAACTCGGACACCGTCTACGCCTGGGACCCCGCGACAGGGTTCCGCGGGCTGCACTGGGACGAGTACCTGGTACTCGTGACCGGCGGGGCGGTCCTGTCGATCCTGCCGCAGGCCATCATCGACAGCGCAGTAGGGGGCAAGTGATGGACGCCCTCCTGAACCTCGACAACGCCACGCTGTGGGCGCTCGCCGTGGGCTTCTTCAGCCCGCCGGTCATCAGCACCATCCAGCAGTCCCGCTGGAGCCAGCGCACCCAGGCGCTGGTGGCCTTCGGCTTCTACTTGCTGGTGGCCGCGGTGACCGCGTACGTCGCAGGGCTGTTCACCACCGGGGACATTCTGCGCCTGGCGCTGCTGGTCTTCCTAGCCGCCGGCACCAGCTACAAGACGCTGTGGAAACCAACCGGGATCAGCCCGGCGATCGAAGCAGCAACCTCACCCACGAATGACGGAAAGCACGAGGCATAACCGGATGACTGAACTCAAAGTAGGCGACCGCGTCACCCTGACCCTCGCGCCGAGCATCGGCGGCGAAGTGGTGGAGGTGCTGGAAGTACCCGGTGATGACCTCTACCTGGTGGTCCTCGACGGGCAGACCGAACCCATCACGTATTCCCGGGCAGTCCTTACCCCTGCCTGACACCCGCCAGACCACCAGCACGACAAGGCCCGTGAGGCGGGCAGAGTAAGGAGCTTTCCCCATGGGCTTTCCCGTAGGCATGCAGCTGGCGACGGTTGCTTTCGGTATCCCGCTGACCATCACCGGCAAGGACGTCGTCACGAAGGTGACGGTCAAGCCGACCTCAACCGTGATCTGGGCGGCCACCGGCCAGCCGATCCCAGCCTTCTCGGATTCCTTCACCGCCGAGGCCGGGCAGCTGGGTTCCTTCCAGGTCCCGTTCGTTGACCAGGCCGGGTTCATTGACCTGGCAGGCAACGAGGTGACGGACTGGGCATACCAGGTCAGCGCGTCCTGGGAGTTCGCGAACGAGCGCCCGATCAACTGGGCCAAGAACCTCAAGCCGCTGCTGGGTCAGACGGGCACGATCGATCTTGACCTGATCCCGGACGGGCCGGTGTCGATCCCGGTCACGGCTCCGACGGCGGCGGTGCTGGGCTTCGGCGGCCGTACCGGGTTCATCACGCTCCAGGAATCGGACCTGCCGAACAGGCTCTCGGTTGAGGAACTTTCTGCCACTTACCTAAACCTTGTTCAGGCGGCGAAAAACCCTGATCTGCTGATCGCTGGGGCGGTCACTGTGGACGGTTCGGATCAGGTCACATCGGCTGTCGTCGCTTGGCCGGATGACACCCCCGGCGTCTTGACCATCACCGCTCGGCACGCCACCGGAGCGGTCACCAATTACAACATCACCTACGGCTCGCCCGTCACGAAGACCTTCACCCAGCCGACCATCACGCGCAACGCCAACGGCGCCGCGACCAACGTCCCCCAGATTGTGGTGAGCTAACTATGGGAATCCTCGACACTCCCGCATACTCCCAGGCGGCGGCGGACGCGAAGTTCAACCGCCCCAACCTGAACACAATGGTCAGCGACGGCGATTCGTTCGACTCGAAGAACCGCCTAGTGTCCCCGGTGATCAAGGTCAGCGGCGGCGCCGGGACGTTCGCTATCACCGTGGACGGCTCCACCACATCAGACCTCGCCTATAACGCCAGCACAGCCACTGTCCAGACCGCCGTGGCTGCACTCGCCAGCGTCGGCACGGGCAACGTCACCGTATCCGGCACAGCCGGCGCGAGCTACAGCCTGACGATGATCAGCACGGCGGCGCAGAAGGGCGACCTTGTCAGCGCCACGGGCGCAGGCGGCGCGACCGTCCGCGTAGACAAGTCCTACAGCAACTCAGCGCAGGGCATCATGTCCTGGGTGAACGTCCTCACCCGGCAGCGGCTCAAGTACTACGGCCCCAAGGGCGTCTTCGGCTCCACGTCGGACACGTTCGTCTCCCGGTTCGATACGAACATCAAGCCGCTCAACCCCGGCTGGGTGGTCCTCACCTCGCCCTGCTCCAACGATGTGGCCAGCAGCACGTCCGCCGCGACGATCCAGACGCGCCTCACCCAGTACATGGACAAGTGCGCAGCCATCGGAGCACGGCTCATCATCTCCACCATCCCCCCGCGCAACGCACTCACCACGGCGCAACGCAACGTCATGAGCGCCGTCAACCGGTGGATCAGGGAGCAGGGCCAGACCCGCCGAGGCGTGTATGTGGTGGACGCATGGCAGTTGCTCGTTGACCCGACCAACGGAGGGTTCCGCTCAGGGGTCGCATCGGACGGTGTCCACCTCAACGGAATAGGTTCGCAGCGCGTCGGGGCAGCCATCGCCAACATCATCAACACCTACAGCCCACCCGTCGATATCCTCGGCTGGGGTGAGGACGTGGAGCTTCAAGCCGTGATGACCAACCCCAACATGACCGGAACCACCGGCACCCTGTCCAACAGCATCACTGGTCAGGCCGCCACGAGCTGGACATGCCAGAGCCTCACCGGGGCCGCCATCACGGCGGTTGCTTCCAAGGTGGCCCGGACGGACTTCCTGCCCGGCGAGTGGCAGCAGGTCAGCGTCAGCGCAGGTGAAGGTTGTTCTATCCAGCAGAACCTCAACTTCGCCGGCATCACCCCAGGCACGACCTACATCGATGCCATGTGCGAGTTTCAGACCGACGTGGACTGGGCCAACACGACCTCATTCCACATGACCATCGCGTTCCTCGACAACGCCTTCGCTGGCGTCGGCGCATCAACGGACCTGCAATGGGTAGCTGGAGACACATACGACCTTGTCAACACCAGGCCCGGCTCAGGCGTGTTCCGGATTCCAAGGGTGCTGGTCCCGGCGGCGGCAACCAAGGCAACAGTCTCGGTGCAGATGAAGGGGCAAGGCACCTTGCGCGTCGGTCGCTTTGGTGTCTTCCGCAGCTAGCGCTTGATGGCGCTGGCCACGTTTGCCGCAAAGGTGGCGTGGCCGGCGGGCGTCAAGTGCGTGTCGTCAGGGAGGAACTCGAGTTGCCAGTCCAGAGCGGAAACGTATTCGGTGTCAGTGAACTTGGTTGCCACGACCAACGCCTGATCGACGGCGGATTCACCGTCCCGGCCAGGCACATCGGGCGGGCCGACGACGATCACACGGGGCACCCCGTTGGCCCGGCTCAGCAGGGCAGCCGCAGCGTCGGCTACCTTCTCTGGCGACTTCCAGTCATTGAGGCCACCCTGAATTATGAGGGTCTGCGGGTGCAGTTCCAGAACCGAATCCAGCCGCTCGGCGTAGGAATGGTTCCCGCAGTACCCGCCATTGACGAAGCCGGTCATGCCAACCCCGGCAAGATCGGACCCGACCGAGTAAGCCCAGCCGTCCGCCCGGCGGTCCAGACCATCGCCCGCCGTGTAAGAGTCACCAATGATCGCCACCGAGGCGCCGGACAGGTGAACGACAGGCAGGCTGGCCTTGATCGACTCGCACTTCTGGCCCTGCTCGATATTGTTCTTCACCGTGGAGGCCACAAAGCTCCCACCGCCGGCCAGCGTCAATGCTGCCACGGCACCCGCGACAATGCGGCGTACGCGCACGATTCCCCCAATTTGAATGATGTCAAGTCAAATCATTGTAGGGGCAATAGGGTGCGTACTAATCCCAGGCCTAGAAGCTGTCCACGTACTTATCTCGGCATTCCTCCGAGCAGAACTCCTGCTCGGAGGACGCTGGGACGTTCTTGCAGCCGTACTCTACGCACGTACGCGGGCGCCGTAGCCATAGCACGAAACGATCAATCGGGGTCAGGGGCAGCATCACGCTAACCCGCCCTCGCCGGTTCCGCCGCAGGTAGCCGCTCGGACCGCTTGTCCAGCCGCAGCTTCACTCGTGCACGAATGGGGCTTTCAACAAACCGAGCGGACAGGTATGCAAGGCCACCCGTCAGCACGAAGACAACGGGCACCCTGATGACCAGCGGTTCAATGACCGGCAGTAGCAGGTAGATCAGGGGCAGGTGCCACAGGTACACCCCGTAGGAAAGGTTTTGTCCTGGCCACGACATCCATGGGTGAGCCAAGACTTTGGCTAGACGGTGGTCCGGGTTCGTCGCGAGGCCGGAGATGAGGGCTGTTGCGACGAAAGCTAGGATGAACGGGCCGAACATCCAGTAGAAGTTAAACCATGCGCCGGCGTCCTTCGGGTAGGCCAACAGGAAGGCCGACGCAACCAGGACCAGGGCGGCGGGCCAGATGGCTTTCGATGAGATGCTCGCCATCCGGCTTGCGGCGACAGAGCCCGGCTTGATCATCATGAACAGCAGGGCAAGCACGCAGCCAAGGAGCAACTGATCGGCGCGGGTGTCCGGCCCGTTGTAGAGACGATTTAGACCGACGCCAGTGGCAACCATAGCGACTCGCTCAGCAACGGCCGCTAAGGCGAGCAGGCCCGTGATGATAGTGATCGTGCGCAGCGCGAACAGCCGGAGCATGACGATCAGAAGTAGCGGCCACACAAGGTAGAACTGTTCTTCAACGGCGAGCGTCCAGGTATGCCCCAACGCACCGCCAGCCGTAGTCACGCCGACGAGGCCGGAGCGGAAGATGTTCATGACATACGTGGCGCCCTGCAAAGCGTTGGAGCCTTGACCACCCCAGCCACTTGATGGCAGCAGGACAGAAGCCGCCGCGACTGGCACACACACGATTAGCAGCGCCGGCCAAAGCCGGGCAAGCCGCTGCACGTAGAACCTGCCAAGACGGATACTCCCACGGGACGCATGTTCCTTCACCAGGAGCAGTGTGATGACGAACCCGCTCAGGGCGAAGAACGTATCAACGCCCGACCACCCGCCAGGCATGAAGCCGGAGGCGCTGTGGTACAGGAAGACCGCCATAACGGCAGGAGTCCGGAGCCCATCGAGAGCGGCAAGGCGACCCGAAACAAAGAGTTGCGGGCGCGTGTCAGCATTGGCGTCGATTGACATTAGTAAGATCCCCCACGAGCGCGCCCCAGTAGCGCGAATAGTTCATGATACCGGGTCATGCATAGGGGCAGATAAGACCGGTTAAGTTCCCCTTCCGGAGGGGCGCGTCCTGGGCATAGACTGACTGGACCGCTAAGCACATGGAGAAAAGCCCCCGGCGTTCGAGCGCCGGGGGCTTTGTGCTGTCTCCGCTAGCTCAGCATCAGGCGCTGAAGGGTGTCCTTGACCGTCTTCGCCTCGCCGTGCGATACCCGGAAGTCGATGGTGTTGCCAGGCACGATGACGCTGACCGTCGTGTTGGTCATCCCCTTCTTGGACGTGATGCTCGTGATGGAGCGGACGGGGATCATCTCGGTGTCCTTATTGCGGACGCCGGTAGCGAGTATTGAGAAGCCCATGGTGGCTGCACCTGCGAGGAGCTTCCCGCCGGACAGGCCGGCCTTCGTCCATTCGACGCGGTCGGCGTAGATGGAGACGTTGGCATTCTTCCCGGCGACGTGGGAAGTGAAGGAGTGGAGCGGCTTTTCGGACATGAGACCCCCTGGTAGATGGTGCTCGAAATGTACCAGCAGCCCCGCGGATATGGCCACGCTGCCGCGTGTTTGGGTGCAACATGCGACGGCGATACACTGGATTGCGCCCGCCCCAGTAGCTCAGGGGATAGAGCAGAAGCCTTCTAATCTTCGGGTCGGGGGTTCGATTCCCTCCTGGGGCACACGCGAAAAGGGCCGGCCATCATGACGATGACCGGCCCTTTTGTCGTCTGGTCAGGCAGCCAGGGGCAGCGCGCGCCGCCGGCCGGACCGTTCGGGCATGTTGAGTTCGGGCAGCAGGTCGAAGCCGTGGCGGATGCCTTCTGGTCGGAGCAGCAGGTACTTCGTGGTGGTGTCCATGTTCGAGTGCCGCATGGACCGCTGGACGATGAAGTCACTGACACCGGCTTCGTGCATCTCGGTGGCCAGGGAGGCGCGGAGGTCGTGGGGCCGGTGCTTCAGGCCGATCCGCTTGATCGCTTCGCCGATCAGGCCCGACACCGAGTTGCCCATGATGTGCCCTTGGCCGGCGGCGTGGAGTTTGTTCTTTGTCCGGTTCGGGAACCAGTAGCCGGTCCTGGGCATCTGGTGGAACAGGGGCCAGAGGGCGGCGGGGACGGGCAGTGTGGCTTCTTTGCGGCCCTTGCCGATGGTCTTGATAGTCCGGGCTTCCCAGTTGATGTCATCGCCGTTCACGGCGGCGATCTCGGACACCCGTAATCCGAGGTAATAATGCAGTGCGACCATGACCCTGGTCTTCCGGTAGATCCCGGACTGAAGCAGCTGGTTGATCTCGTCCACGGTGAACGGGTTCGGCTCGCGCTTCCGGGTGGCCACCCTCGGCAAACGGTATGCCGGGTTGTCCAGGCGCAGCCCTTCATCCTGCATCCAGGCGAAGAACGTATGGAGCCCGGATCTTCTATGAACACGGGTGCTATTGGACCAGTTCTGCTCGGCGGTCCACTGGATCAGGTCACGGCGCGTGACGGTCTCCAAGCTATCGACATCGCGGGCCAGCTGGCGGATGAAGATCAGGCGCTCGCGGATGGTCTTTTCCGTGAGGTCTGCTGCCTTCATGCAAGCCGTCCAGTATTTCAGCGTGTCGTCCGTGTTCATTAGGTGCCCCCTGCTTTAGTGTGTCTGTGCGATCTGATTTGTACACCGAATTTGCCAGATTTTCCGCTCTATATTCTGGAAGGTTCAAGCTTTTTAGGCCCTGCTTTGCAGGGCTTTTTCTTTTGTCTTTGCCGATACCGCAGAGGGAGAGAGGGGCGAGGAGGGCAGGGGCCTGCCTTGTCAGAACCAAGAAAAGAATTCTGGGTTCGTTCAAGGCAAGCTGTGATGACACCGCGTCGGTCAGTCGGTCGTCGTCGGTTGGCTGCTGGGAAGCAGCTAGCAAGGCCCAGGGCATTACTCCTGGGCAGTGGCGGCATGTGCGCACGGATCTGGTGATGCACCCTTAGTGGTGGTCTCACGGTCGGTCTTGGCACTCCTTCGCATGTGCGGCCTTCGGCTCGCTTTATGGACCCTGCCCGTGCGCTCGAAAAGGAACTGGCTCTGACCCAGTAAGCAGCCCGTGAATGAAGGCTTAGCGTGTTTTGAGGCGCGACAAAAGCACCAGGCGGGGTAGCCGTACCGCCTCGGTATGAGGGCGTCACAAGCTATGGACTGGTGCAGGGTGCAGTGGGTACACTGAAAGCCGCGATCAGGGTCCGTAGCCGGGGACTGATTGCCTAGCCGGTTCGGATGTTGACGCATCCGGCCGGCTTTTAGTTTTAAGTTCGGGGGTTAGATGAAGACCACGCTGTCGGGGTCGATCCATTGCGAGGCTGTTCCGCTGTCCCACTGGATCTTGAAGCCGGCGGACGTCACGTCTTTGATGCGTCCCTCGGGCTGTACCGAGGCGTTGCGGAACATCCCCACGAAACGGACGCGGCGGCCCTTCATGGCGTCCCGCAGGGCGGCAGCGGCATCGACGGCGCTGCGCCACTCACGGAAGCTATCCAGGGCTTCGCTGTCGGGGTCAGGAGCGGCGTCCCGGACGGCGCGGAGCGGGCTCACGCGGCGATCTCAAGGGGGAAGTCAGCGTCGTGCTGACGGCGGAACGGGAACTGGTGCACGTTCGATTCTTCTTCAGCCGAATCGCCAACCTTGTAATCCGCCGGTCGGGGGTTCGATTCCCTCCTGGGGCACAAGTAAAGCAGTGAGGCTTCGGCCTGCGGATGACGCAGGCCGAAGCCTCACTGCTTTTGTGACCTGCGCGTTTGCCGTGGCCCCTAGGCAGCAGCCCTAGTGCCGTGCCCCGCGCCGGAGGACACCTGCGCAGAGGCCCAGGACGGCCGCGAGCGACCCCAGGATGACGGCCAGGCCTGAGAAGTATTCGGTGATGCTCATGTGTGGACCCCTTTGCTCTCGCTGATGCACTGAAACTACCCACCGAAGCTCAGTGTTCGCCAAGGACAAGACGGGGTGTTGGATCAAGATTTGCCGCAGCCCGTGGCCCGCCTACGAAGCCTGGACCTGGAGTCGGTGCGGGGCTTCCACAAGGGAACGGACCACACTGCCGGCGGCGCCCAGCAGCGCTCCGGCCTGGCCCACGCCGGACAGGCTGATGTTGCCGGGCAGGACTTTCCCGGGGGCGTACCGTTCCAGGCTGTCGGAAAGAGCGGGCATGATCCACTCCCCCAGGATGGCAAAGTGTCCGCCCAGCACCACGGAGGAGATATTCAGCAGCCGGACAGTGGAGGCAACTGCCACACCGAGGAAGCGGCCGGCCCGGGTGACGGCGCCGAGCGCGTCGGCATCCTCGGCCGCGAGCGCTGCCAGCAACTGCGCCAGGGTCTCGGATCTGGATGGACCGGATGCCGCCCGGCCCGAACGGGAAGCCCATGCCGCGGACCCGTCGGATGCCGCCTGTGTGGCAATCCCTGCGGCCGCAAAGATCGCGTCCTGGCCCGCCACAGTTTCCAGGCAGCCAGTGCCGCCACAGGAACAGGCCGCTCCGTCAGGCTGGACGACAACATGCCCCAGTTCACCGGCATGCCCCTGGGGGCCGGTGAACAGTTCGGAGCCGATCACCAGCCCGCCGCCCACGCCCACCTCACCGGAGACAAAGAGGAAGTCAGCGCCGCCGGCCGGGCGGTACCGCAGCTCCGCCAGGGCTGCCGCGTTGGCTTCGTTGAAAAGTGTGGTGCCCAGTGGCACCCCGGGGAGCAGGGCATCCAGGTCCAGTGCTTCGGTGTTCCAGCCGAGGTTGGGAGCGGTAATGACCGTGCCGGTCTTAACATCAACGAGTCCGGGAACAGCCAGGCCGCCGCCGAGGACGCGGACTCCCTGGGCCTCCGCGTTGCCCCTGAGATCAGCTGCGAGGCCGGCCAGCGCCGCCGCCACGGAGCCCGGTGAGGCGATGCGGTTGTCCTGCTCCTGCGTTTGGTGGAGCAACAGGTTGCCGGAAAGGTCCGTTAGTCCCGCGGAGATGTAGTCGACATTGATTTCCATGCCCATCACGCCCATGGCCGGATTGAGCTCAAGCCCCACGCCCGGCCGTCCGCGCTCCCCCTGCGGATTCAGCCCAATTTCCCTGACGATGCCGGCGTCGAGGAGATCCAGCACCAGGCTCGAGACAGAGGCCTTGGTGAGCCCCGTGGCGGCAGCGACCTGGGCCCGGGTCAAGTGTGCCCCTGCCCCGGACTGGGCAATGCGTCCGAGCACCAGGGCCAGGTTGCCGCGGCGGACGTCACCCATGCTGCCCGGCGTCCCGGTGTCGGGAGCGCCGGCGGCAGGCGCTGAACTGGCCATGCGGCCCTCCTTTTCGAAGTTCGTGCCCCAGGGGAGGCTCATGCTATTGACCATAGCGCATTCCCGCTTATATAGTTCAAGCGATAAACTAACTTCAGGGGTTCCACGGTTCCCCCTAAATGCAAGGACGCATCATGACTTTTACGCCCACACCCGGCGACAAGTTCACCTTCGGCCTCTGGACCGTGGGCTGGACCGGAGCGGACCCCTTCGGCGTGGCCACCAGGAAGCCGCTGGACCCAGTGGAAGCCGTCCACAAGCTCAGCGAACTCGGCGCGTACGGCATCACCTTCCACGACAACGACCTCGTCCCGTTCGACGCCACGGCCTCCGAGCGTGAACTGATCCTGAAGAACTTCAAGGCAGCCCTCGCCGAGACCGGCCTTAAGACCCCCATGGTCACCACCAACCTGTTCAGCCACCCGGTCTTCAAGGACGGCGGCTTCACCTCCAACGACCGCTCCGTCCGCCGCTTCGCCCTCAGCAAGGTTCTGCAGAACATCGACCTCGCCGCCGAGCTCGGCGCCGAAACGTTCGTCATGTGGGGCGGCCGCGAAGGCAGCGAATACGACGGATCCAAGGACCTGTCGGCCGCACTGGACCGTATGAAGGAGGGCGTTGACACCGCCGCCGCCTACATCAAGGACAAGGGCTACGGCCTGCGGATCGCCCTCGAGCCCAAGCCCAATGAGCCCCGCGGCGACATCTTCCTCCCCACTGTCGGTCACGGACTGGCTTTCATCGCCCAGCTCGAACACGGCGACATCGTGGGCCTCAACCCCGAAACCGGCCACGAGCAGATGGCAGGCCTGAACTTCACCCACGGCATCGCCCAGGCCCTCTGGGCAGGCAAGCTCTTCCACATCGACCTCAACGGCCAGCGCGGCATCAAGTATGACCAGGACCTCGTCTTCGGCCACGGCGACCTCACCAGCGCCTTCTTCACCGTTGACCTCCTCGAGAACGGCTTCCCCAACGGCGGCCCCAAGTACGACGGTCCGCGCCACTTCGACTACAAGCCCTCCCGCACCGACGGCTACGACGGCGTCTGGGAATCCGCGAAGTCCAACATGTCCATGTACCTGCTGCTCAAGGAACGCGCGCTCGCCTTCCGCGCAGACCCTGAGGTCCAGGAAGCGCTGAAGACCTCCGGCGTGTTCGAACTCGGCGAACCCACGCTCGCCGCCGGTGAGACCACCGCGGATCTGCTGGCTGACGCCAGCGCATTTGAAACGTTCGACGCCGATGCCGCCGCAGAGCGGTCCTTCGCCTTCGTGCGGCTCAACCAGCTGGCCATCGAGCACCTGCTCAACGCACGCTAGCCCGCAGGCAACCAACCACCAGCACCACGGCGCCGCCGGATCCACGATCCGGCGGCGCCGGCGCATCAAAAGGAAACCCATGGCCCTCGTTGCCGGAATCGACAGCTCCACCCAGTCCTGCAAGGTGGTGATCCGCGACGCGGACACCGGCGCGCTGGTGCGCCAGGGACGCGCCAGCCACCCCGACGGAACCGAAGTCCACCCCGAGCACTGGTGGAACGCCCTCCAGGCCGCCATCACGCAGGCAGGCGGACTCGCTGATGTCAGCGCCGTGTCCGTGGGCGGCCAGCAGCACGGCATGGTGTGCCTTGACGGGACCGGAGACGTCATCCGGCCTGCACTGCTGTGGAACGACACCAGGAGTGCTCCCGCCGCCCTGGACCTGATCCGGGAAGCCGGCGACGGCGACTCCGCCTCGGGTGCCCGCTACTGGTCCCGCGCCACGGGAACAGTCCCGGTCGCCTCGCTGACCATCACCAAGCTGCGCTGGCTCGCCGGAAACGAACCCGACAACGCAGCCCGCGTCGCAGCCGTCTGCCTCCCCCACGACTGGCTCTCCTGGCGGCTGGCAGGCTTCGGCCTCGGCAGCGGCGAGGCAGGCCTGGCGGCACTCCGGACCGACCGGTCCGACGCCTCCGGCACCGGCTACTACTCCGCGGCTGCGGGCGAGTACCTTCCTGACGCCCTCGAAAAGTCCCTTGGCCACGTCCCCCGGCTCCCCGCCGTCGTCGGCCCGCTGGACATCGCCGGGAAAACCCCGGAAGGGTCGCTCATCGGACCGGGCGCCGGGGACAACGCCGCCGCCGCCCTGGGCGTCGGCGCCGGCGTGGGCGACGTGGTCCTCTCCTTGGGCACGTCCGGAACCGTGTTTGCGGTGTCCTCCACTCCGGCGGCCGATGAGTCAGGGCTCGTCGCGGGATTCGCGGACGCCACCGGCAACTACCTGCCGCTTGCCTGCACCCTCAACGCGACGAGGGTATTCGATGCGACGGCCGCACTGCTGGATGTCAGCCTGGAAGAATTCAATGAGCTGGCGATGGCGGCCGCGGCAGGAGCCGGCGGCTTGACGCTCATTCCGTACTTCGACGGGGAACGGACGCCCAACCTTCCGGACGCGGCGGGATCGCTGCACGGCATCACCCGGGCGAATTACACGCCCGCAAACCTGGCGCGCGCCGCCGTCGAAGGCGTCGTCTGTTCCCTCGCCGACGGCCTGGCCGCCCTTCAGGCGCAGGGAGTTGAGGCCCGGCGCGTCATCCTGGTAGGTGGCGGGGCGCAGTCGCCAGCCGTGCAGCTGGCAGCCAGCCAGCTGCTTGGCCTTCCCGCCTTTGTGCCGACGCCCGGCGAGTACGTGGCCGACGGCGCGGCCCGCCAGGCCGCCGCTGTGCTGGCCGGGTCCTTCCCGGAGTGGACCCCCAGCGGCGTGGATCTTCCGGCTGAACCGTCCGACGGCGGCGTTCTGGCCAGGTACCGCAGCCACGCCGCCGCCTACCTCCCCTGAGTCCGGACAGCAACGCAAAAGGACCTGCACCGCCAAGGCGGTGCAGGTCCTTTTGCCGGTGGGGCGCAGGCTCCTGCCGTGACGTCAGCAGGAGCCCGCGGTCTGAATCAGGTCACGCGTACGGGAGTACCAGCTCCGCGTAGCGCTCCTTGACCGTGGAAAGGACGGTATTGCCGTCCGTGTCCCAGATCTCCTGATTGAAGATTTCGACCTCGATGTCGCCGGTGTAGCCGGCGTCCCTGACCCAGGTGCCGATGGTGGCGAAGTCAATGACGCCGTCGCCCATGTATCCGCGCGACAGCAGCGGATCCGCGGCGATTGGCATGTTGAAGTCGCACACCTGGTAGGAGGCGATGCGGTCTTCCCGGCCGGCTCGTTCAATCTGCGCCTTGAGCTCCGGATCCCACCAGACGTGGAAGGTGTCGACGGCGACGCCAACATCCTTCGTGTCGAAGGGTGCCGCGAGGTCCAGGGCCTGTCCCAGGGTGGAGATCAGGGCACGATCGGCGGCATACATGGGGTGCAGGGGCTCGAGCACCAGCCGGATCCCGTTCTCGGAGGCAAACGGGACCAGATCGGCGAGGCGGTCGGCGACGCGCTGGCGGGCAGCCACCACGTCCTTCTCCCCCGGAGCCAGCCCACCGACCACGAGAAAGAGTTCCCGGGTGTCAAGCGCCGCGGCCTCGAGGATAGCCGCGCGGTTGTCCGCCAGTGCGGCGGCCTGGCCTTCGGCGTCGGCCGCTGTCAGGAATCCGCCGCGGCAGAGCGAGGAAACCCGGAGTCCGGCGTCCTTGATCAGCTTGGCTGCCTTGTCCAGTCCGGCTTCCTCAACGCGGTCCCGCCAGGGGCCGATCGACGGGATGCCGGCGTTGACGCAGCCGTCGACGACCTGTGCGAGGGTCCACTTCTTGGTGGTGGCGCTGTTGATCGCAAGGCGCGAGAAGTCGCTCATACTCCCACTCCGTTGATGCGCAGGTAGTCGGACATCCGGAACGCGGCCAGGGCCGGGTCCTTCAGCAGTCCGGCCTGGTCGGCGAGTTCGAACGTCTTGGCCAGGTGCACCACGGAGCGGCCGGAGTGCAGTCCGCCCACCATCTGGAAACCGGGCTGCTTGCCGTTGAGCCAGGACATAAAGGCGATCCCGGTCTTGTAGTAGAACGTGGGGGCGCTGAAGATGTGCTTGCCCAGTTCCCGGGTGGAGTCGAGGATGGCCCGCGCTTCCGCAGCGTTACCCGCGTCGTAGTGCTGCAGGGCAACGGAGGCCGCGGGGTAGATGGCCGCGAAGATGCCCAGCAGGGCGTCCGAGTGGTGGCTGCCGTCGCCGTCGATCAGTTCCGGGTAGTTGAAGTCGTCGCCGGTGTAGAGGCGGACGCCTTCGGGAAGGACGGCGCGGAGGGCCACTTCGTGGCTGGCGTCCAGCAGGGACACCTTGACGCCGTCCACCTTGTCCGCGTTGTCGCGGATGAGGGAGAGGAACGTCTCGGTGGCCGCCGCGACGTCGTCCGAACCCCAGTAGCCGGCCAGGGCGGGATCGAACATGGTCCCGAGCCAGTGCAGGATGACGGGCTGGTCCACTTCCTGGAGCAGTGTGGAGTACACCTTCAGGTAGTCTTCCGGACCGGTAGCCACGCGGGCCAGTGCCCGGGAGGCCATCAGGATGACCTTGGGCCCGGCTTCGGACACAACGGCGATCTGCTCGCGGTAGGCCTCGAGGACGGCTGTCAGTCCGGCCTCGCCCGTGGGCAGCGTGGCGATGTCCAGCTGGTCGGTGCCGGCGCCGCAGGAGACGAGGTCGCGCACGGTTTTGCCGGCGGTCGCGGCGTTGCCGGAGGAGACCACCGAGGCGGCCTCCACACCGGTGCGCTTGATGAGCTGCTGGGTTGCGGCCCAGTCCAGGCCCATTCCGCGCTGGGCGGTATCCATGGCATCGGCCACGCCCAGGCCGTAGGACCAGAGTTCGTGCCGGTACGCCATGGTGGCGTCCCAGTCGAGGCGTGCCGGGGCGCCCGGCGTGTTGTCCGCGAGGACCTCGGGAATCACGTGCGCCGCGGCGTAGGCGCGGCGGGCCGTGAGCGGGGCCGTGGGTCGGGCCCAGGACGCACCGCCCTGGAGGCGGTACTCCCTGGTGCCGCCGTCGTTGGAGGGAAGGATCAGGGAAGTCATCAGAGCGTGATCTCCGGGATGTCGATGGTGCGGCGTTCGTCGTTGGACTGCAGGCCCAGCTCGGCGAGCTGGACGCCGCGGGCAGCAGAGAGCAGGCCGAAGCGGTGTTCGCGGCCGGCTACGACGTCGCGGAGGAATTCTTCCCACTGCAGCTTGAAGCCGTTGTCCAGCTCGGCGTTGGCGGGAACTTCCTGCCACTGGTCGCGGAAGGATTCCGTGACGGGCAGGTCCGGGTTCCAGACCGGCTTGGGGGTGTGGGCGCGCTGCTGCGCGACGCACTTGTTCAAGCCGGCAACTGCGGAGCCGTGCGTGCCGTCGATCTGGAACTCGACCAGTTCGTCGCGGTAAACGCGGACTGCCCAGGAGGAGTTGATCTGGCCGATGACCGGCTCGCCGGCCGGGGTTTCGAGTTCGAAGATGCCGTAGGAAGCGTCGTCGGCCGTGGCCTTGTACTCCTTGCCAGCCTCGTCCCAGCGGGCCGGGATGTGGGTGGCGGTCTTGGCATTGACGCTCTTGACCTTGCCGATGATGCCTTCGAGGACGTAGTTCCAGTGGCAGAACATGTCCGTGGTCATTCCGCCGCCGTCTTCCTTGCGGTAGTTCCAGGACGGGCGCTGGGCTGCCTGGACGTCGCCTTCGAAGACCCAGTAGCCGAATTCGCCGCGGATGGACAGGATGCGGCCGAAGAAGCCTTCGTCAACCAGTCGACGCAGCTTGACCAGGCCGGGCAGGTACAGCTTGTCGTGCACTACGCCGGCCGTGACGCCGGCTTCCTTGCCGATGCGGGCCAGTTCGATGGCCTCTTCGAGCGTTTCAGCCGTGGGCTTTTCGGTGAAAATGTGCTTGCCGGCCAGCATGGCCTTCTTCAGGGTGGCGGCGCGGAGGCTGGTCATGGAGGCATCGAAGATGATGTCCACGGAGGGGTCGTTGATTACGGAATCGAGGTCGGTGGTCCACTCCGCCACCTTGTGCAGTTCCGCCAGTTCGCGGATCTTGGCTTCGTTGCGGCCCACCAGGATCGGTTCGATCTGGACCTTGGTGCCGTCCTCCAGCGTGAAGCCTCCGGCGTCACGGATGGGGAGGATGGAACGCAGCAGGTGCTGGCGGTAACCCATCCGGCCGGTGATGCCGTTCATGGCGATGCGGATCGTCTTTGTTTCGAAGCCCATGTGTCCTCCACGGTGAGTGAGCAGTGTTACTCAAGCTGTATTGGGAAAGCGCATTCCCACTGCATCCATTCTGCACCCATCAGGAGGAAATTGGCAAGCGCTTTCCGGCAAGTCCCTAAAACTGCCATAATATGGTCACCGCCGTTGGCGACTGAGTTCCGCTAAGTTCCGCTGAAAAAGGAGATCCCGTGGCTGCAAGTACCCTCACCGAGGTGGCCCGGCTGGCCGGCGTGTCGCCCGCCACGGCCTCGCGCGTGCTGAACGGTTCTGCCCGGAAACCCGGTCAGGACATTGCGGACCGTGTGCGGCAGGCTGCGGACTCCCTGGGCTACATCCCCAACGCCCAGGCCCAGGGGCTTGCCAAATCGAGTTCCGGCCTGATCGGACTGATCGTCCACGACATCGCCGACCCCTACTTCGCAGCCATCGCCCGCGGCGTCCAGGAAGCAGCCCGGGAACAGGGCAGGATGGTCCTTCTAGCCACCACCGCCGGCGCTCCCGGGGATGAAAAGGAAGCCGTTGCCGCCTTCGCTGCCCGCCGGGCCGATTCGATCGTGATCGCCGGTTCCCGCTCGTCCCGCACCGAGGACACCGACGGCAACGCCGACCTCGCCGCTGAACTCGACAGGTATTGCCGCAACGGCGGCCAGGTGGCTGTAGTGGGCCACCCTGTGGTGGGGGCCGCCGTGTCCGACGGGTACCACGTGGTGGAAGTACCCAATGAGGAACTTGCCGCCAGCCTCGCCTCGGAACTTTCCGTCTCCCGGGCTGGCGACGACTTCGTGATCATTGGCGGACCGGAAGGACTCTTCACCTCCGATGACCGGATCCGCGGATTCCAGCAGGGCCTCGCCGAAGCGGGACGACCCCCGGCGGAAATCCTGCGCAGTTCGTTCAACCGCGCCGGCGGGTTCGAGGCCGGACTCACCCTTGCCGCACGCATCAAGGCCTCCCGCCCGGAAGCCGGTGGCGTCGGGGCCACCGGGAACATCGGCGGCTCCAAGGGACTGTGCATTTTCGCCGTCAACGACGTCATGGCCATCGGCGCTGCCGCGGCCCTCCGGAGCGAAGGGCTGCGCATACCCCGCGACGCCACCATCGCCGGCTTTGACGACATCGAGACGCTGCGGGATTTCCGCCCGGCACTTTCCACCGTGCACCTTCCCCTGGAGGAAATCGGCAGGATCGCCACGCGCAGCGCGGCGGGAAGCGCGGCCGCAGATGGTGCCGCGGCGCCGTCTCCGGTGACCGGACGGGTGACACTGCGGCGCAGCACCGAGACGGCCTCCTGACGGTGGCGACGGTTTCCCTCACAGCTGTCCCCGCCCGCGCCGACGGGCCACGGCCCGCCGTCCTGGTGCTTCCGGGCGGCGGCTACGGCCACCAGGCTGACCACGAGGCTGAGCCGGTGGCGGAGTGGCTCGCCTCCCTGGGGATCCACGCCTACGTGCTCCGGTACCGGGTTGCGCCGCACCGCCATCCGGCACCGCTTGAGGACGCCAAAACGGCGCTGCTGCAGATCCGCAGCGAAAGCGGCGGGCCGGCGGTGGACGCCACCCGCGTGGGAGTCCTCGGATTTTCCGCCGGCGGCCATCTCGCCGCCACGCTGTCAACGGCTGTGGCAACCGGAAATGCAGCGCTTGACGTCCGGGCCGCCGTCCCGGACCTCACGGTGCTCTGCTATCCCGTGGTGTCCTGCACCGAGGACGTCCATCAGGGGAGCGTTGACAACTTGCTGGGCGCGTCGCCCTCGGACGACCTGCTGCGGGAGGTATCCGCCGATCTCCACGTCACCGCCGCCACTCCCCCGGCCTTCGTGTGGCACACCGCGGATGATGCGGCCGTGCCGGTCCATCACAGCCTTGCCTACACCGGCTCGCTCGTCCGCGCCGGGGTGCCCGCCGAACTTCATGTCTTCCCGCATGGCCGCCACGGCCTGGGACTGGCTACCGGGGATCCGGGGCCGGATCAGTGGACATCGCTGTGCGCGGCATGGCTGACGCGGAGGGGCTGGTCTCAGTCCTCGCCCAGCGTAATGTGATGGAGGAAGTCGGCATCGTGGCTGACGTTTTCCGGAAGGTCGTCCGCGACGAACTCGAGCATCATGTCGAAGGGCCGGCCTGCCTCACGCAGGATGTCGGCCGCCGACTGCCAGAGCTGCTTGCGGCCGCTGAGTGCCAGCCGCTCGTGCTCCGGCCACCAGGAAAAGCAATGCACGCCGGTCACATGCTCAAGCACCTGGCGCAGGCTCGCCAGGGCGGCCTGGTCGGTGAGGCCGACGGCGGGCTGCCAGTAGGTCCCCACGTTGTCCCGGCCAACTTCCTGCAGTAACTGGAGCGTGGAATCAGGCGTATCCGTGAGGGTGCCGCCGTGGTACTCGAAGGCAAGGTCCACTCCGTGGCCGCCGGCTATTTCCGCAATCCTCCGGGCGTCCTGGACAACGGCCAAGCGCCCGTCGCGGTCAGTGTCTGCCGAGCCCTGTTCGCCTGCCCAGACCCGGATCCGGGGCGCCTCCAGGCGGACGGCCAACTGCACCACGGCGTTGAAATCGGCGAAGCTTCCGGCCCGGTAGTAGGAGCCCAGGGACTGGACCTCCATGCCCGCATCCAGGGTGGCCTCCCGTGCCTCGCCTGCGGAGGCTTCATCCCGGATGTGCACGTCCGTCCCCCACTCGATTCCGGCCAGGCCGGCCTCCGCAGCAATCGCGGCAACGTCCGTAATGCTGCTGTGCCGCAGCGTCACGGAGCAAAGGCCGGGGGTGAGCACTGACCGGTTCCAGTCCGCCAGTTCCGTCTGCTGTCCAAAGGTCATTGACATTCTTTCCGTTGCTGAGGCCCAAAAGCCTGCGGGCCGGGAGGGATCGCAGTCCAGCGTAGCGGGAATGCGCTTGCCCCGTAAATCATTTCGCTGCGGTTCCATCCGGGCGGGCTAACCTGTACGCATGAAACACCAGCCGGTCCCTGGCCTGACGACGGCTCCGGCGGAATGGCCCGACGTCGAGGGCCTGTTTGGCCTGCCGGGGGAACCGTCGCGCTGCTGGTGCCGCTACTTCGCCCTCACCGGCCCTGAATACTCCGCCCTGGAACCGTCCGCGCGCAAGGCACAGCTGAAGGAAAAGTTCGACGGCGGCTCCCCCTCCCCGGGGGTACTCGCCTTCCGGGACGGTGAGCCGGTGGGCTGGTGCGCTGTGGAACCGCGGGCGTGTTATCCGCGGGTTCTCCGTTCCCGCGTCCTGCGGCTCGCGGAACCCTCCCCTCCGACCGGCGCCGGGGCCGCAGCATCCGAGCGACCCGGCGAGGTGTGGTCCGTGACCTGCTTTGTGGTTGCACCCGGCCACCGCCGCAGCGGCGTGGCAGATGCCCTGCTGCGCGCCGCCGTCGACCATGCCAGGCTCCATGGCGCGGACATTGTGGAAGGCTACCCGGTTGACCGCGGACAGAGGCCCAAGGCCGGAGCTGCCGACCTGTACCACGGCACGCTGAACCTCTTCCTGCGTGCGGAATTCCAGGCGGTCAGCTCCGCCGTCCCCGGGAGGGCCGTGGTGCGCCTGGACCTTCGCGGAGCCACTGCTAGCTGAGTGCCCTGATGGTCCAGCCGGCCTCGTGCGACTCCCCGGGCGCCAGGTGCACCAGGTCCGTGCCCGAGTTGAACGCGTCCGGCGGGCAGGTCATCGGTTCCACAGCCAGACCCAACCGGTCCTTGCCGGCTGGCTTGTCGGCAGTATGGACCTGCACCCAGGGCCAGCTCCCGTCCCACTCCAGTTCAACGCCGGTTCCCGCCGGATCAAGGACACGGACGGCCGCGAGGCCGCCTTCTCCGCGGACGATGCCGGTGAAGGCATGGTCGATTTTGACCGTGCCCAGCGGGCGGGGCGTTCGGAAATCGAACTCGTGGCCATCCACCGGATGGGTGCCTTCGGGCAGCAGCCGGTCGGCGGACACCGCCAGGAACTCCCTGGCGGGAAGCTCCAGGGTCCACTCGTCCAGCGGCGAGGAGCCGGCCACAAGATAGGGGTGGGGACAGACGCCGTAGGGCGCAGTTTCGGTGCCGGTGTTCCGCGTCATCACGGTGGCAGCGAGCCCGTCGGCAGACAGGCTGTAGGTGACGGCGACGTCAAGGCCGGCCGGATAGGCCTGGCCGGCTTCGACGGTTCCGGCGAGGGTGACGGAGTCGGCTGTGTGTCCGCGCAGGTCCCAGTCGATGCCGGTCAGCAGGCCATGGAGGGCCGTGCCGCGCTCGGGCTCGTTGATTTCCGCCTCGAAGGACTTTCCGGCGTAGCTGTAGGTGCCGTCCGCGAGGCGGTTGGGCCACGGGGCGCAGATGACCCCGCGGTAGTCGGGGATTTCGTCGTCCGGCCCAAACGTGACCACCAGGTGGCGCCCCTGGAATTGAAGTTCGCGGAGAGCTCCGCCACGCGCCGTGATGATGGCCGAATACGGCCCGAATGCGATGCTGTGTTCCGTGCCCGACATGGTGGATCCTCTGCGTTCCAGCTGGTTGTTAGCGCTAACTAGCGTACCGCATCCGATCGCCAGGGGTACTTGTTACGGGAGCGTGAGGATTACGGGGCCGTCGGCCGTGATGGCGACGGTGTGCTCGCTGTGTGCGGCCCGGCGGCCATTGGCCGACCGCAGGGTCCACTCGTCGTCGTCGTGGTAGTAGTCGTCCTTGCCGCCCTGAATGAGCATGGGTTCTATCGCGATGACCAGCCCCTCCGTCAGTTTGATGCCACGTCCCGGCCGGCCGTCGTTGGGCACGGGCGGCTCGGCGTGCATCGTCCGTCCGATGCCGTGGCCTCCGTGGTCGGCTAGCAGCCCGTAGCCCGCCCTGCGGGCCGCGCCGCCGATGGCGTAGGCGAGATCGCCCATTTTGTTGCCGATCCTGGCCGCGTCGATGCCCCGGGCCAATGCGGCGTCAGTGGCGTCGATGAGTGCCTGGTCCACCGGGTCGGCGGTGCCGACGATGAAGCTGACGGCGGCGTCTCCGCACCAGCCCTCCAGGAATGCGCCGCAGTCCACGCTCAGCAGGTCGCCGTCCTGAAGCCGGTAGCCGTCCGGGATCCCGTGCACCACGGCATCATTGACGCTGGCGCAGATGACGCCCGGAAAGGGGACGGCGGCCCACCGCGGGCGGTAGTCGAGGAAAGCAGGCGTGGCGCCGGCCTTGGCAATGTGTTCGGCCGCGAGCGCGTCCAGCTCGCGAAGGGAAACGCCGACGCCGGCCGCCGCACGCACAACGGCCAGCGTGTTGGCCACCACGCGCCCTGCCTCACGCATCAGGGCGATCTGTTCCGGGCTCTTGATCATGGACATCCGAAGGTTCCTCCAGTAGCTCGCGGCGGCGTTCGTGGTGCGGGGCTTGGTCCATCCCTGCCTGTGCTCCTACTTTAGGTCGGACGCGACGGTGCTGCACGGCAAGCGGCCGGCCGGCTGGCTGGCTACAGTTGCAGCATGGTGAACCGGGAGCTGCTGGCCGCGATCCGTGCGGCGCTTGAAGAACAGGCCGACGCCGAACGCGGTGCGGGCGCGCAGGCCTATATGAAATCGGCTATCCCGTCGCTTGGCGTCCGGGTGCCCGAGGTCCGGCGCCTGACCATGGCTGCGGCCGCTGCCCACCCCTTCGAATCCCCGGAACAGTTGCGGGCAACGGTGCTGGAGCTCTGGCGTGACGCCACGGTACGGGAGGAACGCTACGCCGCGATAGACCTCACCGGCCTGAAAATGGCAGCCAAGGACCTGGCGATGCTTCCGGTGTACGAGGAAATCATCCGCACCGGCGCCTGGTGGGACTTCGTCGACGGCGTGGCGCACCGGATCTGCGGCCTCCTCCAGGCGCACCGGCCGGCCATGACAGAGGTCCTTGGAAGGTGGAGCACCGACCCGGACTTCTGGATCAGGAGGGCCTCGATCACCGCCCAGCTGAAGGCCAAAGCCCACACCGACCGCAGGCTGCTCCGGGAAGTCATTGAAGCCAACCTGGCGGATCCCGAATTCTTCATCCGGAAGGCCATTGGCTGGGCATTGCGCGAGTTTGGCAAAACCGACCCCGAATGGGTGCGGACTTTCGCCGCAGAGTACGGCGAACGGCTCAGCCCGTTGTCCCGCCGCGAAGCCGTGCGGAATCTTCCGCCAGAGGACGGGACGGGTCTTCCGTCAGATGACGGGGCGTGAGGTGACCGGCTGGTCCGGCTTGCTGAACAGCTGTTTGGTGCGCGGGTCCAGGAAGATCAGGTACAGGGCAAACAGCAGCGCGATGATGGCCGCACCGTTCCGTGCCAGCGCAAGCGCCAGGCCCAGGTCTTCGGTCTGCAGGTACGGGAAGACCTCCAGCTGGTCCGAAATGGCGTAGACCATAAAGAAGGAAACAATGAAGTAGAGGGCTTTGACCTGCCAGTCGTCACGGATGCCGGTGACCGCAAACAGCGGGATGAGCCACACCACGTACCAGGACTGGATCATGGGGGCCAGCAGGACGATGGCAGCAAACGCCAGTGTCAGGCGCCGCATGAGGCGGTCGTGGTCTCCCTTGAAAATCTGCCAGGCGACAATGCCCACGGCAAGCAGCTTCCCGGCGTCGTACACCCATTTGGCGAGCCCCCAGCCGTCGAGGCTGAACGCGTTGGCGATGGAGGCCACTACGAGGCCCATCAGGCCGACCGGCGCGTACCAGATCCAGATGCTGCCGGGGGCCGACAGCCCATTGATCCAGCCGAAGCCGAAGCCGTTGACGCGGCTCATGGCAAAAAGGAGTCCGACGCTCAGGCCGGCGGTGAGTCCCCAGTACAGGAATTTCCGTGGCCAGCTGGCGCCCTTCCCGGCCCAGAGCAGGCCGATGAAGGGCAGGAAGACGATGGTGATCGGCTTGACCGAGATGGACAGTGTGACCAGGACGATGCCGAGCACCACCCGCCGCGTGGCGCAGTAATACAGGCCGGCCAGGGCCAGGCCGATCATCAGGGCGTCGTTGTGCACGCTGGCAATGAAGTTGGTGAGGAACAGCGGGTTGGCAGCGGTGAGCCAGAGTGCCCGGTGCGGGTTCACGCCGTGGAGGTCCGCCAGCTTGGGGACGTAGATGATGCACAGCACGATGCCCACGAGTGCGGCCAGACGGAAGAGCATCACGCTGGCCTCGGGGTGCACGTTGGTGGACCAGACCACAAACTGCTCAATCCAGAGGAACAGCTGGCCGTACGGAACCGGGGCCTCGGTCCACATCTTGTCGGCACCGAGCTGGAAGTAGTTGGACAGCGCCGATATCCCGTTTTCGTAAGGGTTGAAGCCTTCCACCATCAGCCTGCCCTGGCCGATGTAGGCATACACGTCGCGGCTGAACAGGGGCACGGTGAACATCATGGGCAGGCCCCACACCACCACCGCCTGCAGTGTGGCCTTGCGCGCCTGAAGGCCCCAGACCCGCACGCGCTGACCCAGCCGCAGCCAGGCCCGGACAAGGAGCATGCCGCCGACAGCCAGGAGGATGATGGACAGCGCCACCCCGATGGCCTCGGTCCGCATCCAGATGAAGAGCGGCATCCGCCGCAGTTCCGAGACGGGCGCAAGCCAGCCCACTCCCAGTGAGCCGATCATCATAAAGACCGAACCGATGAAACCGGCGATCAACGGAGACAGTGCGTTGTCGACCTCAGCCTCCGGCCGCATAGGGATCGTGGCGGCCTTCTCTCCCGCTGCAGGCACAGGCGCCGTCATCTCAGGATTGTCCAATCTCTTGCATTGCGCGCTTCCACCCGACGGGCCTCACCGGGCCGGACGGGGCGTAGTACAACGACGGAAAACTCACCGCCGCGTTTCCGAAATCCTAGCATCGGACGGCCCGGACAGAGCTAAACGGTAGGCTTGTCAAGTGCCTATATCTAATGAACGCATCGTCTGGATCGACTGCGAAATGACCGGCCTGGACATCAAGAACGACGCCCTGATCGAGGTGGCGGCCCTGGTGACGGATTCGGAACTGAACATCCTGGGCGACGGCGTGGACGTGGTGATCAAGCCGGACGACGCCGCACTGGCGCAGATGAATGACTTCGTCCGCGACATGCACACGCGCTCGGGGCTCCTGAAGGAACTGCCGCACGGCAAGACCATGGAGGAGGCCGAGGCGGCCGTCATGGAATACATCGAAAAGTGGGTGCCGGACCCCCGCAAGGCGCCGCTGGGCGGCAACTCCGTGGGCACTGACCGGGTCTTCCTGTCCCGGGACATGCCGGCAGTGGTGGAACACCTGCATTACCGCGTGATCGATGTGAGCACCATCAAGGAACTGTCACGCCGGTGGTTCGCCCGGGCCTATTTTCAGTCCCCCGCCAAAAAGGGCGGCCACCGCGCCCTCGGAGACATCAAGGACTCCATCGACGAACTCCGCTACTACCGCGAAGCGGTGTTCGTTCCTGCGCCGGGGCCGGACAGCGCAACGGCACAGGGCATCTCCAAGCGCATTGCCGCCGGCACCGCCCCTTCGGAGGCGGACGCAACGGTCCCCGGGAAGTAATCTGCACCACGTTTGAGGGATTTTTCGCCAAAAACCGGAAAAGTGGCAAAAGCACCCCCGAACAGCAGGTAAGCTATTTGAGTTGCCTTTCAAGGGCGCCGGTCAGCCGGTAACCAGCAAGGCACATGGTGGGCTTAGCTCAGTTGGCAGAGCGCCTGGTTGTGGTCCAGGAGGTCGCGGGTTCAACCCCCGTAGCTCACCCTCACAGGATGGTACGAACACCGTCCAAAAAGAAGGCCGCACCGGATATCCGGTGCGGCCTCCTTTGTTTTTGTCCCGCGCCCGGTAATAGAGACCGGGCCGCACGCCGAAGGGATGCTGAAGATGACAGTTATGCCGATCACCATCTGGGGGGAACCGGTCCTGCACCGCCGGGCCTCCGAAGTGGACGTGTTCGACGACGAACTCCGGACCCTGATTGCCGACATGTTCGAAACCAATGACGCCGCAAACGGCGTGGGACTCGCGGCGCCGCAGGTCGGCGTGGGCAAGCGGATCTTTGTCTACAAGTTCGCCAACGATGACGGCGCTCCCCCCACCGGGGTCTTGGTCAACCCCGTCCTGACGCTGTCCAAGATTTCCGGGGCCCTTCCTGATCCTGACGAGGAAGAGGAGGGCTGCCTCTCCTTCCCCGGCGGCCAGTACCCGTTGAAGCGCGCCGAATGGGCCCGGGTCCAGGGCTTCGACGGCCATGGGCAGCCGGTCGAATTTGAGGCCACCGGCTGGTTCGCCCGGGTGATCCAGCACGAATACGACCACCTCGACGGAAAGCTCTACGTCAACCGGCTTATGGACCGCTATGCCCGCAAGGCGATGAAGCAGGCCAAGAAAAGCGGCTGGGGCGTTCCGGGCCTGACCTGGATGCCCGGAGTCGATCCGGATCCCTTCGGCCACTAGCCCAGTCGGCGGACCTCAGCCCGCCGTCACAGTGGACTGGTCCGGACAGGTGTCCAGGACACGCTTCATGGCGTCCTTCTCCGGCTGCGTCACCCAGAGCCCGTAAGCTGCCTTTACTGAGATCTGCCGGGCAACGTAGTGGCAGCGGAAAGCCTTGTTTTTCGGCAGCCAGGTAGCGGCGTCGCCGGAGCTTTTTTGCTGGTTGGCGGGACCGTCGGCGGCGATGAGGTTCACAGGATCGTTGGCCAGGCTTTGGCGCTGCTGCGGAGTCAGTTGCTGCGCACCCTTCTGCCAGGCGTCACCCAAAGCCACCACATGGTCGATCTGGACTGCCTTGCTGCTTTCCTGGCCGCGGCGGAAATCCACCAATTGTCCAGTGTAGGGCTCATGGAAGGTCCCGGCGGCGATCCGGCATTTTGAGCCTTCGGTGAACACCACGCCGGCCAGGTCGCGGCGGAGGATGTCATTGCGGGTGTCACAGCCGTTCCGGTCGACGTCCAGCCACGCCTGGCCGAAGGCTTCGCGCTCATAGTTGTCGTTCGGCGCACGTCCCTTGACCGGCAGCCCTTCGAGTGCTTCGCGGGCACTCCCCTGGGGCACGGCCCGTACCGGGACCACAGGTTTCATAAAGGCGGCATCGAAAACGGGAGCCGCGGTGGGTCCGGCGATGGCCGGTTCCGCCACGGCGAACTGGCCGGCCATGAAGAACCAGGCCACCAAGGCCACTGTGGCGCAGGCCAGGAGGACCAGCAGGGCCCATGCCTGCCTGGAGCGCCGGCGCGCCTTTCGGTAGGCAGACCAGCTGACGGTCACGGGCGTCCCGCCCTTCCGGATACGTACTGCACCAGAAGAGCCTAGGCCACCCCACCGACACCGGGGTCGATATCCACAGTGTTGGGGAAAGGTGGCCGGCCGGGGATGGCCGCTACTGCTCCCGGGTCACCCTCCGGAGGTCTTCAGCGGCAACCTGAAGCAGCCCTTCGAGCTGGCGCACGCGGTCCTCGCGGATGTCCCCCGCCTGATAGGCGGCCCGGGCATCCTCCAGGAGCCGGACGGCCTCCTTATGGTTGGCCTTAGCCACATCAAGGGCGTGTTCCAGGGTGGTGTCGTGGAGAGTTTCGTTGTCCATGCCACCAGTGTGGTCCCGTTTCCCGGCTGATTCCAGAGAACCAGCCGGGAAACTGCAGGGAACCTCAGCTGGAATCAGACGGCGATGGCTGCGAGAGCTGCCGCAGGTTCCTTCGCCGGGAAGGACGGCGGGTTGACCCCTGCCATCTCTTCCATGACCCGGACCACCTGGCAGCTGTAGCCGAATTCGTTGTCGTACCAGACGTAGAGGATGACGTTTTTGTCGTTGGAGATGGTGGCCAGGCCGTCAACGATGCCGGCACGGCGTGATCCGACGAAGTCCGTGGAAACAACCTCGGGCGAATCGATGTAGTCAATCTGCTTGCGGAGGTCCGAATGCAGGGACATCTGGCGCAGATAGTTGTTCACCTCATCCTTGGTGGTGCCGTTTTCCAGGCTGAGGTTGAGGATGGCCAGCGAGACGTCCGGCGTGGGGACGCGGATGGAGCTGCCGGAAAGCTTGCCCTGAAGTTCGGGCAGTGCCTTCGCCACAGCGGTGGCCGCTCCGGTTTCGGTGATGACCATGTTCAGCGCGGCGGAGCGGCCGCGGCGGTCGCCCTTGTGGAAGTTGTCGATCAGGTTCTGGTCGTTGGTGAAGGAGTGGACTGTTTCAACGTGGCCGTGGATCACGCCGAACTTGTCGTTGATGGCCTTCAGGACCGGGGTGATGGCGTTCGTGGTGCAGGACGCTGCGGACACGATCTGGTCCGTGTCCTCGATGCTGCCGTGGTTGATGCCGTGCACGATGTTCTTCAGCGCGCCCTTGCCCGGAGCGGTCAGCAGCACGCGGGCAACGCCCTTGCTCTGCAGGTGCTGGGACAGGCCTTCGGCGTCGCGCCAGCGGCCGGTGTTGTCCACCACGAGCGCGTTGTGGATGCCGTAGGCGGTGTAGTCGATGGTGGCCGGGTTGTCCGAGTAGATGACCTGGACCTGGACGCCGTTGGCGGTGATGGTGTTGGCATCCTCGTCCACGCGGATGGTGCCTTCGAAGGATCCGTGGACCGAGTCGCGGCGCAGCAGGCTGGCGCGCTTGGAGAGGTCCTTGTCCGAGCCGCGGCGCACCACGATGGCGCGCAGGCGCAGGCCGTGGCCGCCGCCTGCCTTTTCGATGAGGAGGCGGGCCAGGAGGCGTCCGATCCGGCCGAAACCGTAGAGCACAACGTCGGTGCTGGTGCGGTCGTCGGCGCCGCGCTTGCCCACTACCTCGGCCAGTTCGGCGCGGAGGAACTCTTCCAGGGTGGCGCCGTCGCCCTCAGCCTTGAACTTCTGGTTCAGGCGGGCGATGTCGATCGCTGCCGCGCCCAGTTCCAGGCCGGCGAGCGTGTTCAGCAGCGGGGCTGTCTCCTCCAGGAGCAGCTCATCCTTGCTCATGCGGCGGGCGAACCGGTGCGCCTTCAGGATGTTCATGGTGGACTTGTTGATCAGGCTGCGGCCGTGAATGCTGGTCACCACATTGTTTTCGCGGTACAGCCGGCCGATCACCGGAATCATGGCCTCGGCGAGTGCCTCCCGGCCCATCCACGTATCAAGACAAGAATCTGACGTCTGGCTCACAGAACTACCTTCCTTGGGTCAACCACATACGTCCTCGTACGCGGAGGGCGGCCGCCGGAGGTGTTCCGGGGCGCGAGCGTCGGCGGGGATTCGGTCCACCCCGGACACCTTGGAGAAGCGCAAAGAAAAGCCACCGGCTGCGAACGCAGACCCGGCGGCAGAACTTCTACGTTCGCTCTCCATTCTAGGCTGGAGGGGGGCCCTGAACGTCCCCCACGGGCGTGAAGTCACTCACATGCGGCGCCGGGCTGCCCGGCTGGGGGTTGGTGGGATGGGTTGACCGATACGCCGGGTTCTGTGCTCCCGTGCCGTTACCAGCGCGGGAGTAGCGGCCATCCATCTACGGACGCCGTTGCCGACGCCCTCCAGCGGCCTACCCGGACACTCGGGCGGGCAGCCCTCAAACGTGTCCTGTCTGGCCTTGCTCCGGGTGGGGTTTACCTAGCCTTCCCGGTCACCCGGGAAGCTGGTGGTCTCTTACACCACCGTTTCACCCTTACCTGCTTCGTGCCGCTTTCAAAACGGCGCGATCCAGGCGGTCTGTTCTCTGTGGCACTGGCCTGCGGGTTACCCCGAGTGGGCGTTACCCACCACCCTGCCCTGTGGAGCCCGGACGTTCCTCGAGCCACTTGCGTGACGCGCGGCCGCCTGGTCAACCCATCCGGCGTCCATTCTACCGTCGGAACGGGGCCGGAAGTCGCCGGTAGGATCGTACGGTGCTGATTCTGCTTCCCCCCTCTGAAGGCAAGACCCCCGCAGTCCGTGGATCCGCCGTCGACTGGCCTTCCCTGAGCTTCCCGGCGCTGAACACGTACCGGGCCAAGGTCCTTGAGGCGCTGGGAACGGTGAGCGCCCACGAGGACGCCCTCGCACTGCTGGGCGTCGGGGCATCGCTGAAGGAAGACGTCGAACGCAACACCCGGCTGCACGCGGAACCGGCGGCTCCTGCCCACCAGATCTATTCGGGCGTTTTGTACGACGCCCTCGGGTACAAGACGCTGACACCGGCGCAGCGACGGAAGGCCGACGGTTCGGTGCTGGTGGTGTCCGCGCTGTGGGGCGCCATCCGCTTTGCCGACCGCGTGCCCGCGTACCGGCTGTCGATGGGAACGGCACTGCCCGACGTCGGCCGCCTCGCCTCGTTCTGGAAACCGCAACTCTCGGAGGCCCTCGCCGAGGCGTCCGCGGGGCACCTGCTGGTGGACTGCCGCTCCAGCACCTACTCCGCGGCGTGGGCCCCGCCGCCGGCGCAGACGGTGGCCGTCAACGTGTTCACGGAGGTGAACGGCGTGCGCAAGGTGGTGAGCCACTTCGCGAAGCACACCCGCGGCGAACTGGCGAGGCACCTGCTGGTCCGCCGCGGCCACGCCCCGCAGACGCCGTCGCAACTGCTGAAGGCGGCCCGCGAAAAGTGGGACGCGGAGCTTGTGGAGGGTTCAGCGCGGAAGCCGCACGCGCTGAACATCATCCTGTCCAACTAGTGCCCACCGCCACCCTCGCCTCGCAAGCTCGGCCAGGGACCCTGGCGGCGTGGGCCCAGGCTAGCCTAGTTCCACTCGGCGGAGCGGACCAGGATGGCGCCCGAGTCCGGGCAGAAGACGATGTCGTCTTCGGCTGCTGCCTTGATCTCGGCCAGGTCACCCGGGCTGAGCTTCATTCCGGAGGCCTCGGACGTTCCGTGGAACAGCCGTGCCGCGCCCACTCCACGCTTGGCCAGCGTTTTTTCGTAGATCGCCAGCATCCCAGCGTCGAGCGTGGCAGCGAATTCAGTGCGTTTGCCGCGGACCACCGTCGCTTCGGCGTCCACCTCGGCCAGGGCTTCGTCGAGCTCGGCGCGGATTCCGCCGAACGAGCCCTGGATGCTGTCCACGATCAGCTGCTGGGACGCCTGCCTGGCGCGGAGCGAGTCCAGCCGCTCCATGACTTCCAGCTCCACGTCTTCAAGGTCCGACCGGCGCCTGTTGAGCGACGCGATGTCCTTCTGCAGGGCCACCAGGTCCTTGGACAACCCCGTTCCGCTGTTCAGCCGGGCTTCGTCGCGCTCGATCCGGGAGGCGACCTGTTCGACGTCGGCCTCTGCCCGCTTCAGCTCGGTCTCGGCGTCGTGGACGGCCACCTTGGCGGCGCCAAGTTCACCGTTGGCGACCGAAAGTGCCGACTGGAGGTCGGTGATCCGCGGATCCGTGTCCAGCGTGCGGCGCCGGTTCGTGAGCGACTTCAGCTTGGCGTCGAGCCCCTGCAGTTCGAGCAACTTCAACTGTTCCGCCGGTGCTGCCTTAGCCACTGTTACCTCCGCTTGATCCCACCGGCCGGAGCCGGGCACCGTATCGGCGCTCTATAGACTCTAGCCCGGAGTGAGTATGAAGTCCCACGGATCGCTGTTGGTGGAGCTGACCTGGATCTCCACGTCGTGGCCCTGGTCAGTGAGCACGTTGCCCAGCGCGGACGCCGCCGCCGGCAGCCAGAGCCACTCGCTCGCGAAGTGGGAGACGTCAATAAGGTAGGGCCGGCCGTTTACTGCCCCTTCCCGGGCCTCGGACGCAGGGTGGTGGCGGAGGTCAGCGGTCACGAAGACGTCCGCATTGCTCGCGCGGACCTCGTTGAACAGCGAATCGCCGGCGCCGCCGCAGACCGCGATCCTGCGCACCAGCCCGTCCTTGTCCCCGGACACGCGCACTCCCCCGGCCACGGACGGCAGGATGCCAAAAACGCGTGCGGCGAAGTCCCCGAGGCTCATCACGTCGGGCAGGTCGCCCACACGGCCGATGCCCTCTTCCGGCAGTCCGTTGCTGGCGAGTGTCAGGGGTGCCACTCCCTCCAGTCCCAGTGCGTCCGCCAGGACATCGGAGACACCGCCGACGGCGGAATCACCATTGGTATGGACGGTCAGCAGGGCGGTTCCGGACTCGATCAGCCGGTGGATTGCCTTGCCTTTTGCGGTTGTCGCCGCAACGGACGTGACGCCCCGGAGGAGCAAAGGGTGGTGGGTGATGAGCAGTTCGGCGCCCCACTCCACGGCTTCCTCGATGACTTCCAGGGTGGGATCGACGGCGAACATCACCCGCGTGACAGGGGCCGAAGGCCGTCCGGCCACGAGGCCCACTTCGTCCCAGCTCTCGGCAAGAGATTCGGGCCACAGTTCCTCCACCGCCAGCAGCACCTGCCCCAGCGTGGGCGGGGCCGCCTCATCCGCGACGAGGGCATCCTCCCGGGGGGTGCCGTCGTCGTGCGGTTCGGCATCTGTAACGCCGGTGTCTACAGGTTCCATAGTCTCAGTTTTACCCCATCACTGGCCCTGGCCCGCATGTGCCACAGTCTCGTAGGGTGGTCAGGGAATCATCCGGGGCGCTCAACCATTGAAGAGGTCATGAAAACTTTTGTTCTTGGCGGGGGCTGCTTCTGGTGCCTCGACGCTGTCTATCAAAAAACCAAGGGCGTCAGTTCGGTGATTTCCGGCTACACCGGCGGCCACGACCCGTATCCCGACTACTACTCTGTCTGCAACGGGACCACCGGGCATGCCGAGGTGGTGGCAGTGACCTTTGACGAGGCCGTGATCCCTGCCGAGGTCATCCTGGACATGTTCTTTGTCCTGCACGATCCCACCACGCTCAACCGCCAGGGATACGACGTCGGCACGCAGTACCGCTCGTCCATGTTCTACGAGACCACGGAGGAGAAAATCCTGTTCGAGGAGGCGATCGAACGGAACCAGGCGCTGTGGTCGCACCCGATCGTCACCGAGGTCAGCCGCCTCCCCCGGTTCCACGTGGCGGAGGACTTCCACCAGGACTACTACGCCAAGCACCCGGAACAGGGCTACTGCCAGGTGATCATCAACCCCAAACTGGCCAAGGCCAGGAAATATTACTCTGCATGGCTTAATGCTTAGCAACGGTTGCGCCGCCATCGTTAGGCTGACCTCAGTATTCACTCTTGAGAGATAGGCATATCCACATGGCACGGATCTATGACGACGTAACGCAGCTGGTCGGCGGCACTCCGCTGGTCCGCCTGAACCGGCTGAGCGAAGGCCTGGGTGCCACTGTCGCCGTCAAGCTTGAGTTCTACAACCCGGCCAACAGTGTCAAGGACCGTATCGGTGTTGCCATCGTCGACGCCGCCGAGAAGTCCGGCGCCCTCAAGCCCGGCGGGACCATCGTTGAAGGCACGTCCGGTAACACCGGCATCGCGCTGGCCATGGTGGGCGCCGCCCGCGGCTACAAAGTCATCCTGACCATGCCGGAAACCATGTCCACGGAACGCCGTGTCATGCTGCGCGCGTTCGGCGCCGAGATTGTGCTGACCCCGGGGTCCGAGGGCATGCGCGGCGCCGTGGAGAAGGCCCAGGAAATCGTGGCCAACACGGAGAACTCCATCTGGGCCCAGCAGTTCGCCAACGAGGCCAACCCCGAGATCCACCGCACCACCACCGCTGAAGAGATCTGGACGGACACCGACGGCAAGGTGGACATCTTCGTCGCCGGCATCGGCACCGGCGGCACCATCACCGGCGTCGGCCAGGTCCTGAAGGAGCGCAAGCCTGAGGTCCAGATCGTCGCCATCGAACCGAAGGACTCCGCCATCCTGAACGGCGGCGCTCCCGGCCCGCACAAGATCCAGGGCATCGGTGCCAACTTCGTCCCGGAAATCCTGGACACCAACGTCTACGACGAGGTCCTCGACGCCACCCTTGAGGACTCCGTGCGCGTTGCCCGCGAACTCGGCGTCAAGGAAGGCATCCTCGGCGGCATTTCCTCCGGCGCGATCGTCTGGGGCGCCCTGGAACTGGCCAAGCGCCCCGAGAACGCCGGCAAGCTGATCGTCGCCGTTGTCTGCGACTTCGGCGAGCGTTACATCTCCACCGTGCTCTATGACGACATCCGCGGCTGATTAGCCCCTTGTCGCCCCGTTTCCTGTAGAAAGAACTTTGTGGGCTTTTTCGCAAGACTGAAGGAAGACCTCGACGCCGCCCGGTCCCACGACCCGGCGGCTCGAGGTTCTTTTGAGAACTTTTTCGCCTATTCAGGGCTGCATGCCATCTGGATCCACCGGCTGACGCACCGCCTGTGGCAGAACCCCGCCCTGCGCTTCCCGGCACGGCTCGTTTCCCAGCTGGGCCGCTTCCTGACCGGGATCGAGATCCACCCCGGCGCCACGATCGGACGGCGCTTCTTTATTGACCACGGCATGGGCGTGGTCATCGGCGAGACCGCCGAAATCGGCGAGGACGTCATGATCTACCACGGTGTGACGCTGGGCGGCCGTTCCCTGGCCAAGGTCAAGCGCCACCCCACCATCGAGGACCGGGTGACCATCGGCGCCGGGGCCAAGATCCTGGGGCCGATCACCATCGGCCGGGACAGCGCTGTCGGTGCCAACGCCGTTGTGGTGAAGGACGCGCCGCCGGAATCGATCGTTACCGGCGTGCCGGCCAAGTGGCGCCACCGGGACGCGCAGCGTGAAACCACGCCAGCGGTGGATCCGGCCGAGTACGACATCGAATACCGCATCTGACGTTTACCCGGCCGCCACCCGTTTGAGTACAAGCATGACCACGGGGTCGAAGAGCCGGTCCGGCAGGATCCGCCTCAGCGTCAGGATGGCCCGGGCGCCGCGCCCCACGGGGTAGCGGCTCCGGGGCCGTGCGGCGCTGGCCGCATGCAGCACGGCTTCTGCGATGACTTCCGGAGGCGTGGACGTTTCGGGCCGGTTGGTGGAGTCCAGTGCGCCGGCCATCTCCCGCGCCTGTGAGGCGTAGGGCCCTGTTCCGCTGGTGGCCAGCAGCCCCTCGGCCGCGATCCCTCCCCATTCGGAAACGGTGCTGGCCGGTTCAATGATGGAGACGCTGATGCCGTGCGGCTTCAGTTCGAGCCGCAATGCGTCGCTCATGCCCTCTACGGCGAACTTCGTGGAGTGATACCAGGCGCCGAGCGGCTCATAGAATTTGCCGCCGATGGACGAGATGTTGATGATCCGTCCCCGGCCGGCTTTCCGCATGGCCGGTAAGACCAGTTGGGTCATCCTCGCCAGGCCAAACACATTGACGTCGAACTGGCGCCGCCCTTCGGCCAGGTCCACTTCTTCCAACGCGCCGAATGAGCCGTACCCGGCATTGTTGACCAGGACGTCTATCCGCCCGCGTTCCTCCAAAACGCGGACGACGGCGGCGCGCATCGATTCATCGTCCGTCACGTCCAGCGACAGGACATGGACTCCGAGGGCCTTGAGCGGTTCCATCCGGTCCACGCGGCGTGCCCCGGCGTAGACCGTGAACCCGTTGCTGCTGAGTTTCCTGGCGGCTTCGAAGCCGATCCCGGTGGATGCTCCGGTGACGAACGCTACTGGCTGGGCCATGCTGGACTCCCTCGCTGGACGGGTACCGCAGTTGCCCCGGAACAGCAACGGCCGGCTGCTCCCAGAGTATCGGGGAACTGCCGGCCGCAGGTGCCGCAGCAATGTGCCGCGGCGTTAGCCGAAAACTAGTGCGTATCCACAGCTTCGATTTCGGACTTGTCTTCGCCCCAGAGGGTGTGGAACGTGCCCTCGGAGTCAACACGGCCGTAGGTGTGGGCTCCGAAGAGGTCGCGCTGGCCCTGGATCAGGGCGGCGGCGACGCGCTTGCGGCGCAGGCCGTCGTAGTACGCGAGCGAGGACGAGAAGACCGGCACGGGGATGCCCAGCTGCACGGCGGTGGCGACCACGCGGCGCCAGGCCGGAAGTGCCTCCGCGATGGCCTTGGTGAAGGCCGGTGCGAACAGCAGGTTGGCGGGCTTCTCCTCGGCGGCGTAGGCCTTGGTGATGTCCTTGAGCAGTTCAGCGCGGATGATGCAGCCTGCACGCCACAGGGAGGCAATCTCGTCCAGCTTGAGGTCCCAGCTGTATTCCTTGGCAGCGGAGGTCAGCATGTCCAGTCCCTGGGCGTAGGAGACCAGCTTGGAGGCGTACAGCGCCTGGCGGACGTCCTCGACGAAGGTGTCGGGGATTTCCACGGCGGCTTCCTCGCCGGCCAGCAGCTCCTGGCCGAGCCTGCGCTGTTCGGCCTGGGAGGACAGGGCACGGGCGAACACGGACTCGGCGATGCCGGAGACCGGGGAGCCGAGTTCCAGGGCGGAGATGACCGTCCAGCGTCCGGTACCCTTCTGGCCTGCCGCGTCAACGACGACGTCCACGAACGGCTTGCCGGTCTTGGCGTCAACGTGGCCCAGGACCTCGGCGGAGATTTCGATCAGGAAGGACGAGAGGTCGCCCTTGTTCCATTCGGTGAAGATCTTGGCCTGCTCGGCGGGCTCGATGCCTGCACCCGAGCGAAGGAGGTCGAATGCTTCACCAATGACCTGCATGTCGGCGTATTCGATGCCGTTGTGGACCATCTTGACGAAGTGGCCGGCGCCGTCGGTGCCAATCCAGGCGCAGCAGGGCTCGCCGTCGACCTTGGCGGAGATCTTCTCCAGCAGCGGGCCGAGGGCGTCGTAGGATTCCTTCGAGCCGCCGGGCATGATGGAGGGGCCGTTCAGTGCGCCTTCTTCGCCGCCGGAAACGCCAACGCCTACAAAGTGCAGGTCCTTCTTGGCAAGTGCGGCTTCGCGGCGGCGGGTGTCCTCGTAGTGCGAGTTGCCGGCGTCGATGATGATGTCTCCGGCTTCGAGCAGCGGTTCAAGCTGTTCGATGACCGAGTCGACCGGCTTGCCGGCCTTGACCATGATGAGGACGCGGCGCGGCTTCTCCAGCGAGTCCACCAGTTCCTGCAGGGTCTCGGTGCGGACGAAGTCGCCGTCCGTGCCGTGCTTTTCCAGCAGTGCGTCAGTCTTTTCTACCGACCTGTTGTGCAGGGCAACGGTGAAGCCGTTCCGGGCCAGGTTACGCGCCAGGTTGGCTCCCATCACCGCAAGGCCGGTGACACCGATGTGTGCTGACATCAAAAACTCCAATTCATTTCTGTGCAATGGATGTGCAGGTGGCCCCGCTTTGACCGCGGAGCGTGCAGTTGCGAACCAAGGGATCCGAATAAAGCATATATATTCAAACGGTTTCGGGAAAGTAACGCCCACTTTGTGGAACGCCGGCCGTCACAGCCAGTCTAGGTCGGCGGCTCCCCGGTGGCTCCGCCGGCGGTCCGGCCTGGCGGTTCTGCGGGCAGGAACCCTATTAGGCTTGTCTTTATGTCAACCAGCCTGCACCACCGTGCCATCGAGAACCTGGGCACCCGGATCGTCGCCGGCGAGCTTCCCACCGGCCATATCATGCTGGCGGAGCAGCTGGAGGACGAACTGAAGGTTTCACGCTCAGTTATCCGCGAAGCCGTCCGGGTGCTGCAATCCCTGGGCCTGGTCGAGACCACCAAACGGGTGGGAATCAAGGTCCTGCCGTCCAGCCGCTGGAATCCCTTCGACGCGCAGGTGATCCGCTGGCGGCTCTCCGGCGACGGCCGGGGCGCCCAGCTGCGCTCCCTCGCCGAGCTGCGGTCCGCCGTCGAACCGGCGGCCGCCGAGCTGGCTGCCCTCAACGCGCCGGCCCGCCTGCGCCGCGAACTGGTGGACATTGCCCATGACCTGCGCGACGCCGGCCACTCGGGCGACGTGCCACGGTTCCTGGAGCTGGATATTGCGTTCCACTCGGTGCTCCTTTCCGGGTCAGGCAACGAAATGTTCGCGAACCTGATGGGACAGGTGGCTGAGACGCTCACGGGCCGGACCGTGCACGGCCTGATGCCGGACCACCCGCATGAGGGTGCGCTGCAGTGGCACGTGGACCTGGCCGAAGCCGTGGCCGCCGGGGATGCCCCTGCGGCCCGGGCGGCCTCGGACCGGATCATGCGCCGGACGATGTCGCGTATGTCCGGCACCTGGACGGACCAGCCGCGGGTTTTTATCCCCGTCCGCCGGGACTAAGCGCGAACGTACACTTCGCGCCCTAAACCACGCGCGAGCTGGCACGTATTACCCTCAAAACTCGGTTTTGAGGGTTTTATCTGCCCGCTCGCGCATGGAAGCGGGCTTTCGGGCCTCACGTGCACGTTCGCGCCGATGGACGCGGGCGCCGGATCTCAGCTTGGCGGGGTGAAGTTGAGGAGGACTTTGCCGGATTCGGCGGAGTTGCGGGCCACTTCGAAGGCTTCGAGTGTCTGGTCCACGGGGTAGTCGTGGGTGATGACAGGGTCAATCTTGAGGGTGCCGTCGGCGAGGGCGGCGATGACGTCGTCGATCTCGTCATTGAACCGGAACGAGCCTTTGAGGTCCAGTTCCCGGGTGATGGCCAGGGAGATCAGGACCGGCTGCGGGCCGGTGGGCAGCAGCCCGACCATGACCACGGTCCCGCCGCGGGCGGCGCCCTGGATGGCCGAGGCCAGTCCGTGGTGGCTGCCGGAAGATTCAATCACGACGTCGGCCTGGACCGCGGCGATCGCGTCCGCGTCACCGGCGGTGATCACCTCGTCAGCGCCGACGGCGGCAGCGATTTCCAGCGGCCTGGGATGCATGTCCACCGCGGTGATCCGGGCCGCGCCGGCCCGCTTCAGCACCGCGACGGTCAGCGCGCCGATGGGTCCGGACCCGATCACCAGCGCGGTCTTACCAGCCACGTCCCCGGCCCGGGCGACGGCGTGCCAGGCCACCGAGGCGGGTTCGATCAACGCCGCCGTCCGCAGATCCAAGGCCGCCGGGAGTGCCCGGAGCATCCGTGCCGGCAGGTTCACATACCGGCTGAACGCCCCGTCGGTGTGCGGGAACCGTGCCGCGGACCCCAGGTACGTGCATCCCGGGGAGAGGTTGGGCCGGTCCGCCGGGTAGCGGACATCACCTGTGCCGGGGCCGGGGGTGGCAGGGTGCACCGCGACCGGAATCCCCGCCACCGGGCCGGTGCCGTCCGCCGCGGCGCGGACCACCACACCGGAAATCTCATGCCCCAGCACCAGCGGAGCCTTCAGGATCGACTCCCCCGCCGCACCATGCAGCCAGTAATGCAGGTCAGAACCGCAGATCCCGCCGTAGCGAACCTCGACCACCGCCTCATCCGGGGCAGGCGCCGCCAACGGCACCTCATCGACGCGCAGGTCCCCCTTCGCGTGCGCCACCACCGCCAAACCCGACACGGGAAGTGTTGTGTTCGCGGGCATCAGACCACCACCGTCATTCCGCCATCGATAAAGATCGTCTGCCCGTTCACGAAGTCCGACCCGTCCGAGGCCAGCCACACCGCCGGCCCGGCAAGGTCACCCACCGTGCCCCACCGGTGCGCCGGCGTCCGCCCCAGGATCCAGGAATTAAACTCTTCATCGTCCACCAGGTTCTGGGTCATCTCGGTGTGGATATACCCCGGCGCGATTCCGTTGATCTGCAGCCCCGAGGCGGCCCACTCCGCGGTCATCGCGCGGGTCAGGTTCCGCAGCCCGCCCTTCGCCGCCACATAAGGCGCGATGGTCGGGCGGGCCAGGTCGGTCTGCACCGAGCAGATGTTGATGATCTTCCCCCTGCCCCGGGGGATCATGTGCCGGGCAGCCTCCCGGCCCACCAAAAACGCGCTGGTCAGGTCCGTCGTGATCACCCGCTCCCAATCCGCGACGTCCAAATCCAGCATCGGCACCCGGTGCTGGATCCCGGCGTTGTTCACCAGGATCTCCAGCGGCCCTACATGCTCCTCCACCCACGCAACACCCCGCGCCGCCTCAGTATCGGAGGTGACATCAAAGGCGATGCTGTGCACCCGGCCCGGGGCGTAGTCGGCGGCCATCGCCGCCGCGGCGTCCTTGAGCCGCCCGGCATTGATGCCGTTCAGCACCACCGTCGCACCGGCGTCGGCCAGTGCCCGGGCCAGCGCGTTGCCGATCCCCCGGCTCGACCCCGTCACCAGGGCAACCCGCCCCGTCAAATCAAAAAGCCCGCTCATGCTGAAACCGATCCTTCCGTGGCGCTGCCCGCGTGCGCATCGCTGAGTTGTGAAATTGCCTGCCGGACCACTGCCAGGTCCTGGTCACCGAGGCCCTGGCGCTTGAGTTCGGCATAAAGTTCGACGCCGGCAGCCGCCATGGGCACGGCCGCGCCCGCCGTGCGGGCCGAGTCAAGGACAAAGGAGAGGTCTTTGTGCATGAACTTGGCCGGGCCTGTGGGCCTGTAGTCCTTGCTGACCAACCGGGGCCCCACCACCTCCAGGACGCGGCTGGCCGCGAGGCCGCCGGCCAGGACCTCGAACAGGGCCGCAGGATCCATGCCCGAGCGTTCGGCGAGTTCCGCGGCTTCGGCGAGTGCCGCCGTCGTCGTTCCCACGATGAGCTGGTTGCAGGCCTTGGCAAGGGATCCGGCCCCCAGCGCGCCCATGTGGCGCACGGTGGTTCCCATGGCGCTGAAGAGCGGCTCCAGCCTGTTGAAGTCTGCGGCGGCGCCGCCGGCCATGATCGCCAGCGTCCCGTCCACGGCTCCGGCCGTTCCGCCACTCACCGGGGCATCCACCACCGCAGCGTTGCCGTGGCTGGCCCGCTGCACGTCACGGCCGAAGTCCTGCACGCCCGAGGGCGAAACACTGCTCATGATCACTACGGCGGTGCCGGACCGGGGTGGTGCAGCGCGCCAGCTCTCCAGAAGCCCGGCGGCCGCCTCCTCGATGAACGGCATGTCCGGCAGCATAAAGACAATGACCGGCAGATCGCGCATGTCGGCGACGTTCGGCGTCCGCCGGCCACCAAGGTTCTCGAGGTCCTCAAGGGCACCGGCCGACCGGTTCCAGAGCGTAACGTCCCAGCCGCCGCGGAGGAGATTGGCGGCCATGGGCCTGCCCATGTGCCCCAGGCCGACAAAGCCCGCAGTTTTGTTGTCCATGTATGGCTCCGCCTCACATCATCGTGGTTAATGAAGAGAAATCTGTTCAATATCCTAGCCTCCATTCAGTATGATGAACACCATGACGTCTGAAACCACCGTCGCTATCGCCGTCCCGCTCGAAGCTGAGCTCGTTGACCGCATCCGCGCCGTAGATCCTTCCGTTACCGTCCTCTACGAACCCGAACTGCTGCCCCCGGAACGTTTCCCGGCAGACCACTCGGGCGACCCCGACTTCCGCCGCACGCCGGAGCAGGAAGAGCGTTACTGGTCCATGCTCAACCGGGCCCAGGTCCTGTATGGCATGCCCAACGAAAACGCCGCCGGGCTGGCCCGGATTGCGCGTGAGAACCCGCACCTCCAGTGGGTGCACTGCATGGCAGCCGGCGCAGGCGGCGCGGTCAAGGCCTCGGGGCTGGACCAGGAAACCCTGCAGAAGTTCAAAGTCACCACCTCCGCCGGTGTCCACTCCCTGCCCCTGGCCGAGTTCGCTGCCCTCGGAATCCTCAACGGTTTCAAACGCAGCGCCGAACTCGCGCAGGACCAGGCCGCCAAGGTATGGCCGGAACTGCGCACCCCCACCCGGTTGGTCAGCGGATCCACGCTGGTGGTCACCGGACTGGGAGAAATCGGCCTGGAAACGGCAAGGATCGCCCGGGCCCTGGGCATGAAGGTCAGCGGTACCAAGCGCACAGTGGAGCCGATCGAGGGAATCGAACAGGTCTCCGACAACGACGGGCTTGCCGGGCTGCTGGCCTCCGCCGACGCCGTCGTGAACACCCTGCCGGGCACACCGTTCACGGAGCGCCTCTTCAACCGGGACGTCTTTTCCGCCATGAAGCCGGGGACGGTTTTCGTTAACGTCGGCCGCGGCACCGTGGTGGACGAGGATGCCCTGCTGGAGGCACTGGAGAACGGCCAGGTGTCATACGCCTGCCTGGACGTCTTCGCCGTCGAACCGCTCCCCGCGGACAGCCCGCTCTGGCACCACCCCAAAGTTATGGTGTCGCCGCATACGTCCGCATTGAGCGCCGCGGAGAACCGCCTGATCGCGGAGCGCTTCAGCAGCAACCTGCGCACGTTCCTCGACGGCGGCGACCTCCCGCACCTCGTGGACACCGTCCACTTCTACTGATCCGTCCTTCGCACGGCAGAGCCCCTGCCGGGGACTCCTGAATCAGGAGTCCCCGGCAGGGGCTCTTTCGTGTCGGCGGTCCTGCAGGACCGCTCCTGCTGGCGGGACTGCCGGCGGGTGCCGCATAAGGGGAACTCAAGCGGACGGCCTGGGCCCCAGGTGTTCGTTCGCGCTGTTAACGCCGGAAGGTGGCCTCCCCGCTGCCGGGGTGGCCACCTTCCTGTGTAACTGAGGTGTGGCTAGCTGGCGTCCTCCACGAGGACCAGATCACGGCCGTTGGTCTCCGGGGTGAAGAACGTTGTCCCGAAGGAGATCAGCGCCAGGACCAGCGAGTAGAGCGCAGGGACCAGCCAGGAGTGGCCGGTGGCCGCCAGGAGCGCCACGCCGATCATGGGCGCGAAGCCGCCGGCGAGGACCGCCGAGAGTTCGCGGCTCAGGGCCACGCCGGTGAAGCGGTGCTGGGAACCGAAGAGCTCCGGCAGCAGTGCGCACTGGGGGCCGAGCATGGACTGGACACCCAGGGCGATGCCCACCACCATGACCGCCCAGACCAGCGTGACGTTGCCCAGGGTGACCAGGTAGAAGGCCGGCAGGGCGATGATGGCCTGGAAGAGGGCTCCATAGCGGTAGACGGGCACACGGCCGAACCGGTCGGAGAGGGCACCGAAGGTGACCACCATGACGGCGGCGAATCCGGCGGCGATGAGGAGGCCTGTCGGGCCGATGAACTTATCGCCGGCAAAGATTCCGGCGGGCATGCTGATGAAGGACACCAGGAGCGCGGAGTAGATGGAAGAGTTTCCGTTTTCGCCCATCCGCAGGCCGATCCCGATGAGCACGTTCTTTTTGGAGTGCTTCCAGATCTGGCCTACCGGGTTCTTGACCACGGCCTTGTGCTTTTCGAGCTCCTGGAAGACCGGGGTCTCCTTCAGGCGCAGCCGGATGAACACGGCGATGATAATCAGGATGACGCTGGCCAGGAAGGGCACGCGCCACAGCCAGCCCTGCAGGACCTCCTTGTCGGCCAGCGCCATCAGGGCGAAGGTACCGGCACCGAGGAGCGTCCCGAGCTGGATGCCGACGAACGGCAGGGAGGCGAAGAAACCACGACGGCGGCGCGGGGCCACTTCTGAGATCAGCGTTGTGGCGCCGGCCTGCTCGGCGCCGGCGCCCAGACCCTGAAGGATGCGGAGGGCCACCAGGAGCACCGCTCCCACCATCCCGGCCTGTTCGAAGGTCGGCAGCAGGCCGATGGCGAAGCTGGCCATGCCCATCAGCCCGATGGTGAGGATCAGAACCATCTTGCGGCCGTAGCGGTCGCCGATGTAGCCGAAGACAACTCCGCCGAAGGGCCGGGCAGCGAAGCCCACGCCGTAGGTGGCGAACGAGGCGATGACTGCGCCGCTCTCGCCCAGCGGAGAGAAGAAGAGTGGCCCAAAGATCAGGGCCGAGGCCAGGCCGTAGATGTAAAAGTCGTAGTACTCCAGGGCGGAGCCCACTGAGCTGGCAAGCGTTGCCCGGCGCAGCTGCTCGGGATCGACGACGGCGCCGTCCACGTCAGCCTGCGGTGATTTAGTACGAGTTGTCACTGGAACTCCCTCAAAAACACTCCAGACCCCCGTTGGCCTGGTGGGTTAGCAATGGCACCTGTTGTGCGGATCACTATATTGAACAGAGTACAGCAAGTTGAACAGCGGGCAAGTGGTCGGCTGAAATTTCTTCGTTTTGCGACGCAGCTGCCCGTATTTTGGGTGCAGTCAGCCCATGGGGTTGCCCAGGGATCGGGCCAGCTCCTTAAGTTCCTTGACCATCTGGGCGCCCTGTTCCGCGGAATATGTCGCCTTGAGGGCGGTCACGGACAGGCCAAGACTGGGACCGTGTGCACCCCGGGTCGGCACGGAGACGGCCAGGCAGACCACTCCCGTGGTGGATTCCTCGTCCTCGAAGGCGTAACCCTGCTCGCGGATCGTCTCAAGCTGGGCCTTGAGCTCCGCTCCGGTCCTAAGCGACTTAGGGGTCAGGACAGGAAGCTCGTCATCATCGGCGAACATGGCGTCAATGTCGTGGTCGTGGAGCCGGGCGATCAACGCTTTTCCAACAGCGCAGAGCGAAACGGGCATCTTGTCGCCAATGTTGGAGGTAAGCCGCACGGCAGGATGGCCCTCATACCGGGCAAGGTATATCACGTTGGTTCCGTCCAGCATCGCGATGCGGACCGTCTCGCCGGAAAGGGTGGGCGCCTGCTCGCAGAAGCGGTAGAACTCCTGGACTTCGTCGAGCCGGCTCAAGTAAGCAGCACCCAGTTCCACAAGTTTGCGGCCCAGGGTGAAGTCGGCGCCCTGGCGGTTGATCAGCCGTGCTTCCTCGAGTGCAAGCATCAGGTTGGAAGTGGAGGATTTGGGAATACCGAGTTCGCGGGACAGGTCGCTGAGCGTCAACCGGCCGGTGGCTGAGGCTGCCAAGGCCTCCAGGACCGCGGCGGCGCGAGTGACCGCCGGCGCAGGCGACGCGCTCCCCAAGCCGTCGGAGGATCGGGGTGTACGGGAATCGGCCATGATTCTCCTTCAATCGGCGCGCCAGTGCGGTGGTGAGTCACAGTGTTCATTCCACTGAACACAAACCATCATAATGGCTGGAAGGTGCGGCCGGTTGGCCTTTATGACACGTCGGCGAAAAACATGGCGCATTGCGCACGTGACATTTTTTGTTTCCGGGAGTTCACGGTATATTCATCTCAGACCCTCCACCGCGGCATCCCCCAATAGTCGCGGTGGAGGGTTTTCCAATGCCCGGACGGAACTCACTCAGGCCGCGTCCGCCACGGACCCCCTGAGCCTCCAGCTGCCGCCGAGCCCGTCCCGCACCAGTGTCATGGTGGTCAATGCCGAATTGGGATTGCTTCCCAGCCGTACCTGGACCTGCAGGACCTCTACGTCCACACGGCTCAATCCCCGGGGCATGCGCCGCTGGGCTTCCCACCAGCTGACGCGTTCAAACCACCGGACGGGTTCGGCGCTGACGGCCCACTTTCTTCCGCTGGTGACCACCGTTGTGGGCGCTCCGCTTGCTGATGTCATCAGCACCACATGTTCCATGCCTGCACCGTACGGGCGGGCACTGACAATAAAGCAGGCACCAAAAAACCCCGCCGTTCCTGCCGTGTGGACTGGAACAACGGGGTTTTGCCTGGTGGGTCCTACCGGGATCGAACCGATGACATCCACGGTGTAAACGTGGCGCTCTACCAGCTGAGCTAAAGACCCATGGGGCTGATTTCCGCGTCACTGCGCGTCAACCAACGAACATAGACTCTACCTGAGGGTGCTGGCCAAAAGCGAATCGGCAGCATAAACGGCTCCGCACCGGCGTTTCACAACGGCGGCAGTTCCTCGGCCAGCCACGCCAGCGATTCACTGACGCCGGCATGGAGCTTGATAGTGGCGCGGTCGTCCCCGCGGGTGGCTCCCCTGTTGATGATGACAACTGGTTTTCCGTCGTTGGCGGCGTGCCGGACGAACCTCAACCCGCTCATCACCGTGAGTGAGGATCCCGCAACCAGGAGCACGTCGGCGTCGTCCACCATCGCGTAGGACCGCGCTACCCGGTCCTTCGGAACGTTTTCGCCGAAATAGACGAAGTCCGGCTTGAGCGTGCCTCCGCACGCCGGGCAGACTGCCACGACAAAGCTGCCAATCAGGGCCTGGTCCTCAACGGTCGAGTCAGCGTCCGGGGCCATCTCCACCAGACCGGACGCGCTGGCGTGTTCCAGGAAGCCTGGATTGAGCTCCTCCAACATTCCCGCGAGCAGGCGCCGCGAATACGTGCGGCGGCACTCCAGGCAGACAACCTGGTCGAAGCGGCCGTGAAGGTCAACGACGTTGACGCTGCCGGCTTCTTCGTGCAGGCGGTCCACATTCTGGGTAATGAGGCCGGTGAGCAGGCCGCGGCGCTCCAGTTCTGCCGCCGCACGGTGCCCCGCATTGGGATCGGCATGCCGGAGGTGCGACCAGCCGATGTGGTTCCGGGCCCAGTACCGTTGCCGGTTGGCCGGGTCACCAACGAACTCCTGGTACGTCATGGGTGACCGCGGCGCCGAATCGGGACCCCGGTAGTCGGGAATCCCCGAATCAGTACTCAACCCTGCACCGGTCAACAGCGCGATGCGCTTGCCGGCGAGAAGGTTACGGATCCGGTCGAGGACTTCGAGATCAGCGGCTGACAGGGCGGCAGGGCCGGCAACAGGCAGGCTGGCAAACCCCGTCAGCCCTACTCCGTGCCTGCGCGGCTCCATCTGTTGTCAGGCCCGGTCCAGGCCCGCCAAGGCTTCACGGTAGGCGGACAGGTCGCGGGCCTGGCCGCGGGGGTTTACCACCACGTAACGGATAACACCCGAGGCGTCGATGATGAAAGTTCCGCGCCGTGCCATGCCGCTCCCGGCGTCAAAGACGCCATACTCGCTGGCTACCGAGCCGTGGGGCCAGAAGTCCGCGAGCAGGTCGAAGCTGTAGCCTTCCTGCTCCGCATAGGCCCGCAGGCTGAATTTACTGTCCACAGAGACGGCCAGGACAGTGGCGTTGGCATCCTCGAAGTCCCCAAGGTTGTCACGGATCTCGCACAGCTCGCCCGTGCAAATGCCGGAAAACGCGAACGGATAGAAGACCAGGACGACGTTCTGGCCGCGGAAGGATGACAGCCGGACGGGCTCACCATACTGATTGGCCAGCTCAAAGTCCGGTGCGGACTCGCCGACGGCAGGGACCGGCAGGTCCGTGCTCCCCTGCAGGGTCAAGCCGCCAGCGGCGAGTCCGGACGTCACTTATTCTTCTTGCTGACCAGCCGGGTTGCGCTCCAGTCCTTGGAAACGCCGGCGGAGGTGGTCAGGTGAAGCCCGGCCGTGGGTGCTGCTTCCTGTATTTCGGCGGGAGAGACATAACCCTTCCGCCCGGACTTGGGAGTCAGGACCCAGACAACTCCGGTCTCGCTCAGGGTGGTCAGGGAATCCATGAGCGTGTCGACCAGGTCACCGTCGCCGTCGCGCCACCAGAAGATGACAGCGTCAACGACGTCGTGGTCGTCCTCGTCCAGGAGTTCGGACCCGGTCAGGTCCTCAATATCGTCACGTAAGTCGAAATCGACGTCGTCGTCGTAACCGAACTCCTGAATCAGATCCCCGTTTTTGAAACCCAATTTTTCCGCCACATTTACCGAAGTGGCGGCGTCGGCCTCGCTCACGTGTTCCTCCAATGCCTAATACATGCAGTGCGCATAGTGATTTCCATTACTCCAAGCCAACACCCTTTGTGCCTGCGCTTCAAGCTGCCCGTACCGCGATCCGCCATATTCTGCGTCACATCCGGCACCGCCAACCCGCATCGCAGCGGCTTTTCGTCACACAACCAGTATGACGGCGAAATACAACAGCGGTGCCGAAGGCGCGGCTACGCATCGCGCTGGAGTCACAGCTAGAGTGATCGGTGACAACTATGCCTGCGGGGCGACCGCCCTGGAACTCTATGCAGACATAGGCGTGATAGGACCCTGCCCGGCGCACATGACCGGGCTGTTGTAACCGATACGTCGCACACGTCGCATTCACGCCGGACACACCCTGCCCGGCCTGGGGGCGCCGATGAATGCGCGCAAAGAGAGGTTGGACGTGGCTGCAGGAGAAGATACCTCCCATATCCTCAGCGGGTTGACTAACCAGCTGCCTGATCGTGATCCGGAAGAGACCGCCGAGTGGGTTGAGTCCCTGGATTCGCTGATCAGGGAACAG
>NZ_JBFOHM010000015.1:0-65128 GCF_040812005.1 Arthrobacter sp. HS15c
CCACACCACGGGGTGGCATAACCTGGTCAATTCAACCAATTCAATACAATAAATTGGTATCAACAAACTTGGCACACTATTGAGTTCTCAAACAACAGACACACCCGGCACCACCACAACCAATCAAACGGCCGTGGATCGCTCCGGAGCAACCTCTCAAACTTACCCGGCCTTCAGGAGCTTTGCAAATCGGCGTTTCCGCGATTACCTGCCCCGGCGAACCGGCCCCACCCGCATCCGGCACGCTACAAAGCGTGCCATTTCCAGGCTGTTGAAGAAAGGGGGTTTGTCGCATTTTTTCCGCATCAGCGGCGGCGACTCAGAAAACAATACACGGCCGGAACCCCCACGACAAATCCACACCAGGGGAGGTCCCTAACCCCCGAAATCCCTGAATACACAGGGATTTCTGGGACCGTCCGTATTCCCAGCCCGGGTAATCAGCCGGAACCGCACACTATGGAGTGGGTCACACGCCCGGACCGCAGCCGCGCAACAGGCCGTCGCTGACGGGGAGGAAGGCGCGGCCGGCCAAAGCCGGACGCGCCCGACGTTTGCCCTGAACCCGCGAAGTGGGTTCAAAGCACCTGATTAGTCGACGAGCGCCGGCTGCTTGGCATCATCCGAAGCCTCGACAACCGGCCCAACCTTGCCCGAGCGGTGGTGGACCCAGTTCGCCACCGCCAGGAGCGCCACGAGCCCGAACGTGCTCAGGAGCTGGGGACGGGAATCCTCGCCGATGAAGCCCACCGTGAAGATCGCGGCGAGGATGACCAGACCAAACACTGTGAGCCACGGGAAGCCGGGCATCCGCAGGGGAAGCTCTGTCCCGTCGCGGTCGGCGCGGAGGCGCAGCGCGAGCTGGGCCAGCAGCGCGGACGTCCACACCAGCAGGCATGTCGAGCCCACGATGTTGAGCAGGACGGGCAGGACCTTCTCGGGGAACGCCAGCTCCAGCACAACCGTGACCACGCCGAAAGCGACGCTGGCCAGGACGGCGACAACCGGGACCCGGGCCTTGGACACGGACGCAAGGAAGCGTGGTGCTTCGCCCCGCTCCGCAAGGGAGAACGCCATGCGGGAGGCGCCGTAGAGGTTGGCGTTGAGGGCGGAGAGCAGTGCTGCCACGGCTACCAGGGTGATAGCGGTGGCCGCGCCGGGCATGCCCGCGGCGTCCAGCACGGCGGCAAACGGGCTCTTCAGCCCCGCCGAACCCACCGGAACCACCGCCGCGATCACGAAGATCGCACCGATGTAGAAGACCAGGATGCGCCACAGGACGGTCCTGACTGCTTTCTTCACGCTGCGGGCCGGCTCGGCGGTCTCGGCTGCGGCCACGGACACGATCTCGGTGCCGCCGAACGCGAAAGCCACCACGAACAGTGCCGTGGCAATCCCGGCGAAACCGCTCGGTGCGAAGCCGGCACCGGTGAAGTTGGCCAGGCCCGGGGACTGCACGCCCGGCAGCCAGCCGAAGAGCAGGGCAGCGCCCACCAGGAGGAACCCGACGATTGCTGCCACCTTGAGCAGGGCGAACCAGAACTCGAACTCGCCGAAGTTCTTCACGCTGGTCAGGTTCACGGCGGTGAGCACCACGATGAACACGAACGCCATCAGCCACACCGGCAGGGCCGGGAAAATGGTGGACAGCAGGCCTGCCGCGCCGAGGGCTTCGGCCGCGATGACCACCACCAGCTGCAGCCACCAGAGCCAGCCCACCGTGGCACCGGCCACCGGCCCGTAGGCCTTGGCGGTATAGACGGAGAAGGCACCGCTGTCCGGGTTGGCGGCGGCCATCTCACCGAGCGCCCACATCACCAGGATGATGAGGGTGCCGGCCACGAGGTAGGAGATCAGCACGGCCGGGCCGGCGGCCTGGATGCCGGCGCCGGAGCCGATGAACAGGCCCGCGCCGATGGCGCTTCCGAGCCCCATCATGGTGAGCTGGCGGGGTTTGAGTGCCGCGCCCAGTGCGCGGCCAGACGTCATTGTCTGTTGTTCCATGGGGATTCCTCTGGTTGTAGGTGGAACGGATTGGCGTAACAGGAAAGTCGATTGTCAAGCTGCGTGGGCTTCAAGGAGCCGGAGTACGCGGTCGTTGGAGCCGGGGGCGGCAACGGTGATCCGCACGCCGTCGCCCTGGTACGCCCGGACCAGGATGCCGGCGGCGTCGAACGCGGCCACCAGCGTCGCCTGGAGGTTGTCATCGGCACGGATCCACAGGAAGTTGCCTTGGCTCGGCTGCAGTTTCCAGCCCTGGGCTTCGAGCTGCGCGGCCATCCGGGCGCGCTCCTGCTTGACCGCGGCCACCCGCGCTTCCATCTCGTCCCCGGCGTCCAGCGACGCGATGGCTGCCTTCTGGGCCAGCGCACTCACGGAGAAGGGCAGGGCGGTCCGGCGCAGTCCCTCAGCGATGGTCGGCGCCGCCACGGCGTAGCCCACGCGCAGGCCGGCGAGTCCGTACGCCTTCGAGAACGTGCGCAGGATGCAGACGTTCGGGTACCGGCGGTAGAGCGCCAGGGAATCGGGGCCGCTCCCCGCTTCGGCGTATTCCACGTAGGCCTCGTCGATCACCACGAGGATGTCGGAACGGACGGATTGCAGGAATGCCTCCACACGTTCGTGGCTGATCGGCACGCCCGTGGGGTTGTTGGGGGTGCAGAGCAGGATCACCTTCGTGCGGGCAGTGACGGCCGCGGCCATGGCATCGAGGTCGTGGCCCTCTTCGGTGTCCAGCGGAACGCGGACCGGCCGGGCCCCTGCCAGCTCAACCAGGATGGGGTAGGCCTCGAAGGAGCGCCACGCGAAGATCACCTCATCCCCGGCGTCGCACAGGCCGGTGATGATCTGCTGGAGGACGCCGACGCTGCCGGGTCCCACCGCCACCTCTCCGGCCGTGACGCCGAGGTGGCGGGCAAGCCGTTCGCGGAGTTCGACGGCGGCACTGTCCGGGTAGCGGTTCATCGTACCGGCCGCCGCGGCCACCGCAGTGGCGGCAGCGGGCAGTGGTTCGTAGTGGCTTTCGTTGCTGGCGAGGGCTGCAATGTCCAGGCCGGCGCTGCGCCGGCCCGGGACGTAGGGCGGAAGTCCGGCCACCGCGCCGCGAAGGGCGGGGAGCGCGCGGTCCGGTGCGGTCAGGAGCTGATCACGGGTCATGAGGACCGATCATGGTTGTGACCCGGCCCACAATGCAAGATACGCTCAACCCATTGGGACTTCTGCTTAACTTCTACTGACTGTGGTGAAAATATGACCATCCAGAACTCTCGCACCCTGGATTCCCTCGATGGCAGGATCATCCTCGCCCTCGACAAGGACCCCGAAGCCAGCGCCCTGGCACTCTCGCGGACGCTCGGCGTCGCACGGAACACGGTCCACGCCCGGCTGTCACGGCTCGAGCGCAGCGGCGCCCTCCGCTCCTTCAGCCGCAGGCTGGACCCCGCCGCCCTTGGCTATGACCTGATGGCCTTCCTCTCACTGGCCATCAGCCAGACCCTGGCGGGAGCGGTGGAAAACGGGCTCGCTGCCATCCCGGAGGTCATAGAGGTGCACGCCACCACCGGCGACGCGGACCTGATGGCCAAGGTGGTGGCACGCAGTACGGCCGATCTCTACCGCATCACCAACCAGATCCTGGCCATCGACGGAATCCAGCGGACCAGCACGGCCATCTCCGTGGTTGAACTGATGCCGCCACGCTACGACGGTCTCCTGAGCCGGCTGACGGAGCAGGAATCGCGCCCCTCGGAGTAAACGCAGGTGATGCGCGCCACAGGTGGGCATATTTTCACTAATGCCCGCACTGCCCTGCCAAATATCCCAGTCAAACTCATCTCTGTTGCCTATCTGGAAACCAAGCCAGATGATTCCTGCATGACTTCACTTACCGTCTCCGGCCGCGTGGCGCAGGTTCTCAGCAGCTATCTCAGCGATGTCTTCGGTGTGATGGGCAACGGCAACGTCTACTTCCTGGACGCCGCGGAAAAGCTGGGCCTCCGCTTCTCCGCCGTCCGCCATGAAGGCGCCGCCATCGCCGCGGCCGACGCCTACTACCGGGCCTCGGGACGTCTCGCAGCGGGCACCACCACCTACGGCCCCGGCTATACCAACGCACTCACCGCCCTCGCGGAGGCGGTCCAGGCCCAGATCCCCGTGGTGCTGGTCACCGGGGACGCCCCGACCAGCGGCGTCCGGCCCCAGGACGTGGACCAGGCGGCCATCGCCGCAGGCCTCGGCGCGGCCACCTTCACCGTCACCCGCGACGCCGCGGGCGCCATTACGCAGCAGGCGGTGGAGTACGCACTCACCAGGCGCACCGCCGTCGTCATTGCCATCCCCTACGACCTCGCGGCACTCGAGGCTGGGGACGAGGAACTTCCGGCGCCGTTGGCACCGCAGGTGACGGACGACGTCGACGGCGGCCTGGGGCAGGTGGCCCGCCTGCTCGCCGGGGCGAAGCGGCCGCTGCTCCTCGCCGGCCGCGGTGCGCATCTCGCCGGAGCAGGCCCGGAGCTCCGGGAGCTCGCCGACCGCCTCGGCGCACTGACCGCCGGAACCGCCCTGGCGCTCAACCTTCTCAAAGGCGAGGGGTACTTGGGCGTCGCCGGCGGTTTCGGCACGGACACCGCGGCCGGTCTCATGGGTGAGGCCGATGTGGTCCTCGTGGCCGGGGCGAGCCTGAGCCCCTTCACCATGCGGTTCGGGCACCTGCTCGGCCCGGACGCCACCGTCATCCAGATCGATGCCGCCCTGCAGCCCACGCACCCCCGGGTGGATACGTTCGTCAGCGCGGACGTGAAGTCTGCTGCGGGACGCATCCTGGGGATGCTGGATGGCCCGGCCTCGCCTGACGCCGGTCACGGAGAAGCCTGGCGCTCGGAAGCCCGCAGGCGCCTGGCCGAAGGACCGGCGCACCACCCGGGCTCCGACGAGACCCCGGACGGCCGGCTGGACCCGCGCTCCCTGGCCACGGCACTGGATGCCGTGCTGCCGGAGCGCCGCATGGTGGTCCAGGACGGCGGGCACTTCGTCGGCTGGGCACCCATGTACTGGCGCATCCCGCGGCCGCAGGACCTGGTGATGGTGGGGACCGCCTACCAGGCGATCGGGCTGGGCCTTGCCAGCGCCGTCGGGGCGGCCCGCGCCGTGGAGGACGGCCGCACGCTGGTGCTGGCCTCCGGCGACGGCGGTTTCCTGATGGGCCTGTCCGACCTCGAATCGCTCATCGGTGCGGCCAGCAGCGCCGTCGTGGTGATCTACAACGATGCCGCCTACGGAGCCGAAATCCACCAGTACGGCTCCCAGGGCCTGACCGAAAAGCCCATGCTGATCCCCGAGGTGGACTTCAGCGGCATCGCCCGCGCACTCGGTGCCGAGTCGGCGATCATCCGGTCACTGGCGGACCTTTCCGCGCTCACGGACTGGATCGACGCCGGCGCGAAGGGAACGTTCGTGGCCGACTGCCGGATCACGTCCAGCGTCCGCGCTCCGTGGATGAGCGAATGGATGGCGGCCAAGCAGGAGGCGAAGGCGGCGGTGGCGGGGTAGAAGCATTCACAAGTCAACGGCCGTTAGATGGCTACGTTGTCATGCTGACCCGATTCAGCTCCTGCTTCCGGTTACAGGGCGTGCCGCGTCAGGAGGTAACAGGAACGGCGACCGCGGCCGGTGCGATCTTCCGGTTGAATTCGTGCTGCACGATCGCGGGGCCGATGGTACCGAGAAGGAGTATCAACCAAAACGCCGCGTGACGCCCCATACCTCGACGCGTGAAAACCTCGACACCCACTGAATATTTCCACAGCCAGACGATATTGGCGATGGGCACGAGCAGCAACCACGCGGTGGGTATAGCCGTGCCGTACTTATTCATTTCATTCTTCGTTTTCACACTCCAAACCAAGGAGTAGATTCCGAAAGTAACGATAGGCAAGAGTAGCGGCGCTGCAATGCTGCGGTATTTCACGATTCTCCTAGACACATTTCGTGGAACGGTCGGAGTAGCACCTCTGACGCATCAGCAGCGTCGTCGATTTCCCCCGAAGAGACACTATCCTTCGGTAGTCAACGGCGACGGTAAACCTGGGGCAATCTTGAGGCAATCCTGCGCGGTAGGTCATATTCCAGAGTCGCGGCGACTTGTCCCGAGGAGCTGATCATGTGACCTCGGGTCAGTTCCTTCAGAAGGCGCAGCGTCCCCTGTCCTTCCAACGGACATTCACGCCTTTGCTTTTCTGGGCTACTTGCCGACGGACGCCGGGCATTCACGCCCGTTCGAAGCGCTACTGGTGTTGCTTGGCTGGGATATGCTTCCTCCAGTTGTGACAAAAGTAACGTTGGGGGTCGACATGAATTCCAAAATGCCGCTGAAGTTCGGGGCCACTCTGACAGAGCTGATCCGGGCTCGGCATCCGATCCTTCTCGTGGAGACCCACGAAGGTGACAGGGTGATCGCTGCTGCTGAAGCCGTAGCTGTCAGCCCGGACCTTCGCCGTCAACGCAGGGTCACTGCCTACACGGTTTCCAGGGGACTGCATGCACCTGGCCAGGCGGGAAAGCCAACCGCCCCGGATGTTGCCCTCGTCGAGGCCACCAAAACACCAGAGCCCACCATCTTCGTGTTCTTCGATCTCCACCACTTCCTGGGGTCGCAGGGGCGGCCGGCGGAGCCGACGATGGTGCGGGCAGTCCAGGACGCCGCGACCGCCTTTCGTACCGGAGAAGTCCCGCACACCCTCATCATCGTTTCGCCAGCCCTAACGCTGCCAGCGGATCTGGAGAAGGAAGTAACCGTTGTTGATCTTCCCTTGCCGACAGCAGGGGAAATCGAAGGTGTGCTCGATGAGATAGTCAGCGCGAACGCCGCTTCCATCGTCGTTGACCTGAACACGGACGAACGCCAAAGGCTAATCCAGGCAGCACAGGGTCTGACTCTGGGCGAGGCGGAGAACGCCTTCGCCCGCGCAATTGCCTCAGACCGCCGGCTGGACGCTTCGGATATCGCGTTGGTCCTCGACGAAAAGCGCCAGACCATTAGGAAGTCAGGGCTGCTGGAGTTCATCACGCCAGAGGGCACGATGAACGACGTCGGAGGGCTGGAAAATCTGAAGAAATGGTTGGAGAAGCGGAACGGCTCCTGGCTGCCCGAAGCACAGCGCTGGTCCATCCCAGCACCAAAAGGTGTTCTCATCACCGGCATCCCCGGCTGCGGCAAGAGCCTAACCGCGACCTGTATGGCCACGCTCTGGGGACTACCCCTGCTCCGCCTCGACGTCGGCCGCGTCTTCTCCGGTCTCGTGGGCTCCAGCGAACAGAACATGCGGGGAGCCCTCAGGCTGGCCGAGGCAGTCTCCCCGTCCATCCTGTGGATCGACGAAATCGAGAAAGGCTTCGGTTCGAGCGGCAGCGGAGACTCCGGCACCAGCCAACGCGTCTTCGGGACGTTCCTTACCTGGATGCAGGAGAAGAAAAACCCGGTCTTCGTCATCGCCACCGCGAACAAAATTGATTCCCTTCCGCCGGAATTCCTCCGCAAGGGCCGCTTCGACGAGATCTTCTTCGTCGATCTCCCAACCACCGAGGAACGCGTCCACATCTGGCGGATCCAGCTAGAGAAGAGGCTAGTTCCCGAATCTGAAGCCAGCGGGGATTTTGAAATCACCGACGCTTCGCTGGGCTTCCTGGCGGAACAAACAGAAGGGTTCTCCGGGGCCGAGATCGCAGAAGCAGTTGTCAGTGCCTGCTTCGAGGCCTTCTCCGAGCGCCGGAAGCTCAGCGAAAAAGACCTGCGCCGGGCGATCAGCAACACGGTCCCCTTGTCAGTCACCCAAGCGGAGCAGATCAACGGGGTCCGCGAATGGGCCTCCCAGCGGGCCGTGGCAGCTACATCGACCAGCTCCCGGGGCGATTACTCCACAATAGGCTCGGCAGCCACCGCGGACGTCAACTCCTGGCGCGGCGGCCGGCAGATCGACTTCGGGGACTAGGGCAGCCATGAGCCTTGAAGTTCTCCTCATCCCCATCGGGATCGCCGCGATCGCCGCGATCCGTGAAGCCGGCCGCACTGATCTATGCGAAAAGTGCAAAACCACTCGGATCACTGACCAGCAGCTCCTGCACGACGCGCTTCTGGCCATGGGCGCCACCAGACTCAGCGTCGCCGAAGGCCGTATGACGGGTGACAGCCCCTACGGACGGATCACTTTTCAGCGGATCGGCGAGGTTTTCCTTGGACGGGTCGACCACGCCGAGGACCAAATTACGGACAACATGTTGGCCGCCTTGGACATGAGCGTGGGAGCGCTCCTACAGCAGAGGACAATCGCGTCTCTGCACGCCCGGGCCGCCGAGATGGGGATGACCCTGGTCTCGCAGACCGCTGCCAACGGCGAAGTCCAACTCGTTTTCGAACAGGCGACATGATGCAAAAAAAGTTCATAACCGTCACCGTTTCAGCCTCCGGATCCATCACCGCCGAGGCCAGCGGCCCGGGCCCGACGTGTGCGGACGAACTGGCAGCTATTCAGGCCCTCCTGCCTGACGCAGTCATCGCGGATTCCCGCCTGACACCTGCGTACTTCCAGACCGCCACCATTCAAGAAACCGCAACTCAAGAACTACAGCACGAAGGGGACAACGGACGATGACGCCCGAAGAGAAACTGTGTTCACGTACGTGGCGCATGCGCAACAGCGCCGGAGTCCTCTGGAGCATCCTCTCCTTTGGCTTCCTCACAGGCGTCGTATTCCTCATCCGCGGGGTGAAAGCCAAGAACAAGCTTTGGATCCAGATGGGAATTGGATTCCTGGTACTTGGGCTCGGCCTTATGGTGGCGACTGGATTCTTTGAGAGCGGCACAAAAGAAGCACCCATCACCTCCACCGCGAGCACCATCTGGGGATGGACGTGGTTCCTTACGTTCATCGGCGGACTCGTGGCCTCATTCATTACAAACCGGAAGTGGCTGGTGTGGAAGGCCCACGCGGGCGATACCAAGTGGTACGCCCAGGCTGGCACCTCCGCTCCGCCGGTCAACACACACACAGGTTCTGACCCCCACGCTGCTGCGGCGGCTGCCTTCAGGTCTGCCGTCCCCACAACTCCCACTCCCGCTGCCCAACCCGCCCCGCCGACCCACTTCCCTACACCTCAAAGTGCGCCGTTGGCCACCGTTGACGTCAACGCCGCATCGGCCCAGGACCTGGCTGCCTTGGGCATCGATTACGCCACCGCCGAACGTATTGTGGAGGCACGGACAAGTCGAGGACAGTTCAGTTCCTTTGAGCAGCTCATGTCCCAGGCCCAAGTACAGCCGCACCTTCTGATCCCACACCGGCAAAAGCTTGCCTTCGGGGACGGGTCCAGCGCAGCCGGCCAGGCCCCGCCGCAGCCGACCCGGCGAAGCGCCAACCAAGCGTCCCGTCGACTCGACCTTTGACCACCAACGTGCTGCGCGTTGCCCGAGTCCTGCACGGTACAACCGCTGAGGGCCCAGGGTTGCGCAGCGCCGTCTGGTTCCAGGGCTGCACCATCCGCTGCCCGGGGTGCATCAATCCGCACCTCTTCAGCCAGAGCGGCGGACGCGACATGACGGCCAGCGACATCGTTCTAGGTGCCTTAGCTAGCCAAGTAGAGGGTCTTACGCTCATCGGCGGTGAGCCGTTTGACCAGCCTGCCGCTGGAGCGACGCTGGCCAGGAAGGCGCAAGAACTTGGGCTCGGAGTCATCGTTTTCTCCGGCTACGAGTACGAGACACTCCGGGGCAGGGGTCAAGACACCAAGAGCTTTCTTGCTTCGATCGACCTGCTCGTCGACGGCCCCTATCAGGCATGGAACCAGGAAACAGACCGAGCATTGGTCGGTTCCACAAACCAACGCTTCATCCACATCTCCGATCGATACAGCTCCTATCGCCCAGAGATTGCCGCCAACCGTATTGATATACGCGTCCTTCCTGATGGTTCCATCGATGTGGCCGGATTCCTCGACATGCGCGACCTCACAAACCTTCTAGAAGCAACGGGAACACGAAGAAAGTCACGAAGAGTAATCGCCGAGTAGACAGGGTGAATCAGACCCCATGTCTACACCCTAAAGGGCGCCAACCGATACGCGTATGCCGTGACTAGGACGATGCACACCGCTATGCCTCCGCAGGGCCGTCAGTTACCCGCAGCAACATTGCCGCGCAAAGCCACCGAGCCGACGTCGTAATTCACCACGCCAGCCGCTGGCAAGTCTTAAACTGCTGTGTTGCTCCGGGCCCGGTAGGACGGCGCCTTACTTGCCGCATCGTCGATGTCCACCACCGTCAGGAGCGGCTTCAGGCCGACGTTGACGTCCCTGTCGAATTGATAAGCAGCGACAGTGCTGCGGCGCTCGCATGGTCCGACGCGGCAAGACGCCAAGGACGTCGTAGTAACCAAGCCGTAGTATGAATCTCTCCAACGATCCTCGAACTACCTGCGAACAGGCCGCCCCAGCGACGTGACCTCGGCCGCGTGCGCCTCGAACAGGGGATCGTCGCGGTCCGATGCCTTCGGATGCGTTGGCTTGGTGTCCAGCCGTTCCACCACGTTCAGCCCAGCTTCCGTGATGGCGGCAAGCAGATCCTCACACGTCCGCAGGCCAAGGTGTTCGGCCAGGTCGGAGAGGACAAGCCATGCCTCACCGCCCGGCTCCAGGTGGTCGGGGACTTCGTTCAGGAAGCGGAACAGGATCCTGCTCCCGGGGTCATAGACGGCGTTGTCCAGGGACGAATGCGGCGTAGCCGGAATCCAGGGCGGCTTGCACACGATGAGCGGTGCCCGACCGGGCGGGAACATGTCCGTCAGGACGGCCGCGAACCGAGCTTGGTTGATGGCCGCTGGAGCCATTCAACCTGCCCTTGTCAGGGTACCGGTGTGCCGTGACCGCCGGTCGACCACGTGAACCAGTACGGCTCCCAATGCCTGACCGAAAGCCCATGGGTCCTGCTGAAACCGCATAGCCTTGGAACATCGGATACGAAGCCTCATTAGCTGTTCCCTGGCTCCTGTGCCCGTTCAACATCCCTGAATAACCGGAAAGGTACGCACCCATGCGGATACTCGTCGTCGGAGCCGGAGCCACGGGCGGGGCGTTCGGAACGCTCCTGCAGGAAGCGGGACGGGATGTCACGTATCTGGTGCGGCCGCGCAAGCAGGAGATCCTCCGCCGCGACGGGTTGCGCTTCATCTCCCCCACCGCTGACCGGACGAACCCGGTAAAAACCATCACCGCACCGGACGGGTCAGAGGCCTTCGATCTGATCCTCGTCACGGTCAAAGCCACCGCGTTCGAGGGCGTCGTCGGCGAGCTGGGCCCTTTCGTCGGGCCTGGAACCAGCATCGTTCCCATCCTCAACGGCATGGCCCACGTGGACCGGCTTGAGCAGCTGTTCCCGGGCCAAGTGCTCGGCGGCCTGGCCCGGATCGTCGCCACCCTCGACGGCGATGTGGTCCGCCAGCAGATGCCCCTCACTTCCCTCATGGTGGGCGGGCTGAACGGAAACCCTGTCCCACCGGAGGCTTCTGAGGCTCTGGACGTGCCCGGCGTCGACTTCTCGGTAGTGGACGACGTCATGGGCGCACTGTGGGACAAGTGGGCATTCATCGCTGCGGCGGGGATCGTCAATTGCCTGTTCCGGGCGCCAGTGGGACGGATCCTCGAGGCCGGCGGTGAGTCCAGGATCCTGGAGGCCATCAGCGAAACCGAAGCCGTGGCCGCCGCGGCAGGCCACCCCGTTTCCGACGCCGCTCATGCACAGGCGGTCGGCATACTCACCCAGCCGGGATCGGCCTTCACGTCCTCCCTGTACCGGGACTTAACCGCAGGACTGCCTTCGGAATCCGAGCACATCCTCGGCGACCTCGCCGGCAGGGCCCGGGAGCTCAACGTTCCCACGCCGCTGCTGGACCTCACCCTTATCCAGATCAGGGCCGGCCTGCAGCGCTGACCAGATCCGGCCACGAGCCACTTCTCTACGCTTCACGGAGCCATCCATACTGCTGAAGCAATCAGGCCCGTATAGCCACCCGAAAGGACACATGAAAAGCGGTCTTATTGCAGCCCTCTGCGCATTGGTCTTGGCACCAGCTTTGACCTCCTGCGTGCCAGTACTACGCACCGACCAGAGCGAAACGTTGAGGGAGGTCAAGCCGATGATCAGCTCCGCAGTGGATGAAATACAGGCAATGTATCCGGAAGCATCCGTCCTGACTTCGGATGCCCCCGATGAGCTATCCAGCTGTGCGCGTCCTAAGGACAACAGCCACGACGGGGAATGGAAGTCCGATGATTGGAGGTGGATCGAGCTCAGCGGCGAGGTGGACCAGACTCAACTTCTGGATGACGTCCTCAAGCACATGACAGCCGAGGGATGGAAGCCTGGCGATAACCACTTCACCAACGGGGTTGATCGGCTCGAATTGGCACATACGGACGGCGGGTATATCTTCCTGTCCTTTGACGTGCGGTCATCAAACACCCTGGAAATCCACTTTATGTCTGACTGCTTTTACCTCCCAGATCATCAATATGGATCGGAGTTTCAGTAATAGCTCGGCACCCAGCCCACGCGCCGCCGTCGTAATTCCCGACGGCGGCCGCTTGGGCGAGGTGAACCGTCGTCTCCGCCTCATGCCCCGGACTATCGGCGAACAAGCCGCCACAGCGACGTGACCTCGGCTGCGCGCGCCTCGAACAGGGGATCGTCGCGGTCCGATGCCTTCGGATGCGTTGGCTTGGTGTCCAGCCGTTCCGCCACCTTCAGCCCGGCCGCCTCGATGGCGGCCAGCAGATCGTCACGCGTCCGCAGGCCAAGGTGCTCGGCCAGGTCGGAGAGGACAAGCCAGGCCTCACCGCCCGGCTCCAGGTGGTCGGGGACTTCGTTCAGGAAGCGGAACAGCATCCTGCTCCCGGGGTCATAGACGGCGTTGTCAAGGGACGAATGCGGCGTGGCCGGGATCCAGGGCGGGTTGCACACGATGAGGGGTGCCCGGCCGGGCGGGAACATGTCGGTCAGGACGGCCTCGGCACGGTCCTCGACGCCGAGGTTCCGGAAATTCTCAGCGGCGCAGGCGACGGCACGCGGTTCATTGTCCGTGGCCACCACGCGGTGGACACCACGGCGCGCGAGGACGGCAGCGAGCACACCCGTGCCGGTGCCGACGTCGAACGCCAGCGTGTCGGAGGGCAGCGGTGCGGCGGCCACGAGGTCCACGTACTCACTCCGCGTCGGGAAGAACGTCCCATAGTGCGGGTGGATGCGGTCCTGCAGGGCATCGACGTAGACGCCCTTCCGCCGCCACTCGTGGGCGCCGATGGCCCCCACCAGCTCCTGCAGGGACACCACGGAGGATTCGCCGATGTCACCGTAGGCTTCGGCAGCGGCTTCCCGGATGTCCGGTGCGCGGCGCAGCGGCACCACCGGGCCCGGATCAAGGGGAATCAGCAGCAGGCCGAGGATGCGCGCACGGTGCGAGGCGGACTGGCGGTGCCGGTAGAACTTTTCGGCCGGCGTTCCTGCGATCTTCTTTCCGGCGCCTACCCGCCGGTCCAGCGCGTTGAGGATCTGCCGTGCGTTGTGGAAGTCACCGTGCCAGAGCATCGCGATCCCCTGGGACGCCACCCGGTTCGCATCATCGGCTGTGAGGGAGTCGGTGACCACTTCGACACGGGTCGGCGCCGGTCTGCCGTTCGCCGAACGCCACTGCGCGGTCCTGCTGACACCGGCCTCGGCCCAGGTCACGACGGCGGGATCAGCCACCGCAGCTGTGCGCTCGGGCTTGAGGGCCGGCGTCGGGCTTCCCACGGGAGCTGGTGTATCGGTAGTGATAAGGATCCGTTCCAAGCGTCAGGGGAGCCGATCGGCGACTGACGATTGCGGCGGTGATCCACGACGTGGAGGGCGACGGCCCAGGATTCCGGACCGTCATCCGGCCGCGAACCGAGCGTGGTTGATGGCCGCTGTAGCCATTCAACCTGCCTTGTCAGGATACAGGTGTGCTGTGGCCGCCGCCCGACCCGCCGGCCCGCCCGACCCAAGCGCCGCCGTCGTACGCTTCCGGACGACGGCGGCACTCACCCCGCCATGTCCACACGCACCCCAAGCCCCTGCTGAACCGCGGCGTCGTACAGCAGCCGCCCGATGGCCACGTCCTGCATGCCGATGCCCACGGAGTTGAACAGGGTGATGTCCCCGTCGTCCCGGCGGCCGGGGACCTGGCCGCCCGCAACCTGCCCCAGCTCGCCCCGGATGTCGCCCACGGAAATTGCCCCGTCAGCGACAGCCATCAGCAGGTCGCCGGATTTCTCGGTCACCGTCGCGATGCTGTCCACGAACAGGCTGGACCGGGCCATGCCCTCGGAGTCGATCTCCCGGTGCGTCGGACGGGGGCGGGCGCCCACGGCGTTCACATGGAGCCCCGGCAGGAACCACTCGCCCTTCACCAGCGGCTCCACCGACGGCGTCAGCGTACACAGCACATCAGCTGCCTCCACCACGTCCCGGATCCCGCCGGCGGCCACCACCTTCACCGGCAGGTGGCTGATCTTCGCCCGGAATGCCTCCACTGTTGCGGCGCTGCGCGACCACACCACCACAGTGTCAATCGGCAGCACCGAAAGCATCGCCTCCACATGCGCCACCGCGAGCGCACCGGCACCGATCAGACCAAGAGTCGAACTGTTCGGCCGGGCCAAATGCTTGCTGGCCACCGCGCTGGCGGCAGCCGTGCGCACCCGCGTGGGCACCCGGCCGTCCAGCAGGGCCAGGCACTCCCCCGTCTGCTGGTCCGACAGCACAATGCTGGACCGCTGGGTGGGCAGCCCGGCGTCGCGGTTTGCCGGAATGTCGGCAAGCAGCTTCACCCCGGCCAGCCCCTCGGCATCGCCGAGCCCGGCCATCAGGATGAAGCGCCCGTCAGACGACGGCAGGTGCAGGGAGGTGGGCGCCGGCTGGCAGGCCCCGCCTTCCGCGATCGCGACAAAAGCGTGCTCGACGGCGGCAATAGTGGCCGGCATGTCAGCCAGGGTTTCAAGGACTGAAGCAGTAAGAACAAGTGTCATGGTCACCTCGGGTCGGGTCGTGGGAAGGAGTGGACCGAAAAGAAGTAGCTAGGCAGGGCTGCGGGTCTTGCGCGCACGCCGGGGCACTGGCTCGCTGGGCAGCCGCCCGCTGAGGTGCGGAAGGGAGGCATGCCGCCCCCGCTCCACATGCGCACCGGCCAGGGCCTCGGCCAGCGCAGGCCGGCCCTCCGCGATCGCGTGCACCAGCTCGGCGTGCTCCTCCCACATCCCATGCGTGTCCCGTTCCGGTGTCAGGCGGAACAGCCAGCGGACCCGGCCGTTGAGCAGGCTGGACAGCCGGCGCAGCAGGTCGTGGTCCGCCAGGCGCACGATCTCCTCGTGCAGGTCCGAGTTGCGGCCGGACGCCTGCTCCCCCGGGACACCGGTCCGGGCATACTCGAGCGAGGCCAGCAGGTCTTCCGCGCTGGCGCCGCCCGCCACCCGGAGCGCCGCGCACTGCGCCGCGAACGGCTCCAGCCTCAGGCGAAGGTCAAAAACCTCCACGGCATCCCGCAGCGTGAAGGTGTGCACAAAGCTGCCCCTCCGCACTTCCGAGTGGATGAACCCCTCAGCCTCAAGCAGCGGCAGGGCCTCCCTGAGGGGGATGCGGGAAACGTCCAGCTCCGCGGACAGCTCCCGCTCATTGAGCTTGCTGCCGCCGGGAAGGCGACCGGAAATAATGCGTTCCCGCAACGCCTCGGCCACCCGTTCGGACAGGCCGGCTTCCGGCTCTGAAGGCTCGGGGTTTGCCATCGCTCCTCCTCATTTTTTCGGTCCGAAAATGCCTTTTGGTATTCCAAGCATGCACTTTCAACACTTCCAGCACCAATAATGCGTTATTTGGTATTCAAAAGTTTCCAACATGTTTAACCTCGATGACGTTCCGGTCAACTCAGCCGAAAGCCCAAAACCCGCCCTTACGCTGTCATCGGAACCCCCGTTCGAGGGGCAAGCAACAACAACTTCCTGAGAGGGGGCACAGTGCCCCAGTACCTGATCAAACGCACAGGCCAAGCGGTCTTCACCCTCTTCTGCGTGCTGACCTTCGCCTTCATCCTGGGCCGGGCCACGGGCAAACCGGCCGGCCTGCTCCTGCCGGACAACGCCACAGCCGCGGAGGTGGACGCCCTCAACGGCGCCCTCGGCTTCAACGAACCCCTGCACGTGCAGTACCTGGCTGTCCTGGGCAACGTGCTCCGCGGCGACTTCGGCATCTCCTACCGGCAGCGCGAATCGGCCCTGGCGCTGATCGCCGAACGGCTCCCCGCCACCTTCGAACTTGCCTTCTGGTCCTTCCTCCTCGGCCTCCTCCTGGCCGTCCTGGCCGCCACCGCCATCCAGCTGACCGGCAGCCGGACCCTCCGCTCCCTCTTCATCTGGGGCGGCTCACTCCGCCATTCCGTCCCGGACTTCTTCTTCGCCCTGCTCGCCGTGCTCCTCTTCTCCGTGGCGCTGGGCCTGCTGCCCTCCCTCGGCCGGACCAGCCCGGCAAGCCTGGTGCTGCCCGTCCTCACCATCGCCACCGGCCAGTTCGTCCTCTACGTCCGGCTCATCGACGCCGCCCTCAGCGACCAGGCCGGCCAGGACTACGTCCGCACCGCCTTCGCCAAAGGCCAAAGCCGGGCCCGGGTCCTGTTCTCCCACATGCTCCCCAACTCCGTGCTGCCGGTGCTCACCATGGCGGGCCTGAACCTGGGCTCCCTCCTCGGCGGAACCGTCGTCGTCGAGGCCGTCTTCGCCTGGCCCGGGCTCGGCCAGGTGCTCACCGAAGCCGTCAGCCAGCGTGACTTCCCCATCGTCCAGGCCGGACTGCTGGTGGTGGCCCTGATCTTCGTCACCGTGAACCTGGCCGTGGACCTGCTCGCCGCCAAGATCGATCCGAGAGTGAGCCTGGCATGACCCAGCAACTGCTGCCCACCGACCCCACAGCGCTTCCCGCCGCCGCCAGCGAAAGCAACAGCCCCCAACGGGACCAGCAAGGTAAAGCACGACGGCGGCCTGCCACCCGCCGCGGCAAGCGCGGCGCCGCCGCCCCCGCCTTCGTGGCCGGCTGCGTGATGCTGGGCCTGGTGCTCCTGCTCGCCGCCGGCGGCGCCCTGCTCCCGGGCTACGACCCCTTCGGCCAGGACCTCTCCGCCGCCATGCGCAAGCCCTTCACCGATCCCGCCCATTTGCTGGGGACCGACTCCCTGGGCCGGGACATGCTCAGCCGCCTGTCCCTGGCCAGCTTTGTCACCCTGGGCATAGCCCTCGCCGTCGTCATCCTGAACGCGGTGATCGGCACCGGGCTGGGCATGGCGGCCGGCTACTTCGGCGGCCGGCTCGATTCCGCCATCACCACCCTGGCCGACGTGAACCTGGCCATGCCCGTGGTGCTGCTGCTGATCGCCGTCGCAGCCGTCACCGGCCCCAGCGCCACGGTCACCATCGCCACGCTGGGCCTGACCTACTGGGTGGGCTACGCGAGGGTCAGCCGGAACCTGGCCCGGTCGCTGCGGACCCGCGACTTCGTCCTGGCGCCGCTCACCCAGGGCGGCGGGCACGGCTGGGTGATCCGCAAGCACATCCTGCCCAACGTCTTCTCCCAGACCCTGATCATCGCCGCCACGGACATCGCCACGATCATCCTCATCGAGTCCTCGCTCGAATATCTGGGCCTTGGCGTCCAGCCGCCCGTTCCCAGCTGGGGATCCATGATCTTCGAGGGCCAGAAGTACCTGGGCACCAACCCCTGGCTGGCCATCCTGCCGGGCATCGTGATGTTCCTGACCGTGGCCGGCGCCCAGTTCACCAGCCAGCGCTTCACCGCCGAAGGCACCACCGGCGCACTCCTCCGGAAAGGACGCACAGCATGAGCACCACCAACCCCGGCCCGCTGCTGTCAGTGCAGGACCTCACCATCGAGGTAACGGGCGACGACGGTCCTGTGCGGCTGGTGGACGGCGTCAGCTTCGAGGTGCACCAAGATGAGGTGTTCGCCCTGGTGGGCGAGTCCGGCTCCGGCAAAAGCCTGACGGTCCTGGCCATCATGGACCTGCTGCCGCCGGGCGTGCGGATCACCTCCGGGCGGATCCTGTTCCGCGGCCGGGACCTCGCGCAGGTGCCCGAATCCGAGATGCGCCGCCTCCGCGGCAAGGACCTGGCCATGGTGTTCCAGGACCCCATGTCAGCCCTGAACCCGCTGCAGCGCGTGGGACGCCAGCTGGCCGAAGCCGTGAAGCTGCACGCCTCCGGCCTGAACCGCAGGCAGACCGCAGACAAAGTGCACAGCCTGCTGGCCGCCGTCGGCGTTCCCGATCCGGAAGGACGCGCCGCCTCCTATCCGCACCAGTGGTCCGGCGGGATGCGGCAGCGGGCCATGATCGCCATGGCCATGGCGCACGATCCCGGCCTGCTGATCGCCGACGAGCCCACCACCGCACTGGACGTCACGGTCCAGGCCCAGGTGATGGACGTCCTGGCCGAAGCCCGGCGCCGGGCGGGCTCGGCCATGATCCTGATTACGCACGACCTGGGACTGGTGGCCGAAGCCGCGGACCGGGTGGCCGTGATGTACAGCGGCCGGGTGGTGGAAACCGCGGACGTGCACCGGCTGTTCAGCTCCCCCGCCCACCCGTACACCGCCGGGTTGCTGGCCAGCATCCTGGGCGAAGGTACCGCCGGCGGACGGGCCTTTGCGATTCCGGGTTCGCCCCCGGCAGCCGCCGAACGGCCCGCCGGCTGCGCGTTCCAGCCGCGCTGCCACGTCGGCGGCGGCCGGGACGAATGCGCCGCCGCCCGGCCGGTGCTCACGCTGCTGCCCACTCCCCCGCCCGGCGCCGACGGCCCGGTACTCCCCCGGGGAATGGCACTCCCCAACGGAACGGCGCATCCCGCCGGTCCTGCCGCAGCCTGCCACTTTGCCGGCGAAAGCACCCTAAACCTGCTGAAAGGACAACCGGCATGAGAACCGACACCCCCGCCCCGCCCTTCCTGGACGTCCTGACCGTCCAGGATCTGATGGTCGAATTCCCGGCCCGCGGCCCGCTGTTCAGCCGCCGCACCCTCAAGGCCGTCAACGGCGTCTCCTTGCACGTTGCCCCCGGCGAAACCCTGGGCCTGGTGGGTGAATCCGGCTGCGGCAAATCCACCCTGGTCCGCACCATCCTGGGCCTCAACAAACCCACCGCCGGCACCGTGGCGGTGGGCGGCCGGAACCTCGCCGGGCTGCTGAACGGCCGCCGCCGGCAGGAACGTGCCCGGATGCAGATGGTGTTCCAGGACCCCTATTCCTCCCTGGACCCGCGGATGACCGTGCATGACATCGTCGCCGAGCCGCTGCGGATCAACGGCCAGTACACCGCCGCCGCGGTGGACCGGCTGCTCGAGCAGGTGGGGCTCACCGAGGTCATGGGCAGCCGTCGGCCCTCCGAGTTCTCCGGCGGCCAGCGCCAGCGGGTGGGCATTGCCCGGGCCCTGGCGCTGAAACCCGAACTGCTGATCCTGGACGAGCCGGTGTCCGCCCTGGACGTCTCCGTGCAGGCACAGGTGATCAACCTCCTCCAGGACCTGCAGGCCGAGCTGGGCCTGTCCTACCTGTTCATCGCGCACGACCTCTCGGTGGTGCGGCAGATCAGCCACCGGGTGGCCGTGATGTACATGGGCAGGATCGTGGAAACCGGACCTGTGGCCGACGTGTTCACCAACCCCCAGCACCCGTACACCCGGGCGCTGCTGTCCGCCGCACCCGTGGCGGATCCGGCAGCCGCCGCAACCCGGCAACGGATCGTGCTCCGCGGCGACCTGCCGGACGCCGCCAACCTGCCGTCCGGCTGCTCGTTCCGCACCCGCTGCCCGATCGCCACGGACGCGTGCGCCGCCGTCGTACCCCAGCTCCTTCCCCCGGTGCCCACCCAGGCGGACTTCCCCGTCCGCCCGGTGCACCAGTCCGCCTGCCTGCTGGTCCACTCCTAGGCACCCGCAGCCCCACTCATCCCTCCCGCCCCCGGCCGCACCGGCCAACCACACCTTCCAGGAGAACCCATGCCGATGTCCCCTGCCCGCTCACCGTTCCGCCGCGCTCTGCCGGCCCTCTCCGTGGGCCTCGCCTCCGCGCTGATGCTCACCGGCTGCGCCGGCGGCTTCGAATCCAGCTCCAACTCCTCCGCCGAAGCCGGCACTGGCGGCAGGATCGTTGCTGCCCTGCCCACGGACCCCACCTCCATGGACCCGGTCAAGACCGGCAGCCTGGTGGTCCTCTCCGTCTTCTTCAACACCTTCGACCAGCTCACGAAGATCACCGCGGACGGCTCGCTGGAACCCAAGCTCGCCACCAAATGGACGCCCAACGCGGACCTGACCACCTGGGACTTCACGCTCCGCCAAGGCGTCACCTTCACCAACGCCGAACCGCTCACCGCCGATGACGTGGTGTTCTCCTTCACCCGCATCCTCCAGGACCCCACCTCGGAAAACTTCGGCTACCTCAGCTCGCTGGCCTCGGTGGAAAAGGTCGACGAGCTCACCGTCCGCTTCACCATGAAAGCCCCGTTCTCCGCTTTCCCCCGCAACACGTCGCTGATCTCGATCGTCCCGGACGAGGCCTACGCCGCGATGGGTCCGGAGGCCTTCGCGGCAGCGCCGGTGGGGTCCGGCCCGTTCAAGTTCGAGAAGATCCAGCGCGGCGTGGCCTACGACCTGGTGCGCAACGACTCGTACTGGGGCGAGCCCGCCAAGCTGGACGCGGTCAGCCTGGTGCCGGTGGCCTCGGACGAGTCCCGGGTCAACGGCGTCCTCTCCGGTTCGCTGGACGTGGCTCAGATCAGCCCCGCCCAGGTGGGGCCGGTCAAGGGGTCCGGCGCGGCGACCGTCCAGTCCGAGCTGTCCAACGGCGTGGTGTTCCTCGGCGTCAACTCCACAGCCGGTGTCCTGGCCGACGCCAAAATCCGCCGGGCCATTGGAATGGCCATCAACAAGAAGGCCATCGTGGACACGGTGCTCTCAGGCCTCGGCGAACCGGCCACGCAGATGCTCGCCCCTGCTGTTGAGGGCTTCGTCAGCGGACTGTCCGACGGCGGCTACAACCCTGACGAGGCGAAGAAGCTGCTGGCTGAAGCCGGGTACAACGGCGAAAGCATCGACCTTGAGTACGCCCTCGACGGCCGGATCCCGCTGAGCGGCGAGGTGGCCCAGGCCATCCAGGGCTACCTCACCACCGCCGGGATCAAGGTCAACCTGGTGGGCGCTGACCAGGCCAGCCATACACTGAAAGTCCGCAACCGGCAGATGAAAGGCATCTACTTGAACACCTGGGCACCGTCCACCGTGGACGGCGATCTGCCGCTGACCGACTTCTACGAGAAGGCCGGCAACAACAACTACGCCCAGGACCCGCGCACCGCCGAACTTGCCGTCAAGCAGCGCGGTGTTGAGGGCCAGGACCGGCTGTCCGTTTTTGAAGAGCTCCTGGGCCTCAGCAACGACCAGGGCTACTACATCCCGCTGTACGTTCCGGCCAACAACTTCGCCGTGGACACGAAACTGGACTGGACCCAGCGCGCCGACGGCCTCTACGACTTCTCCACGACAGGACTGAAGAAATGACCCTGGTTCTCCGCAACGTCCGCCCCTGGGGCGGGGACGCCGCTGACGTAACGCTCGACGGCGGGGTGATCGCCGCCGTCGGGCCCGTCACGCCGGAGGGGGCTGCTCCGGCAGGCGGCCCCGCCGGCTCTGCTGCCGGCGCGCAGGTGGTGGAGGGTCGCGGCCGGATCCTGCTGCCGTCGTTCTCCGACGTCCACGTCCACCTCGACTCCACCCTGCTGGGGCTGCCGTTCCGCCCGCACACCGGCGCGCCGGGCGTGTGGAACATGATGCTCAACGATCGGCAGAACTGGCGCGGCGCGGAAGCCTCCGTGGCCGAGCGGGCCACCCTCACGCTGGGGGCCATGATCGAGCGCGGCACCACCCGGGTGCGCAGTTACGCGCAGGTGGACGTCGACGCCGGGCTGGAGCGGTTCGAGGGCGTCCTTGCGGCCCGTGAGGCGCACCGGGACCGGGCCGACGTCGCCGTGATCGCGTTTCCGCAGGCCGGCCTGCTCCGGGAGGCGGGCAGCGCCGACGTGCTGGAGGAGGCCCTCAAGCTGGGGGCCGACGTGGTGGGCGGGATCGACCCCTGTGCCCTGGACCGCGACCCCGTCCGGCACCTGGACATCGTGTTTGGCCTCGCCGAAAAGTACAGCCTCCCGGTGGACATCCACCTGCACGAACCCAGCCAGCTGGGGCTGTTCAGCGCCCAACTCATCCTGGAGCGGACCAAGGCGCTGGGCATGCAGGGGCTGGTGACCATCTCGCACGGCTACGGGCTCGCGGACTTGCCCGCCGGCCAGCTCCAGGAGCTGATCGAGGAGATGGGCTCCCTGGACGTGTCCATGGCCACGATCGCACCGGCCGGCGCCCCGCTTCCGCTGCAGCAGCTGGCTGCCGCCGGGATCCGTGTCGGCTTGGGCCAGGACGGCCAGCGCGACTACTGGTCCCCGTACGGGAATGCGGACATGCTGGACCGCACGTGGCAGCTGGCGTTCACCAGCAAGTTCCGGGCCGATGAGCTGATTGAGCATTGCGTGGCTGTGGCCACCGTGGGCGGTTCCAGCGTCATCGACCCGGCGGCGAACCGGCTCGCCTCCGTCGCGGACCGGCCCGGTGTGGACGTGGGTGACCCGGCCGAGCTGGTCCTGGTGGAGGGAGGCACCGTGACGGCCGCCGTGATGGACCGGCTGCCGGGCCGCACCGTGATCCACCGCGGCCGGGTGGTGGCGGACAGCCTTCAGCTGGTCTGAGCCGGGCCCGCTGCCGGGAGGACCCGAAGGTCACCGCCCGCGCACAGCCAGCGGCCGGCGTCGTACTTCACGACGCCGGCCGCTGGCCATGGTGCCAGGCTCCCTTACTGACCCGGGGCTTACTGTCCCGGGGCCCGGTAGGTCGGCGTCTTCTTGGCGGCCTCGTCGAGGTCTTCGACCGTCAGGAGCGGCTTCAGCCGGACGTTGACGTTCCCCGTCGAATTGATCAGCAGCGACAGTGCTGCAGCGCTCGCATCGTCCGGCACCTCAAAAACGCCAAGGACGTCGTAGTAGCCAAACGCGTAGTAGAAGCTCTCCAGCGAGCCGCCTACAGATTTGAGGGCCTCCGTCAGGGCCTCACGGCGCTTGGTGCCGCCTTCCTGCATGAGCCCCTTGACTCCGTCACCCACATAGGTTGCTTCAAACATATATTTCGGCATGGTCATTCCTTTCCTGGATTCCTATCCCATCGGCTGTTCATCGCGCCGGGTGCACTCAAAGCCGTCAGCTGGCGTCCACACAGAATCGTCCTCACCTGGCTCCATCGCCGTGCAGGAGCGGCCCAGATCCGGCCCCATATCCCGTGGAAACGGGGTGGATGACCCCGCTAAAGCAGACGCTATTCCTCGGGCTACGGGCAGTCAATATGCTGGGATTGTCGAGCGCGGTGAGAGGTCCGAGTGGGGGTAAATTCACGTGGGTTTGGGGCACAGATCCTGGGGAGTCCCTGTGGGCGCTATCTCCGTTTGAACGGTTATGTCTGTTTCTCGAAGTGGATGCACATCTTCTCCTGACAGGTGCCTGCAGCGAGGACGTTCTGTCCATTTGATAGACCACTGCCTGGTACGGGATCGACCTTTCTCCGCTTGAGTGCCGGTCACGATGGTTCAAGTTCCTGCGGGGTCCACACGTCTCATCTCCAGATGGCCACTCCTTGTGACTCTCGCGGCTAACAAGTGTCCAGCGCGCGGCCCTCGACAGGACTGCGATCGGCCATGGGTGGCGTGTGGCGTCATTGGGTGAGGGTGAAAGGGGCGCGAAGCAGGTCAGTGTCGCGTGAACTGTGGCCGACGAGCAGGTCGAACGCTCCTGGTTCTACGACCCGCTGGCCGCTGGCGTTGACCAGTGAGCATTCGGTGGCCGGGATCGAGATGTCGACGTCGGTGGATTCCCCTGGTGCAATGGTCGCCTGGGCGAATGCTTTGAGTTCCTGTTCTGCCCAGGTGACACTGGTGACGTTGTCTCTGATGTAGGCCTGAACTGTTTCAGTTGCGGTGCGATTCCCTGTATTGGTGAGCGTGACTTGGGCTTTGATCGTGCCGTCGGACGTGATTCGATCGGATTCGAGCCGCAGGTCCGAATATTCGATGGTGGTGTAGCTGAGGCCTTCACCGAAGGCGAAGAGGGGATCCTGAGTTAAGTCGGCGTAGCGCTTGCCGTGCTGCCCGCGCAGCTGGTTGTAGTAGACCGGCAGCTGTCCGGCGTGGCGGGCAAACGTGACAGGCAGCCGACCGCTGGGTTCGATAAGCCCGAGGACGAGTTCGGCGATCGCCCGGCCGCCCTGCATCCCTGGGTTGAAGGCTTCAATGATGGCGGCAGCCCCGTTCAGGACGGCGTCGGGCAGTGTTGATGGCTTGGACTGGATCAGGACCACAACAACGGGTTTTCCGGTGGCGATCAGTGCCTCAAGCAGGGCGTTCTGGCCTCCCTGCAGGTCCAGGGTTGCTGTTGACTTCATTTCACCGGCAAGGGCCACGGTGTCACCGACCACGGCAACAATGAAGTCAGCCTCGTTGGCGGCCTCAATCGCGTCGAGCTGCATCGCTCCGTTGACGGACGCGCTTTGGAACAGCGGTGGCCGCGGCTGGCCGTCCGGGTAAGTGGTTCCGGCCGGGTCCGGGAGGACTTCGCCGATGTCGGCGCCCCGGGAATGTGTGATCGTCCAGGTGTGGGGTGCGAATTCCCGGAAACCGTCCAGCACGGTGGTGATGAGTTCCCCGGGGTGGCCGTCCGGCATCCAGTCGACCTGCCCGGACGCTCCGGCCCAGTCGCCGAGTTGGGCGTGCGGGTCATCGGCGTTCGGACCGATGACCGCGATAGTTTTGGCGCCGTGGTGCTGGGCGCGGCCATCGGAGCCGGCGTTGAGTCCGCCGGCCAACGGAAGGGTGCCATCGTTGCGGAGCAGGACCAGGGCCTTACGGGCCATGTTCAGGTTGATGGCCGTGTGCGCCTGGCATCCGATGAGTGCTTGCTGGGCGTCCTGGTCGGGGAGCCGGGGGTCTTCGAAGAGGCCGAGGTCGAACTTCAGGGTCAGGATGCGGCGCACTGCGTCGTCGATGAGTGTTTCGCTGAGCCGCCCGTCCTGAACTGCCTGTTGGGCGGCAGTCAAGAACTGCGGAGTGTTCATGATCAGATCGTTGCCGGCCTCGACCGCGACGCAGGCTGCTTCCGTGTCGGTGGCGCACACCTTTTGTTCCCACACCATGCGGCCCACGTTGTCCCAGTCGGTGACCAGGGTTCCAGTGAAACCCCACTCATCTTTGAGCACTTCGTTGAGCAGCCAGCCGTTGGCTGTGATGGGAATCCCGTCGATGGCCTGGTAGCCGAGCATGAACGTCCGGCAGCCGGCCTGAACGGCCTTCTCGAACGGGGGCAGGAACCAGGACCTGAGCTTGCGCCGGCTGAGATCGGCCTCGCTGGCGTCCCGGCCGCCCTGGGTTTCGGAGTATCCGACAAAATGCTTGGCGGTGGCTAGCACGGCTGAGCGGTCTGTGAGTCCTTCACCCTGGTATCCGCGGATCATCGCGGCGCCAAGTTCCCCGATGAGGTGCGGGTCTTCGCCGAACGTTTCGTTCACGCGGCCCCAGCGCAGGTCCCGGCTGATGCACAGAACCGGGGAGAAGGTCCAGTGCAGCCCCGTGGCTGCGATCTCCACGGCCGCTGCGTGTGCGCCCCGTTCGATAAGGTCCGGGTTCCACGTGCAGGCCATGCCAAGCTGCGTGGGGAAGATGGTGGCGCCGGGCCAGAAGGAATGTCCGTGAATGCAGTCATCGGCCATCAGCAACGGGATCTGCAGGCGTGTTTTGGCGACGAGGTCGGCTGTTTTCAGCATGGTCTCGGGCGAGGCATGCAGGAGGGACCCGCCGAGTTTGACGCAAACGAGGTCCTCGATGTCCCCGCGCGCGTCCAGCTGGAGCATCTGGCCGACCTTTTCGGCCAACGTCATCCGAGACAGAACGCCCTCGACCCTATCGGCGGTGGGGATCGAGGGGTCCTTGTAGTCGGCCAAGAGTCCTGCGGTAGTTCTTGCTGTGTCCATGGCGACAGGATTGCCTTTCAGAGAAGCGGTCTAAGCGGGAGGCTAATGTGCAGCGACTTCGGGCGCGACGGTCTATTCGGCCGCTAATGAGTGCCGTGCACGGCACGCTGGCAGGGGGCCTGTCAGCATGCAGTGCGTCCGACGTAGAGGGTGGACGGCCCGGAGGTGGTGTCGACGGAGTCCATCGCTGGCGAGATCAGTTGGAGGCTCTGAACACCTGCTGCCGTGCAGGGTCGTCCAAGCGTGGTTGGCATGTACGAGCCTGCACGGCTGCCGGTAGAGGTTCTGTCCGTCCCTGGTTATCGGGCCGCAGACGAGGCCACTGCGTAGGGTTCTGTGGGGGCTGCCGGTTCTGTGATCAGCTCGATGTGGGACGGCAGCCCGTTCACGGCGACGGGGGTGCCTCTCCGAGCGCTGACCGTCAGGCGCGATCTGCCTAGCGGCATGTTGGTTAGTTCCAGGTCCGGGCAGGCATCTGGAAGCACCGGGCTTATGGTCAGCGTTTGGTCGCGCATGTTGGGTTCAAGGCGCAGCAGGGTGCGTACGATCAGCAGCGGAGCGGCTGCGGCCCATGCCTGCGGTGAGCAGCCTGCAGGGAATTCCACTGGAGTAGCAAATTCGGAGCGGTCGAAGCCGCAAAAGAGCTCTGGCAGCCGCCCGGAGAAGAAATCTGCAGCATCGATGAGCCCCTCCGCAATGCGCTGGGCGTGCGAGACAAATCCGTACCGCATCAGGCCAGCGGCGATGAGGGCGTTGTCATGGGGCCAGACTCCGCCGTGCTGGTAGCTGGCCGGGTTGTAGGAGCGCGTCGACTTCGCCATCGTCCGAACGCCGAACCCGGTGAACATGTCTGATGAGAGCAGGTGGTCGGCCACGGCCTGTGCGTTGTCCGTGTCAATGATTCCAGTCCACAGGCAATGACCCATGTTCGATGCCAGGCTGTCTACAGGTTGCTTCCGGCCGTCCAGTGCGACTGCGTAATATCCGCGGTCAGCCAGCCAGAAGCGCTCGTTGAACCGTTCCTTCAAGGATTTCGCCTTCTCGGCGCATTGCGTGGCGGTGTCGCTGTCTCCTCGCCTGCGCGCTAGCTCTGCCCGTGCCAGATATGCGGCGTAAACGTATCCCTGCACCTCGGCCAGGGCGAGCGGACCCTCTGCGGGAGTGCCATCGGCGAAATGGATTGCATCCGCACTGCCGTCCTTCCAGGCCAGGTGCGCCAGGCGGCCGGGCTCCAGACGGACTTCGTATTCGACCAGCCCGTCGCCGTCAAGGTCGCCATAGCGCTCTATCCATTCCAGAGCCGCGTCGGCGCTGGGCAGGAGGTCGTCGATCTCGTCCTTGTCCGCGCCCCAGCGTTCAAGTTCGCCGAGCAGCATCACAAACAGTGGGGTCGCATCGACAGTTCCGTAATAGATGCGGCCGTCCCCAAGCGGAAAGCCCGATCCGGCCGAGCGCATCTCGTGCAGGATCCGTCCGGGTTGCTCTTCGGTGACCGGGTCGGATTTGCGGCCCTGGAAGCCGGCGAGAGCCCGGAGCGTTCCGAGGGGAAGGGACTGGTTGAACGGCAGCATCATCAAGCTCGTCAGAAGCGAATCCCTCCCGAACAGAGTCATGAACCACGGTGCCCCGGCTGCGACTGCTTCCATCTCCGGGCGTCCCGGAACGGTAATCCGTAAGGCGCCCAAGTCCCGCTCGGAGCACGAGAGCGCCCGCTGGAGCGGGGCCCAAGAGGTCGTGTAGCCCGGATAGGCGCTCCTCCAGGCTGCAAGTCCTGTGCCGGGGGGCTTGGGGGCCGCGTGCCGGTCGGCCAGCGCGCCTGGTTCCATGCCGGATCCTGGAGTGGACGCGGTAACATGCACGGATGCCGTCCAGGTGCCGCCAGCCGGGATGCTCACTTGGAACAGCAGCTTCCCGGAGATGGCGTTCGCTCCTTCGGCGACTATTTGCACCTCATGGGCTGTTCCGTTGACGACCCTCGAAATCCGCAGCTCGTCCCCGTTCGCGGACACGATCGGCGGCCGGTCACCCTCACCGCCCATTCGCCTGCCGCCGAGGTCGAACCGGCCTCTGAAGTCGGCGTCGGCCTCCATCTCGAGGCTGAATTCGGCTGGCTGTGGGCTATAGTTGCGCACCTTCAAATCCTCCCGCAAGCCGGTCCCTACAGTCCGGTACCGCTCGAGGACAAGCGTGGGCTCGGCACCTGGCTTCGGGGCGGCCTTGGCGATGAAGTTCGCTTCGAACGGCTCGCCGGCAACGGTTGACAAGCGTTCCGGCGCTTTCCCGTTGATAGTGAGCCGCCAGCGCGAGAGGACCCGGACGTCCTGCACAAACATGCCCCGTACAGCGGAGCTGTCGGTGATGTCTCCCCCTGCACCGCTTATGGCAAATGTGGACCCATCGATCAAAGTGATGTCGGCACTCATGCGCTGCCTTCTTCCTGGCGATCAATGCCGCCATATCTAAGTACGTGATGAACAAAAAAACTACGTAGCCATGCGAGTCTGAAATCGCGTCAATGCGTGTATCTCGGCACTGCTGCTGTGGCTCAGGATTTGGAGCCGGACAGGGCGACGCCTTCGACGATCTGGCGTTGCGCGAACGCGAACAGGATCAGCATCGGTGCCGCCAACAGGGTCGTGGCTGCCATCAGGGCGGGCCAATCGGACGTGAACTGGCCCTTGAACTGGTTGACCAGCAACGGCAGCGTGAAATTATCGGTGCTGTTCAGGAAGATCAACGGGTTGAAGAAGTTGTTCCACTGGCCAAGGAAGGTGAAGATCCCCAGCGCCGTCAGCGGGGTGCGCAGCAGCGGCAGGGTAATGGTCAAGAACGTGCGGATCCGGCCGGCGCCGTCGATCTCGGCGGCTTCCTCCAGCTCTACCGGGATGCCTTTGATGTACTGGCGCAGCAGGAAGACCCCGAAGGCGTTGAAGAGCGCGGGCGGCACGATGAGCGCGAGGTGCGTGTCCACCCAGCCCAGCCCGCCCATGATGATGTACTGCGGGATGATCGTGAGCTGGCCGGGGATCATCATGGTCGCGAGGAAGAGCATGAACAGCCAACGGCGGCCCCAGAAATCGATCCGCGCGAACGCGTACGCGGCCATCGCGGAGGTGAGCAGGGAGATCACGGTGACGGTCACGGCGATGTAGGTGCTGTTCCAGAACCCGCGAACGAAGTCGGCCCCGCCCAGTGCGGTACGGAAGCCGTCCAGGTTCCATTCCTCGGGGAGGAGCTTGGGCGGCGGCGTGAAGATTTCCGTCAGGGGTTTGAACGCGGAAAACAGCATCCAGGCGAACGGCAGCGCCATTGCTAGCGCGCCGATGATCAGGACCGCGTGCAGCAGCAGTTTGGGATGGACGGGACGACGGGAGCGGGGACCGCCTTTGGCGGTCGTGAGCGGGCGTGTGGTGGTGGCTGGGGAGGTGCTCATTCGGAGTAGTGGACCCATCTCTTTTGTGCTGTGAGCTGGAGACCGGTGATCGCCAGCAAGGCCAGGAACAGGAGGAAGGCGAGAGCCGAGGCCTGTCCGAAGTTGAACTCCTGGAAGGCGATCTGGACGACTTCGTACACGATGGTGCGGGCGGCGTCCGGAGCTGTGGTGCCGAAGAAGACATAGATGTAGTCGAACACCTGGAACGAGCCGAGGATCGAGGTGATCGATAGGAACAGGATGGTAGGGGACAGCAGCGGGATGGTGATCCGCTGCAGCTTCTGCCATTCCGAGCAGCCGTCGATCTCGGCGGCCTCCAGGCACGAGCGGTCGATGCTCTGCAGGCCGGCCATGAACATCACCAGTTGGTAGCCCAGGGCCTGCCAGATCCCGACGATCGCGAAGGAGGGGATGATGAACAGGGGGTCCTGCAGCCAGTTCGGCGCGGGCAGCCCGATGTCGCGCAGGGCGCTGTTGACCGGGCTGATGTCGGGGTTGAACAGCCACAGCCAGATCGCTGCGACCGCGACCGATGAGGTGATGACCGGGGCAAAGAAGGCCACCCGGTACACAGGGGTCAGCTTGCCGGCGCGCTGCATCAGCACGGCGAAGAACAGGCCGGTAATCATCAGTCCCGGCACCTGCAGCACCGTGTACCAGACCGTGTTCACGGCCGATTGCTGGATGCGAGGGTCGGAGAGGACATCGACGAAGTTGGACAGGCCGACGAAGGAGCGAGTGCCGAACCCGTCCCAGCGGTAGAAGGCCAGCACGAGGGCGAAGAGCAGCGGGCCGACCATAAACACCACCATCCCCAGCAGTTGCGGCGTCAGGAACAGATATCCAGCCACGGTGTCCTTTCGGCGCCGCTGCCGGCGGGTGCCAGCGTTCCCGGACCCCTGCTGTGGCCGGGTCCGGGAACTGGCTGTGAGGACAGCCATTAAGAATCCCCGTTGATCAGCTTGACCAGTTTGCCGCTGAACGACTTTGGTGTCTCGTTGCCAGCCTTGAACATCTGGTCCACCATCTTTGGGAGCTCGGTGGCCACCGTAGGGTTGCTGATGATCGCCCGGGGAACGGCGTAGCCTTTGGCCGCGATGTCATTGAACAGTTTGCCGTGTGAGGGCAGATTGTCCTCAGTGACGATCTCGTCAAGGCCCCGGATTGACGGGACCGCGTTGCCGCCGCCGGAAAGGCGGAACTTCTGTCCTTCAGCGCTCACGAAGTTGCCCAGGAACTCAAGTGCCTTGGCCTGATTCTTGGAATTGATATTGACCGACATTGCCGCCGTGTTGATAGGCACCGGCATGATGTCCTTGCCGGACAGGGACGGGAAAGGGGCCATGTCATAGCCAAATTTGAGCTTTTTGAGGTTCGGCAGGACATAGCGGGCGGAGCTGTAGGTCGCAACCTGGCCAGCGTAGAACAGTGTGTCACCGCTCTGACCCTGCGGGAGGGAGCCCGAGTAGCTGATGTTCCCGGACTTTAGCTGCTCGAAAAGCCACGCCAACGCCTCCTGAGACCTGGCATCGTCGTCGAATACGGCCTTCCCGGACTCGTCGAAGAGCGTTCCGCCGAAGGTGCTCATCCACCCGAACCAGTCGAACCAACCGGAACCAACCAACAGACCCTTCTTGTTGGTGGCGCGGATCTTGTCCAACATGTCCGTGAGTGTGTCCTGGGTCCACGTGCCCGCATCGAAGTGGGTAGCCGGGTCGGTGGTGACACCTGCCTCGGCCAGGAGATCCTTGTTGAACCAGAAAACGGCCGGGTTGCAGTCTGTCGGCAGCCCGAACAACCCGGGGCTGCCATCGGCAGGCCTGCACCATGGGTATAGACCTTCGTAGAAGTCGTCGAGCTTCACCGCCGCGCTGCCACTGTCCAGGTACGGGGTGAGGTCGAGCAACTGCTTGGTCTCGATCAGCTTGGACATATAGATGTCGCCGACGTAGAAGGCGTCAGGAGCGGCGCCGGCAGAGAGCTGCGACAGCAGCTTTGAGAGATAGTCACCCACAACCTGCTGGTAGGTGACCTGCACCCCCAGTTTCGTCGTCAGATTCTGGGAGAGCTGAACGAACCGCTCCGATGATGGCGGTCCGTCCCAACCCGCCCACTTGATGGGGCCGCCGGCGGACCCTCCGCCGGAAGCACCGGCGGAACCGCCGGAGCAGGCTGCCAGGGAGGGAACCGCGGCCAGGCCCAAACCGGCGAACAAGCCGGCCTTGAGGACATTGCGGCGGCCAATATCTGAGGGAAAGAGGGAATTGGACATCGTAGTCGTTCCTTTCGAAGCCTAGAACAAATGAGGTGCCAAGCTGGCGGAGTCGAATGCGGAGCCAGACGTGGTGCGGCCGACGCTAGGGTGGTCGCCGGTAGCGGGCAGGCAGCTGCGTTGTCCTCTGCGACGATACGAGCCGAGCCTTAACCCTTGTTTAACGTTAAACATTGTTTAGCGATAAACAGAAACATAGCGCCGCAGGCCAACGCTCGTCAAGGCTTTTCGTGGCGGTCTCCAAGATGGCTTCTCTATAGCGGCCAGGGAATTCGGGCCGACACGGCCCAGGCGGGCGCTTGGATGCTTTCCTTTGACGTCACGAAGAGTACGGAGGAAGATAGGAAAATGAAGTTTAACGCTAAAACATCTTTGGGGGCCGGCTCCGGCCGGGATGAAGGCAGTCGGAGCAAGCCCCGGCCATCGCGGCCCACGATGGCCATGGTTGCCGAGCGGGTCGGGGTCTCGACGCAGACAGTCTCCTTTGCGCTGAGCTCCCCGGGCAGGCTCAGCCCGGCTACCTTGCGCAAGGTCCTCAAGGCGGTCGACGAACTGGGCTATCGACCCAACCAGGCTGCCCGATCACTCAGGTCCCGTTCCCCGCAAGCTCTCGGCTTCCGGCTGTACCCTGCGGATCGTGACGTAGGCGGTGTGATGGCGAGCTACCTCTATGAACTCTCGGCGGCCGCGCGTAAGGAAGATTACGGCGTCTTCTCATACGCGGCCGAGACCTACGAGGAAGAGACCCAGATCATAGAGGAGACCTTCCGTCGCAATACTGTCGACTGCTTCGTGATCACCTGCCCGTCGTCCGACGACCTGCCACTCCCGCTTTTCCTGCTCGAGCGCCAGATTCCATTCGTCGTGTTCGGAAGGCCCTGGGGCTTGCCCATGTCGGATTGCTGGTGGGTCGATGTCGATGGGGCCGCCGGTCTCGAGCAGGCGGTGAACCACCTGGTCGACCTCGGCCACCGACGCATCGCCTACCTCGGCTGGGAGAAATCGGCCGGCCTGGCCGAGGATCGCGAGTCCGGCTGGCAGCGCGCCATGGGCTCGCACGGTCTCCCCACGCGCGGGATGATTGTGCGCGGCCCTGACGACGTCGAGACCGGGCGCCGGCTAGCCGGGGAACTACTCGACCGGCAGACACCGCCGACAGGGATCATCTGTCCAAGCGACACCATGGCAATCGGCGCAATGCGCGCGTGCCGGGAACGAGGACTCGAACCCGGCCGCGACGTTGGCATCACCGGCTACGACGACAGCCTCGGTGCCCGCGTCGTCACGCCCGGGCTGACAAGCATCGCGCAGCCACTGGAAACCGCCGCGAAGCACACCGTCCGCCTGCTGCTGGACCTGCTCAACAGCCCGGACAGCAAACCCGAACAGGTGCTGCTGCGGCCCTCACTCGTTGTACGCGAGAGCACGATGACACTCAGTGGCACGGGACCCGTTTCTTGAGCCGCCTTGGCCGACCTTCCTCGGTAACGGCTTGCCGTGGCCGCCAGACGGCGGTCGAGACGCGGAGCTTCGCGTTCGACGATCCGGACACTGGGGAGACCAGACAGTGGCGAGTTTCTCCAAGAGCGCCCTGCGTTGCCGGAACGGCAGACCGCGGGCGTCATGTCCGGCAACGCACAGCACGTGTAAGGCTGCGAAGTTCAGGCGGCCGCCGAATTTCTGGTGCGGCGGCCTGCAGCCCCGGAAGCGAAGCTCCGACGGTATCCCTTATTCGGGACTAGACATGTATTCAGCCTAAGACTCAGAAAATGTCGACAGAGTGCAGTGAATGTCAACGTGCCATTTAGGCTCATTGCGGAGGTCCGCAACATAGTGGAACACCTCGTCGGCTGTGCGGGCGATGACAACGCTCTCTGCAGATTTGACCATGATGCACTCCTCCGACAGGGCGCCGCACGCTGCCCCGGACCAATCCCTGTCTCCGAATTAATGTGGCTCCATTTTTATGGCCTGAGAGCACGCTCAAGTATGGGCCGGCAGTGCAAGTACTACCCGACGCCGTTTGCTTCCAGGCGCTTCAGACCCATACGGAGGGAGCTTGCCACGGGGGCTCCCCGCGTCGCGACGACCATGAACGCTGCAACCCGTCCTACCAAGCTCGTTGGCGTCCGGTTCCACGTGACGTGAATCCGTGAGCCATTCGATCCGTTTGGCGTGATCCTCGCACTCACGTAACTGCCCGGTGCGCAGAAATTACTCTCGCGGACTGTCCAGGTCACCGTGTCGTGGTTCGCCCAGTCATAGTGTTCTTTGGCCCAGATCACGCCGCCGGGAACTTTGTTCCCTTCCTTGATGTCCGCGTAGGTGTCCCCCACTTCGTACACCTCGTACAGTGGCGCGTGAATGCCCGGCCAGATATCCGGCCGACTTGGGCCGAAGTTCAACAGCGCTTCCCGTACTGTCGCCGGTGGGAGGCGGGAATCTACCACGACTTCCACTTTGGGCATTCCAAATTTCCTTTCCCGATGCTTCCAGTCTGACCACTTCCCGCAGACACACAAGGGGCCATAAGGCGGGAAAGGCAGCTGCGACACTGCACGTAACAACCCCGTTCACCCGGTAAACTTATGGAGGAATTGTTCGGCCCGCAGAGCCCGGTTCCAGCCCCCTCCTCCTTGAATGGAACAACTCCCCCATGTCCTCCGCGACTTCCGCGCCGGCGTCCCAGCGTTTCCCGCTGGCCGCCATGATGGTCCTGGCCACCATCGCCTTCACCGCCATCACCACCGAACTGCTCCCCTCCGGACTGCTCCCCCAGATCAGCACCGGCCTGACCGTCTCCGAACCGGTGGCCGGCTACCTCGCCGCCGCCTACGCCGCCGTCATCGTGGTCACCGTGGTGCCCGCCGCACGGCTGCTCGGCAAAGTCCCGAAACGCCCCCTGCTCGTGGCGCTCGTGCTGACGTTCGCGCTCAGCAATGCCATGGTGGGCCTCGCGCCCGACTTCACCGCCGCCATGATCGCGCGGCTGGTGGGCGGCCTCGCCCACGGTCTGCTCTGGACCACCATGGCCCCGTACGTCGCCCGCGTGGTCCCGGCCGCCAAAGTGGGCAAGGCCCTGGCCATCGTCTTCAGCGGCAACAGCCTGGGCCTGGCCATCGGCGCCCCGATCGGCACCGCCCTGGGCGGCTTCCTCGGCTGGCGGGCGTCGTTCCTGGCCCTCGCCGGCTTCAGCCTGGTCCTCGCCGTCCTCGGATTCTTCCTGCTGCCGTCCGTCCGGCACGCCGCCGGCGACGCCCGGCCCTCCCTGCGCGCGGCCATCGCCCAGCCCGGCGTGAAGCCCGTGGCCATCGCCTGGCCGCTGCTGGTCCTGGCCCACTTCGCGCTCTTCACCTACATCGCCCCGTACATCCGCGACGCCGGCCTGCCCGACTACGCCATCACCCTCTCCCTCACCGTCCTGGGCGTCGCCGGCCTGGTTGGCATCTGGATCGCCGGACTCACCGTTGACTCGCACCCGCGCCGTTCGCTTTTGATTACGACGGCGGCAATCGCCGTCTCGATGCTGCTGTTGCCGTTCGTGGGCGGCAGCCTTGCCTTCGCGCTGGTGCTGATGAGCGTGTGGGGCGCCGGGCTGGGCGCGATCGGCATCTACAACCAGTCGGCAATCCTCCGCGCCGGCCGCGAAAACAAGGACGCCGCGAACGGGCTCACGGTCCTGACCATCCAGATGGGCATCACCATCGGCGCCCTCTACGGCTCCGCCGCCCTCGTGGTGGCCGGCCCGCTGCTGGTCCCGGCCGCCGCGGCCCTCCCTGTCATCGCAGCACTCGTGATCGCCTGGGGCGGAAAGACGGCCGCGTACCCGCCGGGCCCGCGCGAGTCGGTGTGGAAGAGTCCGCGGCCCATCGAGGAGCGGGCAGGCACGCACTAACCGGACCGCCGCCTGGCATACCTAGAACTGCTATGCTCCAATGCCTTACAGTTCTAGGTATAGGAGGTGCCCATGCGCATCGATAAGGACCTGGTCGCCGCGTCGGCAACCCCGCTCGTGCTGGGGATCCTGACGGAGGGCGACCTCTACGGCTACGCGATCCTCAAACGCGTGAGCGAGCTCTCGGGCGGGGGCATGCAATGGACCGACGGCATGCTCTATCCGTTGCTTCACCGGCTGGAACGGCTCGGCTACGTGTCGTCGTTGTGGGGCACCTCCGAGGCCGGGCGCCGGCGCAAGCACTACGCGATCACGCCGGCGGGCCGGGACGCTCTCGCCGACCGGCAGGAGCAGTGGTCCGTGGTCGCCTCGGCACTGCGCCAAGTGTGGCAGACGGCCCAGCAGCCGCCCGCCCCGGCCGCGGGATGGGCATGATGGAGCAGCACGCGGAACTGGAGGCCCAGATCGGGCAGTGGCGCGGATACGTCCAGCGCCGCCAGGCGATCTCCGCCGCCGACATCGACGAGCTGGAGGACCACCTGCGCGGGCAGATCGCCGACCGCCAGGCCACCGGGCTCGATGACGAGGAAGCGTTCCTCGTCGCGATCAAACGCCTGGGCAACCTGGACGCTGTCTCGCGCGAATTTGCCCGCGAACACTCCGACCGGCTCTGGAAGCAGCTCGTGCTCGTCCCGGAGGGTTCCGACGACGGCGGGGCGCCACGGTGGCGCGAGCTGGCGGTGGTGCTCGCGTTCGCCGTCGGGGCCGGCATCGCGGTCAAGGCCGGACTGGCCTGGCTCGACGGCGGCGCAACCCTGGCGCGCAACCTCGGCCTGCTGGTCTTCCCGTTCCTCGCCGGCTACTTCGTGTGGACCCGCCGGCTCACTCCGAGGGTGGCGGCGATGCTGTTCGTCCCCTTCGCCGCGCTGGCGGTTGTTGTCAACGTCTATCCCTTCGCCTCGGGCGGTTCCACCGAGCTTCTCGCCATCCTGCACGCCCCCATCGTTCTGTGGCTGCTGGCCGGGGTGGCGTATGCAGGCGGGAGGTGGCGTTCGGACCGCCGCCGTATGGACTTCGCTAGGTTCACCGGTGAGCTCGCGATCTACTACACGCTCCTGGCGCTCGGCGGTGCCGTCCTGGTGGTGCTCACGTTCATGGCCCTGCGGGTTGTCGGCGTCGACCTGGAGCCCATCCTGACCGAATGGATCCTGCCGTTCGCCATGCCCGGGGCGCTCATCGTCGCCGCCTGGCTCGTCGAGGCCAAGCAGAACGTCGTCGAGAACATCGCCCCCGTCCTCACCCGGGTGTTCACGCCCCTGACGGTCGTTATGCTGCTGACCCTCCTGGGTGTCTTCGCGGCTGCCGGTGGACTCGCCGACGTCAACCGGGACCTGCTGATCCTCATGGACGCGATCCTGGTGCTGGTCCTGTGCCTGCTGCTCTACTCGCTTTCAGCCCGCGATCCGCTCACACCGCCCAGGCTGGCGGATGCCCTGCAGCTGGTGCTTGTCGGCGCGGCCCTCGCGGTGGACGTCGTGATGCTGACCTCGATGCTGACCCGCATTGCCGAATTCGGTTTCAGCCCCAACAAGATCGCCGCCCTCGGCCTGAACCTGCTGCTGCTGGTGCACCTGGCCCGGGCGGCCTGGCTCGCCGTCGGATTCCTGCGCGGTCGGCGCGCCTTCGCACAGCTCGAGCGCTGGCAGACGCGGTACCTGCCGGTCTACGGGGCCTGGGCGGCGATCGTGGTGGTGGTCTTCCCGCCGCTCTTCGGTTTCGTCTGATTCACGGCACAAGGGTCGCCTATTGGACTAGGAGGCTCGGTCCTCGTCGCGTTTCGTCGGCCGATAGCCGGCAAGTTCGGCGCGGATGTCGCCTTCCTGGTGCCCGCCCTTCTTTTTGCCGAACGGCAGTGCGTTGAGCAGCGGATGCACGATCGCCATGACGACGAGGCCCCAGGCGAGTCCGACGACGGCCGAGCACAGGGTGTTCACGAGCCAGGCCAGGAAGCCGCCCACCACAGCGATCCCGGCGAAGGGGTGCTCGAGGACATGAACCAGGTCATAGGGTGCGTGCCAGCCGAGGTCGTGTGCACCTTGCAGCATGATGTGGCCGCCCACCCACAGCATGGCGATTGTCCCGACGAAGGTTATCGCGGCCAGCACGGCGGGCATCCCCTTGACGAGCAGCTCGCCGATGCGCTGGGAGCCGGCGGAATCCTTGGCGGCCAGGTGCATTCCGATGTCGTCCATCTTGACGATGAGTGCGACGGCCCCGTAGACGGCCACCGTGATCACCAGTGCCACGACCACCAGGATGATCGCCCGGGACACCAAGGAATCCTGGGCCACCTCGTTCATCGAGATGACCATGATCTCGCAGGAGAGGATGAAGTCGGTGGTGATGGCACCCTTGATGACCTTGGCCTCGGCCTCCGGGCCGCGTTCAACCGCGGGCGCATCTTCCTCAGCGGTGTGGTGGCCGCGGAGCTTGTGCCAGACCTTCTCGGCGCCCTCGTAGCAGAGGTAGGTGCCGCCCGCCATGAGGATGAACGGGATGGCCCAGGGGATGAAGGCGCTGATGAGCAGCAGGGCCGGCAGGATGATCAGCAGCTTATTGCGGAGCGAGCCCCAGAAGATCTTCTTGATCATCGGCAGTTCGCGGGACGGGTCCGCGCCGGACACGTACTGCGGGGTAACGGCGGCGTCGTCGATGACCACGCCGGCGGCCTTGACCCCCGCCTTGGCGGCTCCGGCCGCGACGTCGTCCACCGAGGCGGCCGCTATCCGGGCCAGTGCTGCGATGTCGTCCAGCAGGGCGACGAGACCGCCGCTCACAGGTGGGCCCCGTACTGCCCGGGGGCGGTCGGCTGAGTGTGGATTCTTCGGTCGTGGCGCGAGATTGGCATGCTCCGAGTCTATGGCGGCGGACAGCCGGCCGAACAACCCAGCGTTGATCTCCGCTCCAAGTGAACCTCCCCTCCAACTCCATGCACCCGGCGCGCAACCTGGCCTCCCTAGCGTGGTCGGGTCACCGGCCATCAGCCGGTCCCCGTCATCCCAGGAGGAAACCACCCATGCGCCCAGTCCTGACTGCAGCGGCAGCCGCCGCCCTGATCGCCGCCTTGGCAAGCCCCGCCGTCGCAAGCCCTAACGCCGAAGCCGGCACGCCGTCGTCGAACGCTGCCGGAACCGCCACGTCCGCGATCAAGGTGAACGAGCGCAACGGCTCCTTCGACCTGCAGAGCCACCGCGGCGGCCGCGGCGAATGGACCGAGGAGTCCCTGGCCGCGTTCGCGAACTCCCTGGCGCTGGGCGTGAGCACCCTGGAGCTGGACACCCACCTGACCGCGGACGGCAAAGTCATCGTGTGGCACGACGACACGATCCTGGCCAACAAGTGCGCGGACACCGCCCCCGCCACCGCCGGCGACCCCGACTTCCCGTACGTCGGCGACCGCGTGGCCGAACTGTCCCTCGCGCAGGTCAAAACGCTCGACTGCGGCTTTGTGCAGCTGCCCGGCTACCCGGAACAGGACGTCATCGAGGGCAACCGGATCGCCGAGCTCACGGACGTCTACCAGCTGGTCCGCGACACCAACGCCGCCAAGGTCCGCTTCAACGTGGAGACCAAGGTCGAAGACACCCAGATCGGCGGCGCCGGCATGGAGTCCCTCACCCGCGCCGTGGTGGCCGAAATCCAGGCCTCAGGCATGGCGGACCGGACCACCCTGCAGTCCTTCGACTGGTCCTCGCTGAACCTCACCCGGGAGATCTCGCCCGAGCTGCCGCTGGTGGCGCTCTCCAGCGGCGACGCCTGGATGGGCGTGGGCCAGCCCGGCGCCAGCCCCAACCTGGGCGGCATCGACATCGACGACTACGACGGTTCCCTTCCCCAGGCGGCAGCCGCGCAGGGGTACGACGTCGTCTCCCCCACGTTCCGCTCCGTCACCCCCGCGATGATCGCCGAAGCCCACAGCCTGGCCCTGCCCGTCATCCCGTGGACCGTGAACACCACCGCGGACATGGAACGCCTGATGGACCTGGGCGTGGACGGCATCATCACCGACTACCCCACCCGCCTGCGCACCCTCATGGAGGAACGCGGCCTGAAGCTGCCGAAGGCGTATGGGGTGACGGGCTAAGCCCCGCCGCTTCCAATGCCGGCCCGGCAGCAGCGTCATGGACGCTGCTGCCGGGCTTTTTCATGCGTTGAGCTTCGCCGCAGGGCGAAGGTAGGCTACGGGAAGCGAGGCGTGACACTGGAACTAGGGGGAACCAATGGACGGCCAGGGCAGAGCTATGTGGAAATGCGGAATCTGCGCACAAAAACATGACGGACTCGCGACGGTCTTCGGAGCCCAGGCTCCGGATCCCTGGCTGCAGGCCCCTCCCGCGGCACGTGAAGGCGGCGAACTGAACGCCGACATGTGCGTGCTCAACATCGAAGGCGATTGGCATTACTTCCTCAGGGGACACATCGAAATCCCTGTTACCGACGCCCCCGGAGACGTCTTTGCCTGGTCAGCGTGGGTCTCACTGAGCGAGGACAACATGCAACAGATCGCCCACCACTGGGAAAGTCCGGCCCGTGCGTCCCTGGCGCCGATGTTCGGGTGGCTGTGCAACGAGCTGCCCTATGAGACGTCAACGATGTCGATTCCAGCCCTGGTGCACAACAGGGAACCGGGACTGGTTCCGTTCATCCAGCTCGACCCGTCGGTGGACCACCCGTTGGTCAAAGAGCAGCGAACAGGGATAGCGCTTCACCGGCTGGCGGAAATCAATCAAGTGGTGCTCGGATAGCCTCTGGCGCTACCGGCCGGTCTTGACCACCGTGAACAGCACCGCGGAGTCCTCGTCGGCTTCCAGGCTGTGCAGGCCTTCCGGGACGATCAGCAGATCCCCCGTTTTGCCCTGCCAGGACTCGCCGCCCGCCTTGAGCCAGACCGATCCCTTCAGCACAAAGACCGTGGCTTCGCCGGGGTTCTGGTGTTCGCTGAGCTGCGTTCCGGCACGGAAGGCCATGACGGTCTGGCGCAGTTGCTTCTCATGCCCGCCATAGGCGGTGTCGGCCGCCCTCCCGCTGGGGGCCGCCACGGCGGCCGTGATCTGCTGGCGGGCCAGGGCATCGATCGATATCTTCTGCATGAGGCAAACGTACGCGCGGTGGCCCGTTTTGCCGAGGGGCATTTGTCCCCTTATTCCACGCCGGTTGCCCCGCGAACGGACTACTCGAAAGTCCAGGCCGACGCCGGGCTGCCGGCCCGGTTCCTTAAGCGCCGTCTGCGCAGCACGGCAACGAGCGTGGCGGCGCCGGCCAGCAGCAACGCAGCCGTCCCCGCGGCCACCGCAGGGAGGCCGGGACCCGGCGTGCCGCCGTCGGAATCCGCGGCAGCCGCTTGCGGCGCCGCCGCGGCATCTGCCGAGCCCTCGGCAGGCGCGTGTGAAACCGGCCCCGTCGGTCCTGCCGGAATCACAGTGAGGGACCTCCCGCCCCGGTTCACCACCACCACGGTGCCGTCCGCCCGGACAAGCATCCGGCCGGGATCGTCACCGGTGGGAACCGTGTCCGACGCAGCCGACGCGCCAGCGGGAATGACCGAGACCGTATCGTCCAGGCTGTTGGTCACGTACGCGGTTCCGTCCGGAGCGGCCACCACCTCCTGCGGCGCGGTGCCCACCCGGATCCGCCGCGCCACGCTGCTGCCGCCCGGCTCGATGACGGCCACCTCGTTGGTGAGGATGTTTGCCACGTAGACGGTCCCGTCGGGAGCGACCGCAATCCCGTGGGGATGGGCCTTCGCGCCGACGTCGATGGTGTGTGAGGGGACGGGGGCGCCGGCGGGGACCACCGTGACGGTGCCCTCCAGCTCGTTGGTGGCGTAGGCGGTGCCATCCTTCGCCAGGGCCACCTCCACGGGATTCGGCCCGGCCTGGATGGTGCGCTTGACCCAGGCGTCGCCCGGCAAGACCACGGACAGGGACCCCTCGGACGGGTTCACTATGTAAAGCGATCCGTCCGGCGCCACCGTGAGCCAGTGCCGACCGGAGGTCACCTCGATGGCCAGGTCCGCTTTATCCGCGCCGGGACCCACCACGCCGATCTGGGCCTGCCCGGAGTCATCGGACTGAGCCACGTACAGTGTTCCATCCGGGGTCATCGCCAGCGACGTCGGGAAGCGCCCTGCGTTGATGGTGCGGGAGGGCAGCGTCTCCCCCGGCGGGTAGACGCTGATGCCGCCCGCCCAGTCGTAATCGCTGACGTACAGGGTGCCGTCCGGCCCCTCCGCGATTCCCAGCGGCTGGACGCCATTGCCGATCATCGTCCCCTCGATCGTCCCCTTGATCGTCCCGTCGTCGGCGGCCGCCGGAACGCCGACGGCGGGCGCCAGCAGGAGCGCGGCGGCGGCAAGCAGCGCGGTGGCCGCGGTGCGCATACGCGTGTTTGTACGGTGCTGGAAGTGCGTCTCTGAGGCCGCGGCGGACGCGCGGCGCAGTGGCATGATTCTCACGGTGTTTCCCCCAAAACTGTGGCCGGCCTGCGGCAATCCTCCGATCCTACCCGCCGCTTGCCCTCCCCCTGGCCGGGCGCTCGACCCGCATCCTGGAGGCCGCCCGCTATAGTCGCCGGGTGACTGGAAAGACATATCCCCTGACCGGCGGCGTCCACCTGCGGTTCCTGGGCGCGTCCGACGCTGAGCGGATGAAGGACGCCTACCTGCTCAACTGGGACCACCTGGCGCCCTGGGAACCGGAACGGTCGGACGAGTTCTTTACGACGGCAGGACAGGCCAGGGTCATTGCCGCCAAACTGGCCCAGCACGCAGCAGGCTCCGAAGTTCCTCTTGTCCTGCTGGACGGGGACCGCGTTGTCGGGGCGCTCACCCTCACCGGCATTGTCCGCGGACCGTTCCTCAGCGCCCACCTCGGATACTGGGTGGACAAGGAGTACAACGGCCGGGGAATCGGCTCCGCGGCCATCGCCGCTGCGGTTGACTTCTCGCGGCAGGAGCTGGGGCTGCACCGGCTCCAGGCCGCAACGCTCACCCACAACGCCGCGTCGCAGAAGATCCTGAAACGCGCAGGGTTTGAGGAGATCGGGCTGGCCACCAGCTACCTCAGGATCGCCGGCGCCTGGCAGGACCACGTCCTGTACCAGCGCATCCTTTACTGATTGTTTTCCGCCCGGTCAGGTCCTACCGTGAAGGAACGGTCAGCCGAACGCGGGTGTGGGCATGCGAACTGTTTCGGGGTCTTCGCGCTGGCTCCTGTTGTGCCTGCTGGCCATGGGGATCCTCGGCGCCGCGACGCCGTCGCCGGCTCGTCCGTTGTCCTCGGAAACCGCGGATCCCGAGCAGGCCTACAGGACGCTGGACTCCTACCTGCGGGACCAGCTCGACGCCGTCGGGATCCCGGGTGCCGCCCTCGCCGTCGTTCAACACGGCGTGACAGTGCACACCGCCACGTTCGGGCAGGCCGACGACTCCGGGCGGCCGATGACCGCCCAGACGCCGGTGCTGCTGGCCTCCACCAGCAAGTCCGTGACGGCCATCGCCGTAATGCAGGAGGTGGAGGCCGGCAAGCTGCAACTGGATGCGCCGGTGCAGACCTACCTGCCCTGGTTCACGCTGAACGACGGCCGCTCGTCCGCGATCACGGTCCGCCACCTGCTCCACCAGGCCAGCGGCATGTCCTCGAAGGACACGGCCTTCGAGGCCTCCGACGATCAGCGCCCGGAAGCCCTCGAGGAAGCCGTCCGGGCCCTCGCGGGCTCCCCGCTGGCCGGCGAACCGGGCGCGGCCTTCCACTACGCGAGCGCCAACTTCAACATCCTGGGCGTCCTGGTCCAGACGGTCTCCGGCCAGCCGTTCGGGGACTACCTCAAGCAGCACGTCTTCGGGCCGCTGGAGATGGCGCACAGCCATCCGACTCGGGCCGCCGCACGCGCGGACAACGCTGCCGACGGTTACTCGCGGTGGCTCGGTTCGTTCTGGCTCAAGACCGACGTGCCCGCACCCACCGCCGGAATGCCGTCGTCCACTTTGTACGCCTCGGCCGAGGACCTGGGGCATCAGCTGGCAGCGCTGCTCGACGGCGGACGGTACGGCGACGCCCGGATCCTCCAGCCTCAGAGCGTGTCGGCGATGTTCGAACCGCGCGTGCAGGTGGACGGATCCAAGGGCTACGCCATGGGCTGGTTCACCCGGCCACTCTTCGAATCCGCCGATCCCGCGGCACCTTCTGTCCCGGACGGCGCATTGCCGCGGCTCGTCGAACATCAGGGTGAATGGGGCAACAGCCACACCTACCTGGCGATGGTTCCCGAGTCCGGCCTCGGCGTCGCCCTGGTCATCAACGGCAACGACACCGCTGCCCCGTCCCGGCTGAAGGCGATCGACACCAACCTCCTGCGAGTCCTCCACGGGCACTCCCCCGTGCCGGCTGTAGTGTTCGAGGACTGGCTGCAGCGCTACAGCTGGGCCGTCTCTTTTGTGCTTCTGCTGGCGGAGCTGCTGAGCCTGTGGCTGGCTCTCCGGTTCCTGCTCCGGGGGCATCCCGCGCCCCGGCGGCGCTGGGCACCCCTGGCGTGGGCCGCCGTCGCCCTCGCCCTCGACGGGTTCGCCCTGTGGCTGTGCCTCATCTACGCACCGGCCCGGTTCGACACGCACCTCTTCGTCATCGTGCGGCAGTTTCCCGACGTCGGCGTCTCGCTGGTGCCGATCCTCGCCTTGGCAGTCCTCTGGCCGGTCCCGCGGACGGTCTGGCTGCTCGCGAAAGTGAGGGCCCCGCGGCCCGCCACCCACGCCGTCGCACCCTAAACGGCGTCGCTGGTGGCTCGCCGCCGGTCCGCGGCTTCCAACAGCCTGCGTGTTTCCGGATAAGTCGCCCGGGCTGCTGCCTGCTGCGGGCTCAACCATTCAGCGCGCCGTTCCTTGTCCTTGCGCAGCCCGCGCCCCAATGCACGCATGAGGAAGTAGCGCGTAGTGACCGCGGATCCATCCACCACGTACTCGGCATCGTCCAGAAAGTCGACGACGCCTGCCCACACGCCGGTTTCTTCAAAGACCTCGCGCACGGCGGTTTCGCGATGCTGCTCGCCCTCCTCGACGTGCCCTTTGGGCAGTACCCACTGCGCCGGATCCCCTGTCGCCTCCACCAGCAGATACTCGACCTCGCCATGCCGCATCCGGGACACCACACCGCCCGCAAGCAGAGGAGAGCCGGCGGCCGGCACCGCTTTGTTGATGGTGATCTTGCCCTTCCTGGCCTCAAGCGTGATGACGGCCCAGTACGCCTGGTTGGTGGCCTTGTAGCGCTGCTCCATGTAGCGCCACACCGCCAGCAGGAGCAGGCCAAGGACAACAGGGATTGCGGCGGGCGTCCATTTCTGGTGGAAAGGCCACGCCGCAAGCAGGATGAGCAGCACCACCGTGAAACACCGGAAGAATTTCGAATCAGCCTCGAAGCGCTGCACCACGGCCAGGCTCTCCCGGCTTTCGACATTCAGCAGGGCCTTGCACCACTGGAACGAGTTGATGGCGTCCTTCGCCTGCAGGGCACCAAGTGCCTGTTCCTTGATCTTCACGACGCGGTCCACTGCCAGGTTGCGCTCACGCTTGAACACCAGCGCAACACAGACCCGTGCGGGCCAGCCCAGTAACCGCCCCCTGTTGGCAACATCCGAAACCTGGCGATTCAGCGTCCGGCTGCGAAGCAGGTCATAGATCCCGTCCAGCCATGAACCCAGCAGGAAGACCAGGTGGCCCACGAGATAGCTAGCCACCAGAAAGGCCGCCCAGGCTTCCGCGCTGGCGAGCCGGTCATACCGGTCCCCCAGCACGACCAGGCCCACCTCGTCGACTACCAAATAGGTCAGGAGCGCGCCCGGCAGCAGTATCGAAAAGAAGTCCATCAGGCCGATAAAGAATTTCTGCGGATCGAAGTTCATGACGCACCTACATGGTGTCCGTCTGCGCGAAGGAGGCGCGACTATTACTGGTTCAGGAAGACTCTAGGAATTGGCACGTTACTGGGGCGTTACACCCTGGTTGATGATCCGTAAGGTCAGCAGAAGCACCCGTTTTCGAAGCCGTGATCCCGCGGCGTACCCTGATGTTATGGACTCTGAAGTCCGGGATCTCAAGCTCCGCACCGGCATCACGGTTCCGTGCCGGATCGAGGGCGAAGCCAGCGCCGAACCGGTGCTGCTGCTGCACGCATGGGGCGAATCCCGCGGAAGCTTTGACCGCCTGATCCCCCTGCTGACCGGCTACAGAATCTACGCCCCGGACCTCCGCGGCCAAGGTGAGGCGGACAAACCGGAGCATGGCTACTCCTTGGGGGAACAGGCTGACGACGCCGCAGCGATCCTCGACGCCCTCAACGTGCCGCGGGCCGCCGTCGTCGGCTCCTCCAGCGGCGGCTACGTGGCCCAGCAGCTCGCCGTCGTCCATCCTGAAAAGGTCGCGGCGCTGGTGCTGGTGGGATCTCCTTTGAGCCTCACGGGCCGGCTGGCTTTCGCCGACGAAGTGGATAAACTCACCGACCCCATTGACGAGGACTGGGTCCGGAATTCACTGACGTGGTTTCCCGTGCTTCACGACGTTCCGGAGTGGTACCTCGACGACCGCGTGCGGGACGGGGTCCGGATGCCTGCACACACGTGGAAGGCTATCCTGAACGGCCTCGTCGAGGCCACACCACCCACGGAATCGGGAACCATCCTGGCGCCCACGCTGATCCTGTGGGGAGCCGAGGACAACCTGCTGCCACGCGCCGACCAGGAATCATTGGCGGCCCGGATAGCAGGGTCGGTACTGAAGGTGTATCCCAACGTGGCTCATGTGGTGCTGTGGGAGTGCCCGGAGCGGGTCGCCGAGGATACGACGGCGTTCCTGCGTTCCTTGGGCTGAGGCCGACTCCCGCGCGATCCGAAAACGGGTAATTGCCCTTGATATGCAAGCCGTCACTTGCCTATATTGGTTCCATGGTCGATGTGTTCCGAGCTCTTGATGATGAGACCAGGCGCACCATCCTTGACGAACTGTCGATGCGCGACGGCCAGACCCTGTTCGAGATCTGCTCCCTGCTCACCATGCGGCATGGCCTCAGCCATTCACGCCAGGCGATCTCGCAGCACCTCGGCGTGCTCGAGTCGGCCGGCCTTGTCGAGACGGAGCGGCGCGGACGTTCCAAGTTCCACTACTTCAACCCCGAGCCACTCGCCGCGATCACTACCCGATGGACCACCAGAAAGAGGACCGAACAATGAAAATTGCCCTGACGAGCCTGTTTGTCGACGACCAGCGGGCGGCCTTGGCCTTCTACACCGACGTGCTCGGCTTCACGAAGCGCCACGACATCCCCCTCGGCGAAGACTTTTGGCTCACCGTTGTATCGCCCGAATCCCCTGACGGTCCTGAGCTGCTCCTGGAACCGTCGGGCCACCCGGCAGTCAAGCCGTACCGGGACGCCCTTGCCGAAGACGGCATCCCCCTCGCTCAATTCTCTGTAGAGGACATCGCGGCCGAGCACGCCAGGCTGACCAGCAAGGGCGTGGTGTTCACGCAGCCGCCGACTGACATCGGCAACGCTGTCGTGGCAGTCTTTGATGACACATGCGGCAACCTCATCCAACTGATCGAGATGAAGCGGGACGAGAACCCCACCGACGCCGGCTGAGGGATGGCGGGGCGGACTGCAACCGCAGGCCATCCACACTCTTGACTCAAACTTCAATGCCGCCAGCAGCCGAAACACAATGTCTCGCCGAAAACTGACGGACATTCTTCACACCAGCAGCTTGGCCACCAGCTCGCCGCGGCTGCCCACGCCCACCTTCCCGAAGAGAGCCTTCAGGTGGTCGTGCACGGTGTGCGGGGAGATAAAGAGGTGCCGGGCGATGTCCGCCGTCGCGCGTCCGGACAGGACCTCCAGGCAGACGTCCCGCTCCCGGGCGGTGGCCCCGTAGGCCGCCAGCAGCATGCCGACCAGATCCTGGGTGGTGGCGGGTTCCACCGTGACCACCATCTGTTCGGGGTCGTCGCCGGTGATAAGGCGGCTGGCCTGCAGCACCACCCAGGTGCCGCCGGCATCGCGCATCCGGGCCCGCGCCGTCCCCGACGGCGCCGTGCGGGCCTGCGCCACAACGGCATACAGCGTCATGCTGAACCGGCCGGGCGCCGCGTCCTCTACTTCGGCCAGCCAGGAGGTGGCGGCGGGAGTGGCTGCCCGCAGTTCACCGTGCGGTCCGGCCAGGACAATGACGGGCCCGACGGCGGCCGGCCGAGCTTGGTGCGCAGCCCTCACCGCGATCCGGCTGGCGGCCGCGAGCGTCGCCGTCACGGCGGCCAGGAATTCCACTTCGCGGTCAGTGAAGTCGTGCCCGGCCTCCCGGAACAGGCTGCCAACTCCCCAGCATGTGTCGTCCACGCGGAACGCCGCGCGCAGCTCGTGGTCCAGGCCCAGCGGCTGCAGCAGGTCGTTGATCCGGATGCTGCGGACCACCTCCCGGTGTGGGGCATCGGAAATCCGGGCGACCGGCCGCGGGCGCCGCAGCAGCTCAGCGAACGTATTGGGTTCCCGGCCGGTGTATTCCGACTCCGCGAAACGGGCGGCGTGCTCGTCCGTCACCGGCCACGGCCGCCAGTTGGTCACGGACGTCATGCCCAGGGAGTCGGGGTCGACGGCGGCCCAGCAGGCCTGCTCGAACGGCACCGCCTGTTTCACCACGGCCATGGCGGACGCATAAAGATCGGCCAGGTCCAGTCCGCTGGTGGCCAGGGCCGCGATCTCCCGCCGGGCACGCTCGGCGCGCTCCTCCCACATACCTCCAGTATCCGGCCGGACGGGCGGTCCGCAATCCCCCAAACCGGGGATTGAGGGCGTCTGCCCAAACCCCCGGTGAGGGGATCGCGGCGGCGGGTGCCGCCGTCGTACGTTTCACTCATGAACGCCGTAGCCCAGGTTTTCGCGGTGCTGGCCGCACTGATCCACATCGCCGTGTTCCCGCTGGAGAGCTTCTTCATGCACCGGCCGGGGGCGCAGAAGTTCCTCAGCACGCCGGCCCAGAACGTGACCGCCGTGATGATGTGGGCCATCCCCACCGGGTTCCGCAACCTGCTGATCGGGCTGGGCGTCATCGCCGGAGTGGTTGCGGTGAACCTGGGGTACGTGGTGGTTGGCTACACGCTGGTGATTTACTGCTGCGCCAACATGGTGCTCAGCGGCTCCACCATGCTGCTGGCGGACGCCCTGGGCCACTACCCCCGGAAGGGCGAGAGCATCCCCGGCACCCTTGGCGCCACCGTCCCTGCACTGGTGGCCTTGATAGCGCTGGCGGTCTGACGAGAAAGACGGCGGGCCCCGCGGAATTGAACCGCGGGGCCTAGACAAGAGCAGGGCGGTTTGCCCAGAGATATTGGGGCTACATTCCCTGCCAGCGCATGCGTCCGTCGGTGGCGGGGGCACAAACCATGGGTTTGCCCGTTTTGCTCACGCCAGTTGTGCCGTTGCAGAACGCCCCGGGCGTGACGTAGCCCGGCGCCGCGGGGGCAGCCGGAGCTGGTGCCTGCTGAGCAGCCTGCTGTGCCGCCGCTTGCTGTGCCGCCGCCTGATCGGCGGCCGCTTTCTGGGCAGCAGCCTGTTCGGCGGCCAGCTTCGCGGCAGCCGCATCTGCCGCAGCCTTGTCAGCGGCCGCTTTCTCTGCCGCAGCCTTGTCAGCGGCCGCTTTCTCTGCCGCAGCCTTCTCAGCAGCAGCCTTTTCGGCTGCCGCCTTGTCAGCTGCAGCCTTCTCCGCCACCACGCGCTTGGAATCTGCCTCTGTCATCCACACCAAGCGCTGGTCGCTCCCCATCGTGCAGATGAGCGTCTGGTTGTTGTACTTGCGCGTCTCAGCAGCGGTAAGGCAAGCGGAGTTTGCCGGGTTCGTCGGGGTTGCCGTGGGCGTGGCCGTTGCGGACTTTTGGGATGTACTGGCCAGAGAAGCATTTTCGGTACTTCCGCCCGGGGCAGCGGTAGCAGCACCCACGCTTACGCCCACAATCAAAGCGACAAATCCCGCAATTGCCACGATTCCACCGGATTTCCGGTGTGGCAGGCCAACCCAGGACCGACGTTTGAACAGCAAGACATAAAGGCCCGTGAGAAGTGCAACCAGGCCGAGAATGAACATCGCCATCCCCACTCCGCCGGCTATGGCGAAAGGAATCAGGACCAGCAGCACTATTGCCGCGACGATCCAGAAAAGCACGGTTGGTTTCCAGCGGCCTTTTTGGACTGCAGGAGCATATGGATTGTTTGTCATTTTCCCCCCAGGGATGTTTGTGATGGTGATGCAAATGGTGTGAAGAAATTTCAAGTCGTGTGGTCAGCTCTCGCAGGCCACGCCGTCGGAATCGCGGTCAAGCGCGGACCGGTAGCCGGCCTGACCCGCAAAGATCGGGGCCGCGCCGGCGGCCTTGGCAGCCGTGCAGTTGGCGAAGTAGACGGCGGCCGGAACTGCGGGAGCCGGTGCCGGAATAACAGGGGCGGGGGCAACCGGGGCTGGTGCGGCCGCAACCGGAGCCGGAGCCACCGGTGCGGCGGCCACCGCGGGTGCGGGTTCGGGTGCCGGAGCGGGGGCGGCAGCCGGTGCCTGCTCGTTGGTCGGCGCCAACTGGCCGGCGCAGTCGCCCAGGATCCTGGCCATCGCGTCGTGCTCCGCCTGGGTCACCCACAGGCTGTACGTGGCCTTCACCGAGATCTGCCGGGCGACGTACTCGCACCGGAAGCCCTTGTTCGGCGGCAACCAGGTGGCAGCGTCGCCGTCGCCCTTTTTCATGTTGGTGGGGCCGTCCGTCGACTGGAGGTTCAGCGGATCATTGGCGAACGCCGTCCGCTGCTCCGTGGTCAACTGCTGCGCGCCCTTCTGCCAGGCGTCGCTCAGGGCAACAACATGGTCGATCTGGACAGCAGTGCTGGTGGCAGTCCCCCGCAGAAAGCTGATGCTGGTGCCCGTGTAGGGATCCGCCAGCTTTCCGGACTGCACCTTGCACGGGACGCTGTTGGTGTAGGCGATGCCTGTCAGGTCACGTTTGAGCATGTCATTGCGGGTGTCGCAGCCGTTCCGGTCAACGTCGGCCCAGGCCTGCCCGAACAGCGCCCGGTCGTAGCCGGTCTTGGGTGCTCGGCCCTTGATGGGCAGGGTGGCCAGCAGGTCGACCGCCTTGGTAGCGAAGGCAGGCTGGGTCTTCGGCGCGGTGACGCTGACGCCGTTCGCCACAACGAAGGGGGTCTCGGGATCAAGCGGAGAGCCCGACGGCGACGGCGTGGCTTTGGCCGCTGCGCTCGCCTCGGACGCGGCCGCCGAGGAATCGGTCACCGATGAATCCGTCTTCGGCTCCTGCGTTGTCGCCGCCGGCGACGCGGCGGAACACCCGACAACAAGCGCCAAAGAAGCCGCAACGGCGACGGCCGCTGCCGTCCGCCTGACGCCGACCATGAAAGTGAAGGCGCGTGGTTTCCTCGCCGGCCCCGGGACGAATCCCGGGCCCAAAAGATCCCCATAGTTCGACAAATTTTCCCCCAAATAAATAAAGGGCCCGGCGATTAGCCGGGCCCTTTGCTTAAGCCGCAATTACTGCTGCTGAGGAGCCTATTTCCCGGGTGGCTGGTAATTCCGAAACTTTGCTTATCCTCGGTCAACTTTGATTTATTCTTGAGCCAATCTTGATGGTTGCCGTCGCAAATGATCCTTAATTCCGCATTAGCAAAAATCGGTATAGGATCCCGAATTCTCCTGCAAGGTTCAGCCTGCGCACTGGACTATTCACGAGCGAACGGCCGGGTGCCAAAATCCGAACCCAAGCCCGATCGGAAGCTGGGAGCGATCACAGTCAAAGCACAGCATTCTTCGAAGCTTGGTTTTGAAAGCCTCTATCCGCAACACATTGGCGTGTGCTAAAACTGGGAGCGCACACGGTCATGCTGCGCTGGTTCAAGCGCGGCGACCTTGTTACCCATTCATTCCGTCAGGGAGGACGACATGAAAAAGCACACCCCGGAGACTCACCAAACCAGGAACCGGAAACGACGATCCGCGATGGTGGCGGCGTCGCTGCTTGCGGTGGTCTCGCTGCCTGCCGGACTTGCGCCGGCCGTTGCCGAAACGCTCGGCACCCAGGCGGCAGGCGCCGTCGTGAACGGAGATTTTTCGCAGGGACTGAACGGCTGGAAAGCCACCGGCGACCCGGCGTCGACCACCACAACGGCGGAGGCGGGCAACGCGCAACTCATGCAGCGCCTCGGCGCAGAGGGCACGGTCAATCTGCGCCAGAAGACCGGCACCCTGGCCGCGGGCTGGTGGACGGTGTCAGCACGCGTCAAGGCGGAAGGGACGCTCGGCGCCTCACGGATCGGGCTGAAGAACTGCGGGGTCGACGGCGAAACCGTACTCCCGTCCACCGCGCAGGACGGTGCCTGGCTGCAGATCTCGGCCGACGCGTTCGTCACCAAGGCCTCCTGCGAGATTGTCATCGAAACCCGCGGCACGGCCGGGGACTGGGCCATCGTGGACGACGTCACGCTCACCCCGGGATCGGTCCAGCGCGCGGTCCGCGGTGCGGACCTGTCCAACCTGGCCAAGAACGAGGACAAGGGTGCGGTCTACTTCGACGCGAACGGCCGGCAGGTGGACGCCGTCCAGGCCTTCGCCGACGCCGGCGCCAACCTGGTCCGGCTCAAGGTCTGGGTCGACCCGGCTGATGGCTACAACACCACGAACGAGGTGGTGGACACCGCCAAACGTGCCAAGGCCGCGGGCATGAAGGTCCTGGTGGACTTCCACTACAGCGACCGCTGGACCGACCCCGGCGCCCAGGGCATGCCGGCCGCGTGGGTGGGCCTGAGCCCGCAGGGTGTGGCGGATGCCGTGTACGCCCACACGTTTGAGGTGCTGACCGCGCTTAAGGACGCCGGCGTTGCGGCGGACTCGGTCCAAGTGGGCAACGAAATCAACCCGGGCATGCTGTGGCCGCTGGGCCAGACCTGGGACGTCTTCCCGCAGGACGACGTCAAGGGCGCACAGTGGGACAACCTCGCATTGTTCCTCTCGGCCGGATCCCGCGCAGCCAAGGACGTCAGCGCCCAGACGGACGTCATCCTGCACCTGACCAACATCAACAACGGCATCGGCGGCCTGACCTGGTGGTTCGACGAGGTCACCAAGCGCGGCGTCCAGTTCGACACCATCGGCCTGTCCTACTACGGCTACTGGCACGGCTCCATGGCCGACCTGCAGCACGCCATCACCACGCTGTCCGCCCGCTACGACCGCGACGTGATCGTCGTCGAGAACTCCTACCCGTTCACGCTCGAGGACGATCCCGTTGATCCGTGGGAGAACGTCATCCGCAGCCAGAGCCAGCTCGTCCCGGGCTACCCGGCAACCCCCGCGGGACAGGCGGCCAACTTCCGGGCCGTGCAGGACGTGGTGGCCTCCGCGCCCGGCGGCCGGGGACTCGGCGTCGTGTCCTGGGAACCGGCCTGGACCGCGGTTCCGGGCAACGGCTGGGATCCCGCCGACCCCACCACCGGCAACGCGTGGGAGAACCAGGCCATGTTGGGCTTCGACGGCCGGGCCCTGCCGGCCCTGCAGGAATATGCGCCGGATCCTGCCGTGAAGCGCTGATCGCAGGGGCCGCGCCCGCCTGATTTGGCGGGTGCGGCCCCCGATACTTACTTAGTCCTCGAGTCCGGTGCTGAGGCTGAGATCCCGCCACCGGTCCAGATCGGCGCGTTCCGCCTCGGCGACGGCGCCGAACGCGCCGAACGCGTCCTGTCCAAGCACCAGCAGCGACGGCGGGCTCCCGCTGTCGACGACCGCCAGGATCGCTTCCGCGGCCTTGGCCGGATCCCCCGGCTGGGTGCCGTCCATCGTGTCGTTCTCCTTGCGCCGCTTCCCGGCCGTGTCCGCATAGTCCGCGATCGGCGTGGCCGACTGCGTCAGTGAACGGCCGGCGAAGTCGGTGCGGAATGCGCCGGGCTCGACGACGGTGACGCTGATCCCCAGCGGCCGCAGCTCATTGCGCAGTGAGCCGGACAGGCCCTCGAGTGCCGCCTTCGTGGCCGAGTAGTAGCCGGATCCGGCCGGCGTGATGCGCGCCCCGATCGAGGAGATGTTCAGGATGGACCCCGACCTGTTCGCACGCATGCCCGGGAGGACCGCTTTGATCATGTCCACCGCGCCGAAAACGTTTGTGTCGAACAATTGCCGGATGTCGGCGTCGTCCGCTTCCTCCACCGCCGCGCGGTAACCGTACCCGGCGTTGTTGACCAGCACGCCGACGCCCCCAAACCGCGCCGCGGCCTCCTGCACCACCGCGCTGATCTGGTCCCGGTCGGTAACGTCGAGCGGCAGGGCCAGGGCCGTGTCCGGATAGGCGGCCGCAAGATCTTCCAGCGTCGCGGGGTTCCGGGCGGTGACGACGGCGTTGTGCCCGTGCGCGAGCACCGCCTGGGCGAGTGCCCGGCCGAGTCCGGTGGAGCAGCCTGTGATGAGCCAGGTAGCCATGGGGGTGTTTCCTTTCGTTGGGGGTGGTTTGCGGGTCCTACTGATCAGGTAACCGCAGAACGGTTCCGCTGAACAGGGACTGTCAGGGCACGGTTCGGGCGGCGCGGCGTGCGGCCTGTTCGGCCGGAACGATGAGCACCAGGGCCACGAGCAGTGCGGCTGCCAGCATGATCGATCCGCCGGTATAGGCGACGGCGACGCTCCCGGCGAGTGAGCCCGCGTTGGCAGAGACCGCCACGAGGACGCCGACACCGAGGGCGCTGCCGAGCTGGTGCGAGGTGTTGACCAGCCCGGAGGCGGCTCCGGCGTCGTGGGCGCTGGCTCCTGCCATGCCGGCGGAGGTGAGCGGGGCGAACCCGAGTCCCTGGCCGACGCCGATCAGCACCATGGGGAGCGCGACGCCGGTGACGTACGGGGTTTCGCCGGTGATGGTGCTGAGCCAGGTCATGCCGGCCAGGGTCAGGGCGAGCCCGGCCGCCAGCAGGAAGGCGTTGCCGAAGCGGTGCGTGAGCCGCGGGACGGCCAGTGCGACGAAGAAGTTCACCACCGTCATGGGGAAGAAGGCCACTCCGGCCTGCAGGGGGTTGAAACCATAGACGCCCTGCAGGAACTGCGTGGTGAAGAAGAAAAAACCGATCATGGTGCCGGCAAAGAGAAGCCGTGCGGCGTAGGCGCCGGCCCGTTCCCGGCTGGCGAACAGGTGCAGCGGCATGATGGGCTGCTTGGCTTTCCGTTCGTTGACCACCAGCGCGGTCAGCAGCACCGCGGCCGCGGTGAGGGCGGTGATGGTTTCCGGGGCGGACCAGCCGGCGTCGGTGGAGTTGACGATGGCGAAGACGAGGGCGCCCATGCCCAGGGTGGAGCACAGGGCACCGGGGAGGTCGAAGCGGCCAGTGGCGCGCGGGGACTCCGGGATGGTTTTAACCGCGGCGATGATCATGGCGGCGCCGATGGGCACGTTGACGAAGAAGCCAGCCCGCCACGACACCCATTCGGCCAGGGCGCCGCCGACCACCAGCCCGAGGCTGGCGCCGATTCCCGCCACGGCGCCGTAGGCTGCGACGGCGCGGGTCCGTTCCCGGCCGGCGGCGAACGTCGCCGTCAGCAAGGACAACGAGGAGGGCGCAACGACGGCCGCGCCGACGCCCTGGAGCGCCCGGGCGGCGATCAGCCAGGCTTCGTTGGGGGCGAGCCCGATCAGGAGGGATGCGACGGCGAACACGGCGAGGCCGGCGATGAACACCCGGCGCCGGCCCAGGATGTCCCCGAGGCGGGCGCCGAGCAGCAGCAGGCCGCCGAACACCAGCGTGTATGCGTTCTGCACCCAGGACAGCCCGGTGGTTGACAGGCCCAGCTCCGCCTGGATCCTGGGCAGGCCGGTGAAGATGATCGAGGCATCCAGGATGATCATGAAGTAGGCGACGAGGATGATCGCCAGGATCGCCGCGGGACGGACCCGGGCGGGCGGCACGGCTGTGGTGGTGTTCATGTATCCAGCACACCACCGCGGAAGGAACCGCGGCAGTGCCTGCTGTTCCATGTACTGGCAGGCCACCCTTCGGCGGCGTTTGTAGCGGGGAGGGGTGTTCTGACAGGCCCTCCCACTGTTCCGTCACCGGCCGTAGCCTGAAAGCATGGACAGTCGAAATGATGTGAGCGAGTTCCTGCGTTCCCGGCGGGCAAAGGTCTCCCCCGATCAGGTGAATCTGATCGTCGGCGGCAACCGGCGGGTGCCGGGCCTGCGGCGGGAAGAGGTGGCAACGCTGGCCGCCGTCAGCGTTGATTACTACGCCCGGCTCGAACGCGGCAACCTCGCCGGCGTCTCGGATGAAGTGCTCGAATCCATCGCCCACGCCCTGCGGCTGGACGAAGCCGAAACGTCACATCTTTTTGCAATCCCGAAGCGCCCACTTTCTTCCCGGACTGGGAACAGAACGCCAACGACGTCGTCGCCGTCCTGCGCGGTTACGCCGGCCGGAAGCCGCATGACCGCGGCCTCTCGGACCTGATCGGGGAGCTCGCCACCCGCAGCGAGGAATTCCGCACCCGCTGGGCAGCCCACAACGTCCGCTTCCACCGGACCGGCCTCAAGCGCATGCACCATCCCGTCGTCGGGGACCTCGAGCTCAGCTACGAAGCGATGGAACTGCCGGCCAACCCCGGCTGGACGATGTTCGCCTACACGGCCGAACCCGGCTCGGCCAGCGACGAGCGCCTGAAACTGCTCGCCAGCTGGGCCGCGACCGCCGCCAGCGACGTCCCCGCGCCCGCCACCCTCGACTGAAGATCATAAGGAAGAGACACCACGCATGACAGAGAAATCCAACAAGCCCGGCACCGTCCTCGTGCTCGGTGCGACCGGAAGCGTCGGCCGCCATGTCGTGGCGGAAGCGGTGCGCCAGGGTTACGAGACGAGGGCCCTCGTCCGCGACGAATCACGGGCAGGCCGGCTCGACCCCGGCGCGCAGAAGGTGGCGGGCGACCTGGCCCGGGCCGAAACCCTCGCCGACGCTGTCGCCGGAATCGACGCCGCCGTCTTAACCCAGGGCTCCTCGTACGGCGACGCGAAAGCGGCGCAGCGAACGCCTTGTCCGCGTTAGCGGCAATGCCTACACGATCGTCCGTCCCGGCTGGTCCGACCACAACGACGGCGACCAGTTGAAGATCACGCCGCTGCAGGGCGACACCCGCCACGCCGGAAGCCCCGCGGACGGCGTCATTGCCCGGCACCAGATCGCCCGCGTGCTGGTGGACAGCCTACGCAGACCTCGGCGCGTTGGCCGCGCACACCTAGGGTCGGCGTCCGGCGGCGCTGCTAATCCGGCGGTTCTCCGGCTTCCCGTTCTCCGGCTTCCCGCTCCACGAGTGCTTTGAGGTTGGCGAGCTCCTTGCGCGCCTCCGAGCCGCTGAGGATGGCTCGTTCGACCAGCCTGCCCACCAGCCCCAGCCCGCCGGGCCAGTGCGTGTCTGCCCGAAGCCGAAGCCGGGTGCCGTCGGCTTCGGGCAGAAGGTGCGTATCGACGTCGAACTTCAGCCCCAAGTAGGCCACGGTCCTGGTGACGATCCTGCGCGGCGGATCGGCAGACAGCACGATGGTCCGGGCGGTCCCCGGGCCCCGGGTTGATGTGTAGGTGGAGCCGGGCTGGCCTCCGGAACCGTGAATATCGGCGATGACGGGCGAGCCGGTCTGCCATTCGGGCAGGCGCGACGGGTCAACGTAGGTCCGCCAGACATCCAAAGGCCGGGCGTTGATCCAGACCGAGTGTTTGATGGCGCCCATTGGTGTTCCTCACCCTGCAGGGCCAAGCCCGCGCGGGCACGGTGCTCGCGCGGGCTTGTGGCCGAGTGGCTATGCGCGCTGGTAGACGTTCAGGATGTTTCCTTCGCTGTCCAGGAACCAGGCCGACTTGCCCCACTCGTTGGTGGCAACGCCGTTCTCTGTCTTCAGGCCCGGGAAGTCGTAATCTTCGAACACTACGCCGCGGCCCTTGAGGTCCTCCATCTCGGCTTCGAGGTTGTCCGTTTCCCAGCCCATCTGGGTGTTCTTGGCGCTGCCTGCGTTGTCGGTCTCGTACAGGAGGAAGGCTGTTCCCTTGCCGCAGCGGTACATCACTCCATCCGCTTGCTCTGTTTCGGGTTCGAGCATCAGCTTGTCCCGGTAGAAATCCTTCGCCCTGCTGATGTCCTTGGCGGGAAGGACAGCCATGATCTCCAAATCCTTGAGCATGATGAATTCCTTTGTGCATCGATTTCTCGCGGTGATGGCGGTGCTCTCCCCCGGTTGCGGTCCCGGAACGTCCTTGTCCGGCGCCGCGTGGCCGCCCGTTGCGCCAAGTGCCGGGGCAGCCACCTGGGACCCTGCAGCGCCGCGCCAGCCATCACAAAGCGCACGGTCCCCGAAGCTTATGTGGCCATTATGGAACCGATTTGGGCCTACGGAAATAGGGAATTCTTACCCTTCTTGCGGGGGCGTCAGGCCTTTGGCGTAGGCGGCCTGCCCCACGTGCTGGAGGCAGTCGGCGATGGTGCTGACGAGCCGTACCCCGACGGTGACGGGCGGGTCCCAGCGCGTGTCGACGATCCGGTCCAGATCGCCGTCGCCGAGGGTCTGCAGGAAGTCCGCGGTCTGCCGGTGGACGGCGTCGTAGTACTCCAGCAGCAGTTCCGGGCTGGCCTTCACGGCGTCCACCTGCTCGCTGGAATGACCGTAGCCGGTGTCGCGGGCGCGCAGGGGCAGGTCGAAGCGGGCCACAAAGCCCTGCGCGGTCCAGACCTGTTCGACGCCGGCGGCGGAGCCCACCTGTGCGTCCTCCACCCGGCCCAGGTGCCAGATCAGCCACGCGATCGAGTTCCCGGTGCCGGCCGGCCGCCGGAGCAGGGACGCGTCGTCGAGCCCTTCAAGCGTGGCCTCCACGGTCTCCCGGATCCGGCCGAACGCGTCCAGGAGGAGTTCGTTGGTCTTCATCGGGTCCCTTCCTCGGTGCGCTCTTTGGGCTGAATCCCATGCTTGCACGGGTGCCTGTCCGCACGGTAGCCGCGGGATAATGAAGGCCTCACCCATCAGCGCTGGGTCCTCGAAGGAGACCGACCATGAGAAAAGTGAGCGTCACCAACAACGTGTCCTTGGACGGCGTCATGCAGGCGCCGGGCCGGGTCGATGAAGATACCCGGGGAGGCTTCGAGCGCGGCGGCTGGGCCTTGCCATACAGCGACGAGGTCATGGGACGCGTCATGGGTGAGGGCATGTCCCAGACAGGCGCCCTGCTGCTGGGGCGCCGCACGTACGAGGATTTCGCCGGCTACTGGCCCCGCCAAACGGACAACCCCTTCACCGACGTCCTGGACAACATCCAGAAATACGTTGCCTCGACAACGCTCACCGAACCTTTGCCGTGGAAGAACTCCACACTGCTCCAGGGCGATGCGGCAGACGCCGTGGCCCGCCTCAAGGAACAGCCGGGACCGGACATCGCCGTCCTGGGCAGCGGCGAACTGATTCAGTCGCTCAGGAGCAGGAACCTCATCGATGAATACGTGCTCCTCATCCACCCGCTGATTCTCGGAACCGGCCGCCGGCTGTTCCCGGACGGCCCGGAGACAGGGCTTAGGCTCGCCAACAGCGTGACGACGACGACCGGCGTCGTGATTGCTACGTACCGGGCCATCTGATTCGCCAGGCCCTACTTCCGGATCTCCGCGCGGCGCAGCCGGACGATGTCCTCCAGCACGTCGTCGGGAAGCGGGTGGTCCGGGGTGAAACGGATGGTGCCCTTGGACAGCGAGTACCCTTCCAGGCGGTGTGCGACGGCGTCAATCACCGCCGGGGAGAACGGGAAGACGGAGAGGTGCTTGGCCGCCGCGACGACGCCGATGAGCGGCTTCCCGTCCAGCTTCAGGGCGGGCATCCCGTAGCTCATCCCCTCCTCGACGTCCGGCACCAGGGTCCGGACGATGTCGATGACGCGTTGCAGGCTGCCGCGTCCGGGCTCGGGAACTTCGGCCAAGGAATCGTCAACGGCGCCCATGGCGCCCATTCTATTCCTGCCCATTCTGTTGACGCCTGCGAGCGCCTAGAGTGTGGCCAAGGTGGGAGAAGGGGGGTGGGCATGGACAAATCAGTCCCGCTTGAACGCATGGTGTTCTTCAGCGATGCCGTCTTTGCCATCGCGCTGACGCTGCTGGCATTGGACCTCAAACTTCCGGCGGGAATCGCGCCCGAACGCCTGACTGCCGAGCTCATCGACGGAATCCCCGAACTGGTGGCCTTTGCGTTGTCGTTCGTCATTGTCGCCCGCGTGTGGATGTCCCACCACACCGATTTCTTCCGCATCCGCGAGTTCAGCCCGCAGCTCGCCTGGCTGAACATGCTGCTGCTGTTCTTCATCGTGATGCTGCCCGCCACCACGTCGGTCCTCAGCGACTACGGCGGAAATCCGGGTCCGTGGCCGAGCGTGCTGTACGCGGCCACCATCTCCGGTGTCTACCTGACCCTCGCCGGAATGTGGACCTACGCCTGGCGCAAGGGCCTCACGGAGGACAGCGTGGATGCCCACGAGCACTGGCGCGTGTTCCGCGGCAGGATCATCCCGCCGTCGGTATTCCTCCTCAGCATCCCGGCCGCATTTTTCCTCGGCAGCAACACGCCCTACCTGTGGTTCCTGCTGGTGCCCGCCGCACTGGTCTCCCGTTCGCTGTCCCGCAATAAAGTGAGTTGAAGCCATGAATTACGTCAAGGACCCCCGCGTTGACCAGTACATCGACCCCCTGCCGGCGTGGCAGCAGGACATCTGCCAGAAGGTCCGCGACCTGGTCCACGCCGCCGACCCCGAGGTCGAGGAGACCATCAAGCGGACCGTCCAGCCGTACTTCGTCCTGCAGGGCAACGTCATTGCCCTTCTCGCGGCGAAGGACCACGTCAACGTTTTCCTGTACGACGGCGGCATCACCCCGGACCCGCACAACATCATCACCGCGGGCCACGGCAACAAGACCGGCCGCATGATTTCGATCCACGAGGGCGAGGCGATCAACGAGGAAGCGCTGGTGGAGATGTTCCGGGCGATCATCGCCAACAACCGGGCCGGCGGCTGGCGGAAGCTCAAGGGCGGGCAGTAGCGCAGCGGGCCAGGCTCCCGGCCCTGTCCCCAAAGTCTCAGTCCGGCACGGACTGGCGCCGGGCAATGCCCCCGGCCAGCAAATCTGATGCCCTGTCCGCGACGAGGGACGGCAGATGTTGCAGCTCATCGGGGGCGGGCACCTGCGCCTCGGCAGCCGCCGTCAGGACTTCGGTGACCGTTAAGCGCGCCGCACCCGCGTCCACTCCCCAGCCGGCCGCCTCGCGGACAAGGTGGTCCAGCGTGATGTAGTTCAGCCTCGCCTGGCCCGCCACGGAGTGCCCTGCGTTGGAACTCCGCGCGTAGAGCAGCAGCGTGGGTGCAGCGTCGTACAGCGGGGCGAGCGTCACCTCACCGGTTTCCCGTATCAGCACCGAGTAGTTCTTCGAATGGGCGTCGCCGTTGCCGATCAGGACATTGAAACTCACGGCCCTCAACAGGTCGAGCTTGAAGGACAATGCGCTGCGGGCGTGCGGGGCCGCCGCAGCGGCCACCTGCGTGAGGCGCGACGGTACCGCCGTCGACTGGTCGTACTTGGCCGCCGACGCGAGCCCGAGAACCTGTGTGAAGTCTTCCTGATGGATGCGCCGGTGATCCGTGGTCCGGTCATACCTATCCACTACCAGGGCCTCTCGGGTGCCGAACCGGTCCATCTTGGTTCGTGCCGCTGCCAGGCCCGCTGCCCGAGCCAGATCCAGCGCCCAGTGTTCGGCGGCCAGCAAATTCGGGATCGGCGAATCCAAAGGGTCCGGCTTGATGATGTGGGTTGACGCCGCGCCTCCAGCAGGCCAGTACCAGTGTCCACCCTCGCGAGAGAGCAGGATCTTGGACTGTACACCGCCGAGTGAGGTAGTGATGGCAAAGTCCGCCGGCAGGTCCCAGGTCGGAAGTGACTCCACCGCTGCCACAACTTCGGCGTCGGACATGGGCAGCAACTCTCCCGATCCAGCCGGGTCGACGCCTTCGGCCAGTACCTGCACCGCACCTGCACAGTCCGCACCCACAACGGCCAGCAACGCTTTGATGTCCGTGGTTGCTACCTTGTTCAGATCCGCCAGGTGGGCCCGGACCTGCCCTTCCGGAAGCAGTCCGTCGAAGAAATTCAGGACAGAAGGCCCGATCAGAGGTTTCGATTGCAACGGCAAGGACAGCGAGAGGAGCGCCGCCCCAGCGCCATACTCGGCAACCACATCAGGCAGGTACTGCAGCCGGGGACGCAATGAAGTCCCTGACAGCCACGCGATGTGGCGGCCATGCAACCACACAGCCAGGCGCTCATTCCGCATCACCGCTTCACGTCCAGGCGCGAGAAGCGGGGAATCAGTGCGACGTCCCGCTCCAGCGCCCGTACTGCAGCCATGGCCGTTTCCAATGAAACGTTCTCGCCCTGTTCCAGCCGGACGACGGTGTGCCTGCTGGCACTGATCAGTTCGGCCAAGGCGCTTTGCGTGAGCCGGCGCTCCTGGCGCGCGTTCCTGATTGCAGCACCAAAGGACTTGGCGTCCATGGCGCGGAAAAACGGGGTATCGGCCGGTTGTTCCATATATTCACCATATCAGCGATTACCGCCATATGGTGAAGATAATGAACATTCGACCTTGTCCTGGGATTGTTCATAATCTTCACCATGTCTGCGCGCGGTTCACATGCGTACCTTTGGCGGATATTGGCGTACGAAGCGGCCAGACGCTGTGAGGTGCCGGACATTAGTTGTCACCTGACACCACGCGGGAGCATAATGGTTAGCGGAGCTAATTAGCAGTGCTAACTATCTGCGGGAGGACACCGAACCCCAATGACCATCACCACCGAAACGGACCACGGGTCCGCGGACAGCATCCAGCCGGACATCCTGGCGATCGATCTCCGGACAGCCGTCATGAGAACTTCCCGCCGCCTGCGAATCGAGGCAACCGGCGATGTGATCACGCCTGGCCAGTACACGGTGCTCGCGCACCTCCGCACAGGATCCCAGACCCTCCGCGAACTGGCGGAAAGCGAGCACGTCCAGGCGCCGTCGATGACCCGGATCGTCAACGCACTCACGGAGCGGGGGTTCGTGTCGCGGTCCCCTCATCCGGAGGACGGCCGCCAGATCCAGGTACGGATCACTCCGGCCGGCGAAACCGTCCTGGCCGAAGCCCGCAGCCAGCGCACCGCGTGGCTCGCCCAGCGCGTCGCCGGACTCAGCGACGAGGACCGCCTCATCCTCAGCCGCGCCGCACACATCATGCAGGAGATGAGCGCCCGATGAGCGCGATGTTCCGGGCACTTGAGAACCGCAACTACCGGATCTGGGCGGGCGGGGCGCTCGTCTCCAACGTCGGCACCTGGATGCAGCGGATCGCCCAGGACTGGCTGGTACTGACAGTCCTCACCGACCACTCCGGCACCGCCGTCGGCATGACCACCGGGCTGCAGTTCCTGCCCAGCCTGCTCCTGGGCCCCTACGGAGGCGTCCTCGCCGACCGGTACCGCAAGCGCGTGATCCTGCTGTGGACCCAGGTGGCCATGGGCCTCTGCGGGCTTGCCATCGGACTCCTGGTGGTAACGGGCAACGCCCAGCTGTGGCATGCCTACCTGGCCGCGCTCTGCCTCGGTCTGGCCAGCGCCGTTGATGCGCCCACCCGCCAGGCCTTCGTGTCAGAACTCGTAGGGCGGGAACACATCACAAACGCAGTGTCCCTGAACTCCGCGTCCTTCAACACCGCCCGGCTCACGGGCCCTGCCATCGCCGGTGTACTGATCGCCTGGGTGGGAACGGGACCGGTCTTCCTGCTCAACGCCGTCAGCTTCGCCGGCGTCATCATCTCGCTGCTAAGGATCCGCACCGCTGAACTGACCGTTGCCACCCCCGCAGCCCGCAGCAAGCACCCGGTGATGGACGGCCTGGGCTACGTGCGGCAGCGGCCCGACCTGGTGCTCATCCTCGTAATGGTCAGCGTCATCGGGGCCTTCGGGATGAACTTCGCCATCACCAACGCGCTGATGGCCACGGTGGAATTCCGGGCAGGACCTGGGGAATTCGGGCTCCTCGGTTCCATCATGGCCGTCGGGACGCTCACCGGCGCCCTGCTCGCCGCCCGCAGGTCAGGCCCGCGGCTGCGATACCTCCTGGGCGGAGCCATCGGAGTGGGCATCTTCTCGCTGCTGGCCAGCGCGACGCCGTCGATCTGGCTGTATGCCGCCGTGCTGATCCCGCTCGGCCTGGCCTGCATCACCTTCCTGAACAGCTGCAACACCACCATCCAGCTCACCGTGGAGCCACAGTTCCGCGGCCGCGTCCTTGCCCTGTACCTCGCCATCCTGCAGGGCGGGACCGCCGTGGGGGCGCCGCTGCTGGGGTGGATCGGCACGGAATTCGGCGCGCGCTGGTCGGTGGCCGCGGCCGGTGCCATTGTGCTGCTGACCGGCCTGTTCGCGGTCATCGCCGTCAACCGGCGCAGCCCACAGACGTTCCGGGCCCAGCTGCGGACCGCATTTCCCGGGCGCCGCGCCACGGCCTGAATCCCGCACGGTATGAGAGAGCGTTCCGGAAAAACCGACAGGAAGTGATAGAGCGTCCTGGAAAAACCGACAGAAAGTGAGAGTGTCCCTATGTTGTTCGTCAAGGGGTTTGGGGTTTTTTGGGGTGGTAGAGGCTGCCATCGCGGAGCATGGCGAAAAGGGTGTCGCAGCGGCGTCGGGCGAGGGCGATGATGGCCTGGTTGTGTCGTTTTCCTTCTGCTCGTTTCCGGTCGTAGTAGGCCCTGGAAAGGGGGTCTTTCAGGGCGGCGAACGCGGAGAGATAGAGGGTGCGTTTGAGGATTTTGTTGCCTTTGCGTGAGGCGTGGTCGGCCCTGATCGAGCTCCCGGACCGCCAGGTCACCGGCGCGAGGCCGGCGTAGGAAGCCAGGTGGGCGGCGGTCGGGAATTCTTTGCCGACAATTTCCGTGAGGATGCGCGCTTCGGTCCTGACGCCAACTGCCGGTAACGACGTCAGGACCCGGTGAAGAGGGTGGGCCTCCACGAGGGCCTCGACCTTGGCCAGCACGGTATCCCTGGCGGTGTGCAGCCCGTCGAGCATGCCGGCCAGCTGCGCCAGCACGATCCCTGCCGATTCCGTGCCGGAGACCACGACGGTTTGCCGGTCCAAGGCC
>NZ_JBFOHM010000016.1:0-62147 GCF_040812005.1 Arthrobacter sp. HS15c
ATCATCGCCCTCGCCCGACGCCGCTGCGACACCCTTTTCGCCATGCTCCGCGATGGCAGCCTCTACCACCCCAAAAAACCCCAAACCCCTTGACGAACAACATAGGGACACTCTCACTTTCTGCAGGTTTTTGGGCAATGCTCTCTCACTTTCCTTAAGAAAGTGAGAGAGCGTGTGTGGAAAAGCTGCAGAATGTGAGAGAGCGTTTGCAGGTGGTTAACGCAGAAGGCCGGACCGATTCTTCGGGCCGGCCTACTGCTTGCTTCTAAAATGCGGTCTAGCGGGAGCGCTGGCGGAGGCGCTGCATGTCCAGGATCACCACGGCGCGGGCTTCGAGACGGAGCCAGCCACGCTGGACGAACTCGGCCAGGGCCTTGTTGACGGTCTCGCGGGAGGCGCCCACCAGCTGTGCCAGTTCTTCCTGGGTGAGCTCGTGTGCCACCAGGACACCGTCCGTGGCCGGGCGGCCGAAGCGGTCTGCCAGGTCCAGGAGCGCTTTGGCCACGCGGCCGGGGACGTCCGAGAACACGAGGTCCGAGAGGGAATCGTTGGTCCGGCGCAGGCGGCGCGCCAGGGCCTGCAGCAGCTGGGCCGAAACCTCGGGGCGGGTGCGGAGCAGAGTGTTGAGGCTCTCGTTCTTCAGCCCGGCCAGACGGGTTTCGGAGACGGCCGTGGCAGTTGCCGTACGCGGGCTCGGGTCGAAGAGGGCCATTTCGCCGAAGAGCTCGCCCGGGCCGAGGATGGCCAGGAGGGATTCCCTGCCGTCCGGGGACGTGCGTCCCAGCTTCACCTTGCCGGAGACGATGAAGTAGAGCTGGTCACCCTGGTCGCCCTCGCGGAAAACCGAAGCCCCGCGGGAAAGGTCCACCTCGGTCAGCTCGTCCGTCAGCAGACGGAATGCCTCGTCGTCGAGCGTGGCGAAAAGGGGTGCTCGGCGCAGTACCTCGATGTCCATAAAATCTCCTGAATAAAAAGTGTCGGCTGTGGCGCTTGTGCCATTGTTTCAGAATTTTCAAGGTTCTGTGACGTACTTGGCAGCTGAAACACCCTGAAGCACCCGCTCGAAAGCCCGTTTGGGCCGTGCAGGGCAACCTTGGAAGCATTCCTCCGGACCGTGTCCGGACAGTGCTCCACCAAGTGCGGGTCCGGAATCCGAGGCCGTGGAGGCCCCACAGAATAATGTCAGCCGGCGCCATTAGAATTGGGTTTCAACTGTTTATAAGGAGCCTTGGTGTTTGGCTTGACTGTTCTGGACCTGGTACTGATCCTTGTCCTGCTGTCGTACCTGGGCTATGGCCTGCGTAACGGGTTCCTGGTGACACTGGGCGGAATTGCCGGTTTCGCTGCCGGCGCCGTGGCCGCCTTTTTTGCGGTGCCCTTCGTCAGCGGCTTCGTAGATGATTCGGGCTGGAGGCTGACCGCCATTGTGGCGGCCGCCGTCGTCCTGATGGCTGTGGGGCACGGGGCCGGCACCATGATCGGCCGCAAAATCCGCGGCGCCGTGCGGATCAGGCCGCTGCGCGCCGTGGACCGGCTGGTGGGCGGTGCAGTGAACGTCGCGGTCTCAGCGCTGGTCATGTCCATGCTCGCCTTCAGCGTCAGTTCCCTCGGTGTCCCGCTGGTGTCCCAGCAGTTGGCCGAATCGAGGGTGATCCGGTTCATCGACGGGCTGACGCCCACGCCGGTGAAGGCCACCATGGCCCAGCTGCGTTCCACGGTGATCGGCAACGGCATCCCCACCCTCCTGGAAGGCCTCGACCAGGGGCAGCCGGTGGCGGTTCCCAACGCCAGCACTGACACGCCTGCCCTGAACCGCGCCGCCGAATCAGTGCTGAAAATCGCCGGCACCGCCTTTGAATGCGGCCAGAACCAGACCGGAACAGGCTTCGTCGTGTCACCCGGCCGGGTTGTGACGAATGCCCACGTTGTGGCGGGCGTGTCGCAGCCTGTTGTGGAGGTTCCAGGCGGCAGCGCCATGCCGGGACGCGTGGTCTACTTTGACACCCGGCACGACCTCGCCGTCCTGGCCGTGGACGGACTGCCCGCCGAACCGCTTGCCCTGAGCCCTGACCTGCCCAACGGCAGCCCGGCTGCTTTCGCCGGCTATCCGCACGGCGGTCCGTTCCAGTCCAAACCGGCCACCGTGCAGGACATCACCACCGTCCTGGTTCCCGACATCTACGGAAACAGCCCGGCGCCCGAGGAGATCTACCGCCTCGCCGGCGACATCCAGCCCGGCAACTCGGGCGGGCCGCTGCTGACCACCGACGGCCTGGTGGCCGGTGTGATCTTTGCCAAGGCAACATCTGACGCCGAACTGGGCTTCGCCATCACCATGGACGACCTCAGCCCGGTCGCATCCCAGGCGCCGGGGCTCAGCGCGCCCGTATCGTCCGGGCAGTGCATCCAGAAGTAGCCAGGCGACCGGACGAAGCCCCGGCCCGTTTTGGCCTGCGGCCGCTGGCTCACAGCCATTCGAGGCTTTGGCCGTGGGGTCCGGTGATGGCCACAGGGGTGCCGTTGTGCGTGAGCAGGAACCTGCCCATGATCCGCTGCGGGTCCACTTCCGGGACCACGCTTGAGCCGTCCTCCTGGTAGATGACCATGTGCCCCTCGTTGCTGAGCCAATGGACGCCCCTGGCAGCTGCGAGCTGCAGCATGGTCTGCCGGAATTCGGCACGGCCACTGGCCGTCAGGTAGCCCATCACGGCGCTGTGAAACACTACCAGCGCAGTGTCAGCCGGTGCCCGGGCAGCAAGGTCCAGGAGATGCTTGTTCAGGTCCCCGGCCACCAGCAGCGGCGGATCCTGCCGGGCAATGGCCACGGCCTGCCGGAGCCGCGCACTCCGGAACTCCTGCTCCGGCCACACGAGCGCTTCCAGCCACGCGACGTCCTCGGGATCAGCCACGTCCAGCGGGTTCAGGTCGATCCCCGCCCGCCACACCACCGGCGGTAGCGCCGCCGGCACCGGCACTGAACCGCTGATGGCGCACTTCAGCACCGGGGCCGCGGCGGCCCCGTCCGGACCGGGAGACAGCCTCGTGACGGTTGTGCCGTCGTCGTACTCGTAGCCGTACCGGTCCGGGTACAGCACCAGGCCCGCCGAGGCACCCACCTCCAGCAGCGCCAGCGGCTTGCCCTCGGCCACGGAGATGGCCGCCAGCGAGGGCAGCAGCGTGGCGCAGCGGCCGGCCTCGTTGGTCTGCGTGGACCGGGAGAGGACAATCCTGCTGACGTCGTCCCAGCGGGCCTCAAGGAAGTTGCGGAACTGCGCATAAGGACCCGGCTGCGCGCCGAGGAACCGCGCGGCGGCCAGCAGAAGGTTGGGTTGGCGCTTATGGTGCGGCCACCGGTCAATGCGGGCGATCAGCTGGGGGTCTCCCGCGATGCCGAGCGTCCACTCGGCGTAGCAGGGCGACGAGCCGGGCGCTTCCACGCTGCCAAAGTGCCGGTACCACACGGCAGTGCGGGACTCAGCCGGGGGAGCCGCCCCCTCAGGTGCGGGCTGCGGGTCCTGCCCGGCCGCCATGGCTACAGCGCTTCGGCCAGGTAGTCGATGGCGAGCTTGTAGCCGAACACTCCGGCGCCCACGATCACCGCGGCGCAGACAGGTGACAGGAAGGAATGGTGCCGGAATTCCTCGCGCTGGTGCACGTTGGTGATGTGGACCTCGACGGCGGGCAGCTGCACCGCTGCCAGGGCGTCGCGCAGGGCAACAGAGGTGTGGGTGAAGGCGCCGGCGTTCAGCACAATTCCGACGGCGGTGCCGCGGGCTGCGTGGATGGCGTCCAGGAGCACACCCTCATGGTTGGACTGGACACATTCCACGGTGAAGCCGTGGGCCTCGGCAGCGGTGGCGGCCAGCTGCTCGACGTCGGCGAGGGTGGACGTGCCATATTTCTCCGGCTCGCGGGTCCCCAGCAGGTTAAGGTTGGGGCCGTTCATTACGAGGATCGTGCCGCGTCCGGCAGCGGTGGTGGCTTCAGTCATGGATGCAAATCTAGCGCCTGGGAGGGCGCGGTGGCGCATTCTTACGGAACGGGGATGCCGCTCCCGGCCAGGTATTCGACGGCAAGTTTGTAGCCAAGATTGCCCGCGCCCGAGATCACAACGTTACAGGCGGAAGAATGCTCCAGGCAGGGGCTCATGCCACGACGGATTTCAACCGACGGAACCATCGTGGAAGCCAGGGCATCGTGGAGTCCTACGGCGGCCGGGCGTTCGAGTCCGTCGGAGGTGACGATGATTCCGGCTGCCGAGGCTGCGGCCGCCCGGACAGCCCCGACCGTTCCGGCGTTGTCGCAGGTTTCGAGGGACACGCTGAACCCATGTGTCCACGCAACAGACTGGACGAGTTGTTCGATATCGGACGCTGAATTGCCTGTCTGCTCGGGCTGGCCGGCCGCCGGCCCCAGGACAACGAGGATTGTCCCGCGCGGGACATTTGCCTCCTGGCTGCCCCGTCCCCGGGCCAGCTCCGATGCCGCGGCGGAGGCAACATAGCCGAGACTGTTGGCAGCGGACATGACTTTCTGCCGGGTGGCAGCGGAGACTCGCGGAAGCCCACGCAGGGCACGGGAGACTGTGGCTGTCGAGACATTTGCGGCGGCCGCTACTTCCCTGATCCCCGCGGTGTGAAGTGACCTTACCGCTTGGCTGCCGTGGTCGGGACGGGACATGAGCGGCTCCGTCCCAGACCTAGGAGTTGTAGCCATTCGGGTTGTTCTTTTGCCAGCGCCAGTGGTCTTCGCACATCTGGTCGACGGTTTTGGTGGTGGACCAGCTGAGGTCGGCCAGGGCGGAGGTGGCGTCGGCCCAGAAGGCGGGCAGGTCCCCGGCGCGGCGGCCGGTGATCTCGTAGGGGATGGGCTGGCCTACGGCTTTTTCGAAGGAGCGCAGGACTTCCAGGACGGAGGAGCCTTTGCCGGAGCCGAGGTTCCAGCGGAACACTCCGGTGCGGTCGGCGACGTGGTTCAGGGCTGCGACGTGGCCTTCGGCGAGGTCCACGACGTGGATGTAGTCGCGCAGGCAGGTGCCGTCCGGGGTGTCGTAGTCGCCGCCGAAGACCATGAGCTTTTCGCGGCGCCCGACGGCGACCTGCGCGATGAAGGGGACGAGGTTGTTGGGGATGCCCTGGGGGTCCTCGCCGATGCGGCCGGAGGGGTGTGCGCCGACGGGGTTGAAGTAGCGGAGAACGGCGATGTGCCAGCGCGGGTCGGCGTCGCCGAGGTCGGAGAGGATGTCCTCGATCTGTTCCTTGGTCCGGCCGTAGGGGTTGTTGGCGCCGATTTCCATCTTCTCCACATATGGGATGGGGTTGTGCTCGCCGTAGACGGTGGCGGAGGAGCTGAAGACGAGGGAGCGGACGTTGTGCCGGTCCATGACCCGGATGAGGTGCAGTGTGCCCACGAGGTTGTTGTAGTAGTACTTCAGCGGTTCGCGGACCGATTCCCCGACCGCCTTGAGGCCGGCGAAGTGGATGACGGCGTCGATCCCGCTGTTGGCGAACACCCCGTCCACTGCGGCCTCGTCCACCAGGTCCACGTAGTGGAACTCCACGGCCTTGCCGCTCATTTCGGCAACCCGCCACAGGGATTCCTCGCCGGAATTGACCAGGTTGTCGATCACCACCACGTCATGGCCGGCTTCCTGCAGGGACAGAACAGTGTGGGAGCCGATGTACCCGGTGCCACCAGTGACCAGAATTCGCATGGATGTCCTTTTATCTTGAGCGGAGGGCGGCCCGGCCGTTCCCCCGCTGCGGAGAGCGGGGGAACGGCAGGGCAGGCCTTCCAGTTGCTACTGGGCGGTCAACCTCAGCACGATGGCGTGTTCCGGGTTGAGGATGGGCATCGCCAATCCCACTTCGGCAAGGAAACGGCCGCCGGCAACGGCGCCGTCCGCGAGCCAGGCCGGGGGACGGACCTGCGTAAACGTGTGCGCGTAATCGGGGTCGCCGGGTGCCGGGAAGATGGCCTCCACCCGGTAGGTCCGGTCCGGTTCCAGCCCGGGGATGGTGATCCGGCCGGGCTGTTCAGCGAACGCGGTGCGCGTGCTGACCAGGGCGAACAGTGCCGCCGTTGTGCCCTCAGCAGTGCCTGCGGGGGCCACCACGCCGTGCAGCATCAGGGAGCCGTCGGCAACGTCCGCACGCACCATCCGCCCGGAGTGGATGAGGTTCCGGTGTTCCTTGTAGAGACCGATGAAGCGCTTGAGCTGCTCCCGTTCGGCGCCTTGGACTTCGCGGACGTCCCATTCCATGCCGAAGTGGCCGAACAGTGCTGTGATGGCTCGGAACGACAGGTCGTGCGTGCGGGCGGTGGTGTGCGAGGTCGTGGGGCCGATGTGTCCGCCGACCAGTTCCGGCGGGACCACCAGCCCGGTCCAGCGCTGGATGGTCTGCCGCTCCAGGGCATCGTTGCAGTCCGAGGCCCAGATCCGGTCGGTCCGTTCCAGAATGCCCAGGTCCACGCGGGCGCCGCCGGAGGAGCAGCTTTCAATCTCGACGCCGGGGTGGGCCTTCTTGAGCTCGTCAAAGAGTCGGTAGGCGGCCAGGGTTTGCTCGTGCACCGAGGAGCGGCCGGCGTGGCCGTGCTCGACAAGGTCGCGGTTCTGGTCCCACTTGAGGTAGCTGATGTTGTTCCCTCGCAGGAGTGCGTCCACGCGGTCGAAAATGTACTGCCATGCTTCGGGGTTTACGAGGTCGATCACGTGCTGGTTGCGCCACTCGATGGGCAGGCGGCCCCCGTCCTTGTGGGAGAGGGAAGCTGGACCCACGATCCATTCGGGGTGGGCGCGGGCGATGTCGGAGTCCAGATTGACCATTTCCGGTTCCACCCAGAGGCCGAATTCCATTCCGCGGGAGGTGACGGCGTCGATCAGGGGCGTGAGCCCGTTGGGCCACAGTGATTCGTCGACGTACCAGTCGCCGAGTCCGGCGTTGTCGTCGCGGCGGCCGCGGAACCAGCCGTCGTCGAGCACAAAACGCTCGACGCCGAGCTCGGCGGCGGAGTCAGACAGTTCGATCAGGGTGGGCAGGTTGTGGTCGAAGTAGACCGCTTCCCAGGTGTTGAGGACCACGGGACGGGGCTTGCCGCCGCCGGACGAGGGGAGAACGTGGTGGGGCCGGGACCGGAACCAGCTGTAGAACGCTTCGCTGATGCCGTCCAGGCCGCGGTCCGAGTATGCGGCGAACAGCGCAGGGGTGGTGTAGCTGGCGCCCGGGGCGAGGATCACTTCGGCCGGGCCGAGGAGCTCCGAGCCGCCGATCATGGTGCGGCCGTCGCCGATGCTGTCCGCGAACTGTTCGTGGTTGCCGCTCCAGGCCAGGTGGGTGGCCCAGACTTTGCCGTGGCGGTTGCCGAAGCCGGCGGTGCCGGCGGCAAACAGGAGTGAGGAGTCGTGTCCGGTGCGGCCGTGCCGGCCGGAGCGGACCCAGGTGCCCTGCTGGATGGGGCGGCGCTGCGGGTGCCGTTCGCGGCACCAGCGCCCGGTCAGGTCCAGGAGTTCGACGGCGTCCGGCGCCACCGGGAGGACGGTCGCCAGTTCGTCGAGCTGGTAGGAGGTGCTGCCGTCGTTGGTGACGGTGTGCCGGAGCTCCAGCAGGCCGCCGTCGTGCAGTGTCAGGGTGGAGGTGACGGTCAGGCCGGCGTCGGGATCGGCCTGGACGATAACCGCGGAATTGCCCTCGGCGCTGGCTGTGACGACGCGGAGGCGGGCTGAGAAATCAAGGCCGGAGACGCCGTCGGCGATGCGGTGGCCGCGGAGGGCGGGACGGCCACGCCAGCTGGACGAAGCCTGCGGCAGGAGGCCTGCGGGGACGGTGGCATCGATGGCGGAGTGCGGGATCGGTTCGCCCAGGATGGCGAGGTCCGGCAGGGGGACGCCGCCTAAATCGGTGCCCCAATGGATAATCTCGGCCTCCCCGCTGTTGAAGCTGATCACCAGGCTGGTGCCGGCGGTACGGAGGTGGAGCGGATCCATAGGTATGTCTCTTTCAGTCATCATGTTGGTGGGTGTTGGAGTGTGGGTGCCCGGATGCCGCCGTCGCGAGGAGGGAACGGCGGCATCCGGAGCGGGTGACTGCGGCCACACCCGCAGTCACGTTTTGGCTGGAACAGGCCTACTTGAAGAGGGCGTTGACCTGTTCGTTGGCCTCGGTCAGGGAGCTGGCAGGCTTCTTCCCGGAGAGGACTGCGTCCATGGCGGGCTTCATGATGCCCTCGACCTTCGCAGCCTTGTCCGCGATCGGCAGGAGGAAGGTCGTGTCGTCCTTGACGTGGGTAGTGAAGGCGCTGACGTCGACGCCCTTGGCCTCAAACGCCTTGGCGGCGAGCTCGGAAGAGGTGGTGATGGCCGGGAACACGACTGCCTTTGATGCAACTACGTCCTGGCATTTGGCCGAGGCCAGGTATTCCACCCATTTGACGGAAGCTGCCGGGTTCTTGGTGCCGGCCCAGATGGAGTCTGCCAGGCCGTTGAACATGGACGCGCGCTTGCCGTCCGGTCCCTTGGGCGTGGGGGCTATGCCTGTTTCCACTCCCTTGTAGCTGGTGTACTGGCCGATCATCCAGGAGCCGTTGGTGTTGATGGCGGCCTTGCCGGCACCGAAGTTATCCGTCACGCTGGCGCCCACCGTGGTTTCGAGCTTGGGCATGTAGCCCTTGTCCACGAGTCCGGTCCACCAGGCGATGGTTTCCTGGAATTTGGGATCGTCGTAATTGAATTCCTTGCCCCACGGGTTCTTATCCGTGTGGGTCCAGCCCATGGTGGCGGACAGGAAGCTCCACTGCGTCTGGCCCGTGCCTGCGCCGGAGTTTTCCAGGCCCAGGCCGTAAACGGCGACGTTGTTCTTGTCGAAGCCTGCCTCGTCGCCGCGTACACCGTTCTTGTCAACGGTCAGGTGCGCGATGGCCTTCTCGTAGCTGCCGCCGTCCTTCGGATTCCAGTCCAGGCCCTTGAGCTGCTCTTCGGTGTAGCCGGCATCAGCCACGAGTTTTTTGTTGTAGAACATCGCGACGGTGTCCCAGTCCTTGGGCATGCCGTAACGCTTGCCATCTTCGGTGACCCACAGATCGCTCAGTCCCTTGTTGTAGATGTCCAGGTCGAGCTTGTCGTTCTTGACGGCGTCGTCGAGGGCGAGGAGCTGCTTCTTGGAGGCGAACTCGGGGTACTTGGCCAGGTGGTCGGTGAAGACGTCCGGGGCGGTTCCGGCGACGAAGCCGTTGGTGAGGGTGGTCCAGTAGTCGTCCCAGCCGCGCTGGGTGATCTTGACCTTGATGTCCGGGTTGGCCTTGGTGAAGTCGTCAGCGCACTGCTGGTAGGCCGGGAGCTGGTTTGAGTCCCAGAGCCAGTAATTGATTTCCCCCTTGGCCTCTGTGGACGTGGTGGTGCTCCCGCCGCCGCAGGCGGAAAGTGACAGGGCGATGGCGGCGGCGACAGCTGCGGCGCCGATGGTTTTCTTCATGGTGGACCTTTCGAGGGTGTTGCAGGGGAGGGGTGAAGCAGTGCGGGAAATCATTTGATGCCGGAGAAGCCGATGGAGTTCACGACTCTTTTGCCGAAGGCGATGAAGAGCAGCAGGACGGGCAGGGCGGCGATCAGGGTTGCGGCCATTAGGCCGGACCAGTCGGGGGCGCCTTGGGGGGACTGGGATCTGAAGACGCCCAGGCCGACGGTGAGGACGCGGACGGATTCGTCCTGGCCGACGAGCAGTGGCCAGAAGTATTCGTTCCAGGTCCCGATGAAGGTCAGCAAGGCCAGGGTGGCCATGGGGGCTGCGGCGTTGGGGAGCACAATCTTGAAGTAGATGCGGAACTTGCTGGCGCCGTCGAGCATGGCCGCTTCCTCGACTTCCCGGGACATGGAGAGGAAGAACTGGCGCAGGAAGAAGATCGCGAAGGGTGTCATGAACAGGAAGGGCAGGATGATGCCCGCGTAGGTGTTCAGGAGGCCGAGGTTCTTGATCATCAGGAAGTTGGGCAAGGCGGTGAAGATCGGCGGGACCATCATGGTGGCCAGGAAGAGGGCGAACACTTTCTCCCGGCCCGGCCAGCGCAGGCGGGAGAAGGCATAGGCGGCCATGGAGCTGAAGAACACCTGTCCAACGGTGATCAGGGTGGAGACGATGATGGAGCTGCGAAGGTACATCCAGAAGTTGATGGCCGCGCCGGATCCGCCTTCGGCGAGGGCTTCTTCGGGGGTTTGCAGGCCCAGGACGCGTTTGAAGGCGCCCCAGCTGAAGTCGGCCGGCAGGAGGTTCCCGGCGTTCGCGGCGAGGGAGTGGTTGCTGGACAGGGCGGTGCGGAGCATCCACAGGAACGGGGCAACGGTCACGACGAGCGCGATGGCCACGAGGGTCCAGGCTCCGGCGCGGCGCCAGTTGAACGGTTTGCGGGCCTTGGTGATGGTGGCGGTGCGGGCCGGGGCGGGAGCGCCGTGGCGGGACGGGGTCGTAGTAGTCATGGCGGGGGGTCCTTAGTCCAGATCCGATTCGTTGCCCTTGAGGAACTTCATTTGGATGAAGGCGACCAGGGCGAGGATGACGAAGAGAATGACGGACAGTGCGGAGGCGTACCCGAAGTCCGACTCGGTGAAGGCTTTTTGGTAGATGTACATCTGGATGACGCGGGAGGCGTTGATGGGGCCGCCGGCGGTGGTGACGGCCACGGTGTCAAAGACCTGGAAGGACCCGATGACGGTGACCACCAGGACCAGGACCAGGACCGGGCGCAGCAGCGGCATGGTGATGGACCAGAACGTCCGGGACGGGGAGGCCCCGTCCAGGGAGGCGACCTCGTAGACGTGGCTGGGAATCGACTGCAGGCCGGCGAAGATCAGCAGGGCGGTGTAGCCCATGTGGCGCCAGACGTTCACGAACGCGATGGTGGGAATCGCCCATTGCTCGGAGCCGAAGAACGCGATCCGTGGCCCGCCGAGCCAGGAGATGATTTCGTTGACGATGCCCAGCTGATAGTCGAGCATCCAGAACCACAGCAGCGCAACGATCACGTTCGCCACCAGGAACGGCAACAGCAGCGCGCCGCGGATGAATGTTGATTTCGCGACCCGGTGCATCAGCAGCGCCAGGCCAAGGGCAATGACGGTCTGGAAGCCGATGTTCAGCGCCACGTACTGGAGGGTCACGCTCATGGCGTTCCAGAACAGTTCATCCGCGAAAATCGCTGTGTAGTTCTTGATCCCGATCCAGGTGGGATCACCGAGGATGCTGTACTCGGTGAAGCTGAGGTACACGCCCCGGATCGTGGGGATCAGGAAGAACGCCACGAACCCGATCATCGCCGGGAAGATGAAGACCATCGCGATCCTCATGTCCCCCATGCGGTGCGTGATGCTCTTCTTCCTGGTGCTTCCGGTCTTTCCTGCTTGAGAGCCGGCCGCCCGGTCTGCCGGGTCCCGTTGCTGCTTGGTAAGGGTGGTCATCATCGACCCTTTCCTGACTGTGATGTGGATAACAACTGATGAGAAATCTACACGAGTAGATTGAGGGTGGCAAGTGTTATTTTTCGTGCCGCAATTCAAGGAATTTATCCACTCACTGGGCTATTGACTCGAGTAGATTCGAGTGGAACACTGGGAATCTGGCGGACAGCGCTTGCCCGGCGCCCGTCCACAGCACCTACGGAAAGAGGGACAATGACGTTTTCAATCGGCGTAGTAGGAGTCGGCCAGTTCGGCGGCCAGTTCGCGCACCTGTTCAACCTCCACCCCGGCGTCAGCGACGTCTATGTGGTGGATGAGCTTCCGGAACGGGCAGGCGAGGCGGTGGACCGCTACCACCTGGCGGGGTCGAAGGCGAGCTTCGAGGACCTCCTGGCTTCCGACGTCGACGCCGTAGCCATCTTCACCCAGCGCTGGACGCACGGTCCGCTGGTGGAGCAGGCGCTCCTGGCCGGAAAGCACGTCTACTCAGCTGTCCCCATGGCCATCTCCGAAGAAGAAATCGCCCGGATCATCGATGCCGTCCGTGAAACAGGACTGGTCTACATGATGGGGGAGACCAGCTACTACAACCCCGCCACCGTCTATGCGCGCAAGCAGCACGCGGCCGGCAGCTTCGGGCGGATCTTCTACTCCGAAGGCGACTACGTCCACGACATGGACCTGGGCTTTTACGACGCTTACCAGTACAGCGGCGGTGATCGCTGGAAGGAAACCGCCAGCTACCCGCCCATGCTGTACCCCACGCACGCGATCGGCGGAGTGTTGGGTGCCGTCCCGGCCCATGCTGTCAGCGTCAGCTGCGTCGGAGTCAAGGATGACCGCCATGATGGCGTCTTTGACAAGGAGGTCAGCATGTTCGGCAACGACTTCTCCAACGCCACGGCCCTCTTTGAACTCAACGACGGCGGCGTCATGCGCACCAACGAGATGCGCCGCGTGGGCTATCCGTCCCACATCCGGGAGTCGCGGTTCCGGTTCTTCGGCACGGAGGCCAGCTTTGAACAGCTCGCCAAGGTGACGGTCTGGCAGGACAAGGAGAACGTCCACGACATTTCCGAGCAGTTCGAGGCCCGGCCCAGCATGTCCCTGGACGACCCTTCCCTGGCCAACGTTGCCCCGGAGCTGAGGGATGCCTTCGTTTCCGGGCTCTCGCCGGTGCACGACGCCGACCGGCTGCCGGAGGAGTTCCGCGGCGCACCAAACGGCCACGAGGGAAGCCACCACTTCCTGGTGGACGACTTCGTTACCGCCGTGAACAGCGGAACGCTGCCGCCGGTCAACGCCTGGGTTGCAGCCAGGTTCACGCTGCCGGGCATCGTGGCGCACGAGTCTGCCCTCCGCGGCGGGGAGCGGCTGCCCATCCGCGACTTTGGCGACGCCCCGGGGAACCAATAGCTAGCATGTACACCATGACGACTCCAGCAGTGCAGGCCCCGCGCGGCCCGGTAACCCGCAAGGACGTTGCCCGGTACGCGGGCGTGAGCACCGCCGTCGTCAGCTACGTGGTCAACGGCGGGCCCAAGAAAGTGGCACCCGCCACGGAAGCGAAAGTGCAGGACGCGATCCGTCGGCTGGGGTACCGTCCAAACGCTGCCGCGCGGGCCCTGAAGCTGGGATCCAGCGAAACAATTGGGCTGGTCATCCCTGACAACAGCAACCCTTTCTTCTCGCTGCTGGCACATGCAGTGGAAGATGCTGCCGCCGAACTGGGCTATGCCATGCTGCTTACCAACTCGGATGGAAACCTCGCCAAGGAACTCCGGCACGTCCGCAACCTTGCGGCACGCCAGGTGGACGGCGTCATACTGTCCAGTGTCTTGATGGAACCGAGCCTGGCTGACCTTGAATCGGCGGACATACCTGTTGTTCTCCTGAACCACAGCGCCGATGCGCCCGGATTCAACAGCGTGGGCGTGGATCTGGTGGCGGGCGCAAAATCAGCCGTTGAACACTTGATTGGCCACGGACACACCAGTATCGCCCTCACCATGGGTACAAACACCGGCAACTCTTATGACGGCCGTGAAGAGGGCTGGCTGCAAGCCCTGGCCGCTGCGGGCCTGTCCGAAGGCCCCATTGTCCGTACCGCCTTCACCCGGGAAGGCGGCTACGCCGCAGGGAAACGGCTCCTGGCCTCCGCGAGCCGTCCGACAGCCATCTTTGCCACCTCTGACCTGCAGGCTGTCGGTATCCTCCGGGCACTCCACGAGGCGGGACTGTCGATCCCCAATGACATTGCCCTGGCGTCGTTCGACGGTTCAGCTGAAGCTGAGTACAGCTGGCCACCCCTCACCACAGTGAAACAACCGGCAAGGGCAATGGCAGACGCCGCTGTCAGCGCCCTTATAGGCGCCCATCGCGGCCGCGAATCGGAACACCTCGTCTTTCCTGCCGAGTTGCAGATCCGGCAGTCCTGCGGCTGCTCCTAGGCTGTAGCGAGCCGAAGCCTGCCAACCCTTTCCTCCAGGACACGCCGCGCCTCAGGTCCGAGCCCGGCATCACTGATGACCTCGTCCACTTCATCCAGCGACGCTATGGAACTGATGCCCAGCACTCCCCATTTGGTGTGGTCCGCCAGCACCACAGTCTTCCGCGCTGCGGCCACAAAAGCCCGGTTCGTTTCGGCTTCCAGCAGGTTGGGCGTGGTGAAGCCGGCGACGGCCTCCATGCCGTGAACGCCAAGGAAAAGCACGTCCAGGTGCAGCTGCTTCAGCGCGTTTGTAGCGATGGGGCCAACCAGGGCGTCCGACGGCGTGCGCTGTCCGCCGATCAGGATCACGGTGGGGCTGTAGCGGGCCGGGCCCGTTGCCGCTGCGTGGTGGAACACGTCAGCGATGCGCACCGAGTTGGTAACCACCGTAATTCGGGGGCCATTGACCAGTTCCTTGGCAAGCGCCCACGTTGTGGTACCGGCACTCAATCCCACCGCCATCCCTTCCTGGACCAGTGCGGCCGCTTCAACTGCAATGGCACGCTTCTCCGCTGTCAGCTGCGTGGATTTCAGCTCAAAGCCGGGCTCGTGGGTGCTGGCATCGCCGGGGAGCTTGGCGCCGCCATGGATGCGCTCCAGTTTGCCGCCTTCCTCCAGAAGTTCGATATCCCGGCGGACCGTCATCAGCGAAACCCCCAGTTGTTGGGCGAGGTCTGAGACGCGGACAACCCGTTCGCGCTGGACGGCGTCCACGATCACCTGGTGGCGTGCTGCGGGGAGCATTTAGTTCCTTTCGTGCCGCGGCCGGGCATGGGGTAGACCGTCATCTTCCATGATGGTCTACCCTTTGCTGGAACCAAGAGTCAGCCCCGCAACAAACTGCCGTTGCAGGAGCAGGTAGATCACCAGCGTGGGAATGACAGTAATGACTGCGCCGGCGGCCAGGAGGTTGTAATTGCTCAGGAATTCGCCCTGCAGGTTGTTGATGGCCGTGGTGATCGGAAGCCGGTTGCCGCTCTGGATGAAGATGAGGGGCCAGAAGTAGTCGTTGTAGATGAAGATGACCTGGAGCGTGCCGAGCGCGGCGAACGCCGGCCGGCACAGTGGCATGATGATCTCCCGGTACTGCCGCCAGATGCCGGCCCCGTCCACCAGGGCGGCCTCGGTCAGGTCGGCGGAGAGCGCCTTCATGTAGTTGGACAGCACGAAGGTGCAGAAACCCATCTGGAAGGCGGTATTGACCGCTATGACAATGATGTAGGTGTTCAGCATGTTTCCGGAATCGCTGAACGAGTACGGCACTTCGAAGTGCTTTGCCATCTCGAACAGCGGTGCGGCGAGGACCTGCGGTGGAAGCAGGTTGCCGGCTGTGAACATGATGAGCAGCGTGATGTTGAACTTCCAGCTCACCCGGCTGACGGCGAAGGCCATGAGGGAGGCAAGGAACAAGGTCAGCAGCACAGCCGGGACGGTGATGATGACCGAGTTCCAGAAGTACGTGGAAAACCCGCCCTGGGTCCAGGCCTGGGCGAAGTTGTCGAAGTTGAAGTCGCCGGCAAGGCTGAAATAGCCGTACTGGTTCGTCGAGGCCACCGGACGGAGGGCGGTGAAAAGCGACCAACCCAGCGGGATCAGCCACATCACCGCCATGACGGCCAGGAAGATATGGGTCCCGTAGTGGCGCTTGGGCCTGCTGCCGGACCGGGGAGCCGCTGCGGCGGGGGTGCGGCCAGTGCGGGCTGTGGTGGTGCTCATGCTTTGTTCTCCTTGCCGAAAGTGCGGCTGAGGTAGAAGACAATGGGAACAAGGGAGATGACCAGCAGCACCACTGCCAGTGCTGAGCCGACGCCGATCACCTGGCCTTCACCCACGAGGTTCTGGATCACCAGGGCGCTGAGCATTTCCAGGCCATTGGTTCCGCGGTTGATGACGTACACCACGTCAAAAGCGCGCAGCGATTCGATGATGGTGATCACCACGATGACGATATTGATGGGGCGCATGGCCGGGAACACCACGCGGAAGAAGGTCTGCACGGCGTTGGCTCCGTCGATGGCGGCGGCTTCCTTGAGGGTCGGGTCCACGCCCTTCAGTCCGGCCAGGTACAGGAGCATAACGTAGCCGGCATGCCGCCACGTCGCTGCGATCAGGGCGGCCCAGATGTTCACGGAGGAGTCCCCGAACCAGTCGACGGCCTGCGGCGTCCCGGCGGTGCCCAGGAGGAAGTTCAGGAGGCCGTTGTCGCGCTGGTAAAAGAGCTGCCAGATGATGCCGATCAGGGCCAGCGACAACATCACGGGGGCGAAGAAGATGCTCTGGTAAATCCTGCTGCCCCTGATGTTCTGGTCCAGTAGCACGGCGAGCAGCAGGCCCAGCGGTGTGGCGATCAGGGCCAGGAACAGGAGCCAGAGGAGGTTGTGCTGCACCGCCGGCCAAAAGGGCGGGTAGTCCTGGGTGATGTATTGGTAGTTCGCAGTGCCGGCGGGGCGTATGTCGGCCAGGTCCAGGCCGTTCCACCGGGTGAAGCTGAGCCCCACGGACATCAGCGTCGGCAGCCACACCAGCGTCAGTTCGATCAGGGTGGGGATCCCCACCATCAGGGACAGGACCGTCTTGTCCCGTCCGGACAGGCGGCGGACCCGCCCGCCTTTTACCCTGCGGATACGGCCGCCGCCGGGTTCCCGCGCTTCCGGCGGTATCAGTTTTTGTGCGGTGCTGCTCATGGAAGTCTTCCCTCTGTTGGTGGGGACGCTGGAAGGGAACGACGGCGGCGGGAGCCTGCGCCGCCGCCGTCGTTCCGTTCCGGCTGGGCGCCTTGGAAACGGCGCTGACAGGGCTGGAAGTGCTGCCCTGAATTACTGCGCGGCGTAAAGCGACTTGGCCTGGGCCTCAAGGTTTTTGACGTCCATTTTGCCGTCCTTGATGAAGCTCTGCAGGGCCGGGATCATCACGTTGTTGGCCATGGCCGGCAGGGCGTCGCGGTCGAAGAACTGGCTGATGTACTTTGCGTCCGCGATGGTGTCCGCGCACTTCTTGTTGAGCGGGCTGAACTTGGACGTGTCCGTGCCCTTGGCGGTGGCGATGTTGGACGCATCCACGGCGGCGTAGGCGTCCTGGGCATCGGCGGTGCCGAGGAACGCCATGAAGTCGCGGGCCGCCTTGTTCTCCCCGCCCTTTTTGGACAGCAGGAGGCCGTCGATGGGGGCTTCGACGGCGTCGCGGCCTTCCATGGCGATCTCCGGAAAGGCGAAGAAATCGATGTCCGCCAGCACCGCAGGGTCGGTGAATTGCTGGGTGACGAAGGAACCCAGCAGGTACATGCCGGTCTTCTTGGCTTCCAGCGCCTTGGCGGCGTCCTGCCAGGTCTGGCCGAGGGCTGCCGGATCCTGGAAGGGAAGGAGCGCCGCCCAGGTGTCAAAGACCGCGCTGACTTTTTGCTGGTCCCAGGATTCCTTGTGTGCGCACAGGTCCACATGGAACTGGTAGCCGTTGAGCCGCATGTTGATGTAGTCGAAGGTGCCCATGGCCGGCCAGCCGTCCTTGTCGGCGAAGCCGATGGGAATGATGCCGTCGGCCTGCATCTTCGTGGCGAGGGCCTTGAGGGCGTCAAAGGTTTCCGGTACCTCGTACCCCTTTTCGGCCCAGAGGCTCTTCCGGTAGAAGAACCCCCACGGGTAGTTGTAGTTGGGTACGAAGTACATCTTGCCGTCCGGTCCGGTGGAGGCCTTCTTCAGCGCATCGGAGTAGTTGCCACCGATGGTTTCCCAGACATCATCGATGGGCGCGAGGAGCCCTTTGCCTGCGTAGTACTGCATGCGGTAACCGGCGAACCAAGTGAACGTATCGTCCGGAGAGCCCTGCAGGTAGGAATTGATCTTGTTCTGGAAATCATTGTGGGGCACCACGTTGGTGGTGACTTTCTTGCCGGACTTGGCCGTGAAGGCGTCGGTGACGGCCTGGTAGGCCCGCTTGGGGACGTCGTCGGAGGACCCGGAACCGAACGTGAGGCCGGGGGAGTCCGAACCCGTGGCGGACGGCGCGCTTCCGCCCGTACAGGCTGCGAGGAAGGGGATGCCGGCCAGGCCTGCCGCGCCGACGCCGACGGTCTTGAGGATGCTCCGCCTGCTGGGAAAAGCAGTTGCAGACGCATCAAACTGTGAAGCCATGTTCTCTCCCTTGAAAAATAGCCGCATGTGAGGTGCCTCACATTCTCTGACTATAAACTTTCAAAACGGAACATGGAAGAACGTCAAATAACATTCTTGGTGTCGATTTTTTTGAATCGTCCCAAACGAGGAGGGGCCCCGGTCTTCCCGTGGGGTTGGGAAAACCGGGGCCACTCCTCAACGTCGGACTGGCGCCAGGGACCGCTGTTACTTTCTGAGCGAGGCCGCGATCTGGGCCATGACCGTGTTGTCGGCCAGGGTGGTGGCGTCGCCTACTTCGCGGCCTTCTGCGACGTCCTTGAGGAGGCGGCGCATGATCTTCCCGGACCGGGTCTTGGGCAGTTCGGGGACCACAAGGATGGTTTTGGGTTTGGCAATCGGGCCGATTTCCTTGCCGACGTGGTTGCGGAGGTCGGCGATGATCTGGTCGCCGGAGTCCACGGCGTCACCGCGGAGGATGACGAACGCGACGACGGACTGGCCGGTGGTTTCGTCCGCGGCGCCGACGACGGCGGCTTCGGCCACTGAGGGGTGGGAGACCAGGGCGGATTCGATCTCGGTGGTGGAGAGCCGGTGCCCGGAGACGTTCATGACGTCGTCCACGCGGCCCAGGAGCCAGATGTCGCCGTCCTCGTCCTTTTTGGCGCCGTCGCCGGCGAAGTACATGGCTTCGAAGCGGGACCAGTAGGTGTCCTTGAAGCGTTCCGGGTCGCCCCAGATGCCGCGGAGCATGGCGGGCCAGGGTTCGCGGATCACGAGGAAGCCGCCGTGCCCGTTGGGCACGGATTCGCCGAGTTCGTCGACGACGTCCACGGCGATGCCGGGCAGCGGGACCTGGGCGGAGCCGGGCTTGGTGGCGGTGACGCCGGGCAGCGGGGCGATCATCTGCGCACCGGTTTCGGTCTGCCACCAGGTGTCCACGATGGGCGCCTTGTTCCCGCCAATGACGTCCCGGTACCACATCCAGGCTTCGGGGTTGATGGATTCGCCCACCGAACCGAGGACCCGCAGGGAGGTGAGGTCGTACTTGTCCGGGATGTCCCGGCCCCACTTCATGAACGTCCGGATCGCCGTGGGCGCGGTGTACAGGATGCTCACCTTGTACTTTTCGATGATCTCCCACCAGCGGCCCTGGTGCGGGGAGTCCGGGGTGCCTTCGTACATGACCTGGGTGGCGCCGTTGATGAGCGGGGCGTAGGCGACGTAGGAGTGGCCGGTGACCCAGCCGACGTCGGCCGTGCACCAGTACACGTCCGTCTCGGGGTGCAGGTCGAACACGGCCTTGTGGGTGTAGGCGCCCTGCGTGAGGTAGCCGCCGGTGGTGTGCAGGATGCCCTTGGGCTTGCCCGTGGTTCCGGAGGTGTAAAGGATGAACAGCGGGTGCTCGGAGTCATGCCCGACGGCGGTGTGCTGGGTGGATGCCACACCGACAGTGTCGTCCCACCACTGGTCCCGGCCCTCGTGCCAGTCCACGTCCTGGCCGTTGCGCTTGACCACCACAACGTTTTGGACCGTGTGCCCGCCTTCGCGGGACAGGGCGTCGTCGACGGCGGTCTTCAGGGCGCTGGGCTTCCCGCGCCGGTAGGTGCCGTCGGCGGTGACCACCAGCTTGGCTTCGGCGTCGTCGATCCGGGAGCGCAGGGCGTCCGCGGAGAACCCGCCGAACACCACCGAGTGCACCGCGCCGATGCGGGCGCAGGCCAGCAAGGTGATGACGGCTTCGGGGATCATGGGCAGGTAGACGGCCACACGGTCGCCCTTGGCGACGCCGAGGGACTCGAAGGCGTTCGCTGCCTTCTTCACCTCTTCGGTGAGCTGGGCGTAGGTGTAGGTGCGGGTGTCGCCGGGTTCACCTTCGAAGTAGATGGCCACCCGGTCCCCGAGCCCGTTCTCGACGTGCCGGTCCAGGGCGTTGTAGGCGGCGTTGACCTCCCCGCCGACGAACCATTTCGCGAACGGCGGGTTGGACCAGTCCAGCGCCTGGGTGAAGTCCTTGGACCAGGTGAGCAGTTCACGGGCCTGACGGGCCCAGAACGCGGGACGGTCCGCATCTGCCTCTGCGTAATCGGCTGCGCTGATAACGGCGTCGGCAGCGAACTCCGGGGTCGGCGCAAACTTGCGGTTCTCGTGCAGCAGGTTTTCGAAGGCGTCGCCCTGCGCCTCGCCCTGCACGGAAGCTGCGGGAGCGGTGGCGGTGGAGCCGGGAGTGTCCTGGGACATGGTGAACCTCATCATTCATCGATCTTTGTTGCGCGGCGTGTACCGTTACCGGGCCGTGCTCCGCCGCTTTTGCGCGGCATTGGGCAGCGGCCGATCACGGACAATCCGCAAAGAGCTGTTCCGAAATCAAGACTAATGCTTGAGCGGGCGGCTGTGTGCGCCCTGTCACAGAGGCGCCCGCGAACGGCGTTTATTAAGCGGTGAATGGTTTTGCGGGCCAGTCCCAGACGCCACGCAGGCACCCCCTCGGCTAGTGATAGCCAATGCTGTTGACTAGGCTGAGATTGAATTGTGACTTTCGACGGAGCCGTCCGGCAGGGTAACCGCGTTGCGTGCGACCCGGCCGGATGGGGCTTCCAGACGGCACGCATTTTGGGACTGGAAAGTCTTTCGGTGCCGCCACGCTAAGGAGAAACAGAATGAACCAGCAAAGCTTCGGCCAGAATTCCGGCCGTGCAACAGCGGCCGGACCTGATGGCCCGTCCGGGAGCAGCGCGGGGACAGGCCAGCCGGCGCCGGAAACAGGCCAGCCGGGCTCCCGCCACCAGGCCGTCCTGGGGCACTTCACCGTGCGCGACCTCGCCGTGTTCGCCGCCACCCTCATTCTTTTCGTTACCTCCCTGCTGCCGGTCTTCCTGACCCGCTTCAATCTCTGGAATGCAGGCAACCTGTTCTTCCTGGGCCTGGGAATCGTCCTGCCGCTCATCGTCAGCGCACTGTTCGCAGCCCGCAGGCTCGCGCCCGCCACGAAGGTCCGGATCGGATCACTGTCCATCGACCAGTTTGCGTCCGTAGTGGCGTCCTTCGCGCTGGCCTTCTTCTTCATTTCCGTGGCCGGCGACTACCACCCTGCGCTCCTTGCAGGGCTGATCGGCTCCATTGTGCTGTTCGCGGCCACCGTACTGGGCCGGTTCATTCCCTACTTCGCCAGCGACTTCGAGGGCCGCGCGGAGACCCCCGCCCATGTGGTGGCCCGTGAGTCTGCTGTTCCGCTGCCGAAGCCGCACACGCCCAAGGCCCCGAAGGAACCCAAGCCCGGCACGGCCGGCCCGGCAGTTGCCGGTGCGCATGACGCCGTCGTGACCGGCTCCGCTGCCGGGGCGGCAGGTGTCGCCGCAGGCTCGGCCGCTGCCGCCGGTTCCGGTGCCTCCGCCAGCTTCCAGCCGGCCGGGTCGACGCCGGGAATGTCGCCTTTTGCGCCTTCCCCGCAGTCTTCGGAAGAAGCGAAGCCCGCTCCTGCGCCGCAGGCCGCAGAGCCCACGCCTTCCCGGGCGCCCCAGCCCGTGCAGGACGCACAGCCGGCCGGTGTGGCGCACGCGGCACCTTCCGCACAGCCCGCCCAGTCAGCCCCGGCTGAGGCGGCCGTGTCATCGGCGCCGGAAGTGTCCGAATGGCCCGCCGAGGGTGACTTTGGGCCGCCAACCCAGGCAGCCGACGTCGTGCCTCCCGCCGCGGCGGCCGCGGCCGGCGAAACCCGGATGGCCGAGTCCCCGGCGGCCACGCAGGCCCGCCAGGCGTCCGAGCCCATCGCCGCCACCGCCGTCCACCAGCAGGTGAGGCGGGAAGAACCCATCGGGGCCACTGTGGATCCCGCCAGCCGTCCGGAGGAATCGGACGAGCAGACGGTCCACGAGGCCTTCTGGTTCGCCGTCGCCCAGCACCGGACCGCCGTTGACCCCCGGACTGGTGCCCCCGCCTTCGTCATTGAACCGGGCGGCTGGGTCCTGGCCCTCGAGGACCGTGGCCACGAATTCCTGGTCCAGCACACAGACGGCCGCGTGGGTGTGCTGCGCGACCTGAGCAACATCGAGCGCGGCTAGCCGGGCCGGTGGCCACGTCACGTACTCCGAGGGCGGGTGCGGCCCCGGCTGCCGGAGCAGCCGCACCTGCGGGAGCCACATCCCGGGCATCGGCAGCCGCGCCCGGTCCCAGGGTTTCCTCCGAGTCCCTGCTGGCACTGAAGCGGCGTGCGAGGCGCATCAACAAGGCCCTCGCGGAGAAGTACCCGTATGCCCATGCCGAGCTCGATTTCCGGAGCCCGTTTGAGCTGCTGGTTGCCACCGTCCTGTCCGCGCAGACCACTGACGTCACCGTCAACCAGATCACGCCCCTGCTGTTCGCGCGGTACCCTGACGCCCGTGCGATGGCCGAGGCCGACCCGGCTGCGATGGAAGAAATTATCAAACCAACCGGGTTCTTCCGGGCCAAAACCCGGAGCCTCATCGCCTTGGGCACGCGGCTGGTGGACGAATACAACGGTGTCGTGCCAGGCAGGCTTGAGGACCTGGTGACCCTGCCTGGCGTGGGCCGCAAAACGGCGAACGTGGTGCTGGGCAACGCCTTCGGCGTCCCCGGGATCACAGTGGACACGCATTTCGGGCGGCTGGCGCGCCGCTTCGGCTGGACCCTGTCCGAGGATCCCGTGCAGATCGAGTTCGACGTCGCCGAGCTCTTCGAGCCACGCGACTGGACCATGCTCTCGCACCGGGTGGTGTTCCACGGGCGGCGGGTCTGCCATTCGCGGAAGCCTGCCTGCGGGGCCTGCCCGGTGGCAAACTGGTGCCCCAGCTACGGCCTGGGCGAGACTGATCCTGCCAAGGCCGCCAAACTGCTGAAATACGAGCTGGCTCCCGGCAGCGAACCGCTCCTCGCCCAGTTGCTGGCCGAGACGCACCGCGCCGCGGAAATCCGGATGGAATCACAGAAGCGGGTTCCGTGAGCGCCCGTCAGGACCTGCTCGACCTCGTGCAGAGGACAGAATCCGGAAACGCTCCCGAGCCCGATGCCCTCTGGGCAGCGCTGACCGTGGACGAGAGCATCGCCCGCCGGGCCGCCGTGCTGATGCTCTTCGGTGTCCTGGATACTGTTCCTGCCTCATCCGGCAAGCCGCTCGCCCCCGCAGACCTTGACGTCCTGCTGCTGGAGCGTGCGCACACGCTGGAGTCGCACCCCGGCCAGGTCGCCTTTCCGGGTGGCAGCATCGATCCCGGCGAAACACCTGTGGAGGCGGCGCTGCGTGAAGCGGAGGAAGAAACCGGGCTCGACTCCCGCGGAGTCGAAGTGCTGGGCACGCTCCAGGAACTCGGGCTGGCCCGCAGCAACTTCCTGGTGACGCCTGTGCTGGGCTGGTGGGCCTCGCCGTCGCCGGTGCGGGTGGTGGACTATGGCGAATCCGCGCAGGTTTTCCGGATACCGGTCCGCGACCTGCTGGACCCGGACAACCGGGTCATGTCCACCGTCAGCCGGGGCGGGCGGACGTTCAACAGCCCTGCCTTTACCGTCAACGGGGTGGTGGTCTGGGGCTTCACGGGCATTGTGCTCACCGGGCTCTTTGAACAGCTCGGCTGGGCCGTGCCCTGGGACCGGTCCCGCCTGCACACCATCAGTATCTAACCGCAGTCCACGCGGGCGTGTGGCCGCCGGCGGTCCCGCCCTTAGACCTGTGCCTGCTGCCGGAGATCCACCACGATTCCGGTGGCCGCATTTTCGCGTACGGCCTTGATGCCCTCGAGCAACGCACCGACGTGCTTGAAATTGGGCGAAACCGCCACGATGTTGCCGTCCGCGTCGGTGAGCCGGAGCCTGTAGGCCTCGTCACCCACGCGGTGTATTTCGAACCTGCCCGCCATGTGCCGGACCTCCCCTGGGTATGCATCTTTGCATGTAATGCTTGACCCGCTTCTTGAGTCAGTTAATTGACTGTAACGCCGCTCACAAGGGGGCTGCCAGCTACTCCCGGGTAGGTTACTTCGTGGGGCGCGCCGTGACGGTCCACCGGCGTGTGACTGGAGAAGACGCAGTCGGATCGATAGTGTGCCCGCTATTTGGCGTTGTCGTACGAGTCCACCACGGCCACGCTGACGGGGAATTCCACCGGGATCCGGCCGAACAGCAGCTCCTTGGCCGCGCTGGCCGCATCTTCGATCGCCGCGATGCACGCGTCAACCTGCGGGTCCGGCGCGTGGACCATCACCTCGTCGTGGAGGAAGAACACCAGCTCCGCACGGTGGGATCCTTCCGCGCGCGTGGCCCGCAGCCGCCGTCGTAATTCCGCGAGCCAGCACGCTGCCCAGTCCGCCGCCGACCCCTGCACCACGAAGTTCCGCGTGAATCGGCCACGGGAGCGGGCGATTGATTCAGCGCGGCGCTGCTCCTCGGCGGTGGTGGACTGCTGGCTCTGGTACCACTGCCTTGACGGCGGTGGGCTGCTGCGGCCAAGCCTGGTGGTGACGGTGCCGCCGGCCTCGCCGTCGCGTGCGGCCTGCTCCACAAAGCCCACGGCGCGCGGGTAGGTCTTGGCCAGCTGCGGCATTAGCCTGCCGGATTCGCCGGTGGTGGCACCGTAGATGGCGCCGAGGAGTGCCACCTTGGCTTTGGCACGGTCGCCGCCGAAGCCCTGGGCGGCGATGCCGGCGTACAGGTCCTTGTCCCGCGCAGCTTCGGCCATTTTGGCGTCCTGTGCCAGCGCCACCAGGACGCGGGGCTCCAGCTGGGAGGCGTCCGCGACGATGAGCTTGTAGCCGGGATCGGCGTGCACCGCGCCCCGGATCTGGCGCGGAATCTGCAGCGCCCCGCCGCCGCGCGATGCCCACCGGCCCGAGACGACGCCGCCCACCACGTACTCCGGGCGGAACCGTCCGTTGTCCACCCACGCGTCCAGCCACGCCCAGCCGTTGGCCGTGTGCAGGCGGGAGAGTTTTTTGTAGGCGAGGAGCGGTTCGATGGCGGGATGGCTGGACTCCTTCAGCTCCCACTGCCGGGTGGTCTTCACCTCGATGCCGTTGCGGTGCAGGGCGCGCATCAGTTCCTGCGGTGAATCCGGGTTCAGGCCCGGTGAGCTAAGCAGGGCCCGCAGTTCGGTGTTCAGGGCTTCGAGCTTTGCCGGACGGTGGCCGGAGGGCGGGCGCGGTCCCAGGTAGTCGGCGAGGATTTCCTCGTGCAGGTCCTCCCGCCACGGGACCCCGGCGTGCTGCATTTCGGCGGCGATCATGGCGGCCGCCGATTCGGCGGCGAGGAGGAGCTGGAGGCGTTTGGGGCGGTTCTCTCCGGGGTTCGCCGCCGCGAGGGCTGCCTGTTGTGCGGCGTATTCGGCGCGAAGTTGCTCGGGTGTGTAGCGGGGCGCTGCCCCGTGGCCCGGATCCTCGAAGAGTGCGCCCTGCTCGGCAGGCGGTGCGGGCGGCTGGAGGGAGCGCGGCGGCTGAAGATCCTCATCCAGTGTGATCTTGTCGGCAGTCCGCGCGTAGTCGGTGTGGGCCGTGAACTCGGAACAGGCCAGGATATTGCCGCACAGGCTCAGGTCATAGCAGCGGTCCAGTTCCACGCCGGACGCCAGCAGCGACGGGTACCAGTCCTGGGTGCGGTGCCAGATCCAGCGCGGCGGCGGGCCGCCGTTCGGCCGGCTTTCCAGGCTACGTACGACGGCGGCAAGCTCGCCCGTGCTGACCACGCGCGGTTCCGGGGTGTTGGGGTGGGGATCTCCCGCCTGGGTGAGTTCCTGGAGAGCTGCGCCCTGGGGGTGGGCGGCGAGCAGCAGGTACATACGACAATTCTGCCCTGTCGCCGGGGTGGGCTTGCACTGGTGGGCTGGGGCGGGCCGGGGTCGGGGCTGCACGGGGCTGCGTCGTGTTGTCCTCCACACGCATTGTCATCCTGCTATCGCCCGCCTTTGTCCACATAGGACTGATCAGGGCTTACGGCTGCGCCCGCGGCGGGTCAGTGTTGCCCTATGAGCAGGCACCAGCAAGCACCGTCACCGTCAGGCCCGGCCAGCGCTTCCATGCCCGCGCGGCGCGCGTCACCGGGGGAGCGGGCCGCATACGCGGGCGAACCGGCCCACGCCCGCGGCCCCGATCCGGGCGCGTGGCTGCCGGAGGAAGCTGCCGAGGTGCTGCTGGTTACCGGGTCCGGCTTCCTGCAGGGTGAGGTGGAACGTATCGTCGCTGCCGCGGGCGGCAGACTGCGTGCGGTGGCCGACGCCGTGGAAGCCGCAAGGTACTGGGACTCTTCCTCCGCCGTGCTTGTGGGCAGCGATATCCGTGAACTGCCGCCCCGGCGCCGCGCTCCTGCCGTGCTGGTGGGCCTGAACGGGGAGGGTGACAGCCTCTGGCACCTGGCGGCCGCTCTCGGAGCGGAGCGGGTAGCCGTGCTGCCCGATGCTGCGGCCTGGCTGGCCGAATACCTCAGCCGGTCACGCTCGCCCCAGGCCGGCGGCCTGGTGCTGGGCGTCACCGGCGGATGCGGCGGTGCGGGAGCCACCACCGCCGCCATCTGGATCGCCCAGGCGGCTGCCGGGATGGGCGTTCGGGTGCTGCTGGTGGACGGTGATCCGTGGGGCGGCGGCCTGGAGCTGGCGCTGGCCGCCGAGGAACTCCCCGGCCTCCGCTGGCCGGACCTGGCCGAGGCCAGCGGAAGCATCGATCCTGACCAGCTCTCGGATTCCCTGCCGATTACCGGTGGCTTTTCCTTCCTGTCCTGGCCCGGGAGCCGGGACCGTCCCGCGCCCGTGGATGCGGCAGCGGCCGGAGGCGTCCTTGATGCGGCACGGCGTGGCTACGAGCTGGTTGTGGTGGACATCGGGCGTGGCGCCGAGCCCCTGCACACCTTTGCCTGGGACTGCGACCGGATCCTGGTGGTGGTCCCTGCCCAGCTGAAGGCAGCGGTGGCCTCGGCCCGGCTGCTTCAGGAGCTCCCGCCCGTGGAGGCCGCTTTGCTGGTCCGGGGAAAGCCCGGTGCAGCACTCGACAGTGCCCTGATCGCCGATGCCGTAGGGCTTCCGGTCCACGGCCGGGTGCCCGACCTGCGCGGCGTAACAGGTGCTTCGGAGAGCGGACGCCTTCTTGAGCTGGGGAAACGCCGGAGCGTGCGGCACTTTGCTGCTTCTGTCCTGGACCTGCTCGACGGCGATCTGGACGCAGGAGAACTGCCGTGAGTGCCAGGATTCCCCTCACCCCGGTATCCCCATCCTCACCGGAAGGCGCCCGCCGCCGCCAGGCGCGTGTCCTGGATTCCCGGTCTGCCGACTCCCGGAGCCTGGACTCACGGCTGCTGGAATCGGTCCGCGAATCGGTGATGGCCGAGGCCGGACCCGTCACGGCGTCGCGGGTGGCAGCAGCCGTCCAGGCCACCGGGAAGATGCTCGGAACAGCTGGCTCGCTCGCCGCCGTCGAACGGATCAGCGCCGAGCTCAACGGCCTCGGGCCGCTTCAGGAGCTCACCCGGGATCCGGCGGTGACGGACATCTTCGTCAACGCACCCGACTCCGTCTGGCTGGACCGGGGAAACGGGCTCGAACGCTCGGCTGTCTCCTTCTCCAGCGAAACCCAGGTCCGGGCGCTGGCGTCCCGGCTTGTCGCAGCCGGGGGGAGGCGCCTGGACGACGGCTCGCCCTGCGTGGACGTCAGGCTCGACGGCGGCTACCGCATCCATGCCGTCCTCCCGCCGATTTCCACGGCAGGCACCCTCCTGAGTGTCCGCATCCGGCGGGAGCAGGTTTTCACCATGGATGAGCTGCGAGCCGGTGGGATGTTCGGCGAGCGTGTCCAGGACGTCCTGGAACGCGTGGTCGGTCACCGGCTGAGTTTCCTCATCAGCGGTGCCACGGGATCAGGGAAAACCACCCTGCTGTCCACGATGCTCAGCCTGTGCTCCCCGCGTGAGCGCATGGTCCTGATCGAAGACGCTTCCGAACTGAACCCCGTCCACCCGCACGTTGTGTCCCTGGAGTCGCGGCATGGAAACCTCGAAGGCGGTGGCGAAGTGGACCTGGGCGAATTGGTCCGCCAGGCGCTGCGGATGCGGCCCGACAGGCTGGTAGTGGGCGAGTGCCGCGGCGCCGAGGTGCGGGAACTGCTGACCGCCATGAACACCGGCCACACCGGAGGCGGCGGAACCATCCATGCGAACACGGCCACGGCCGTTCCCGCCCGCCTGACAGCACTGGGAGCGCTGGCCGGACTGGGGCAGGAAGCGGTACGGCTGCAGGCCGCCAGTGCCCTGGACGTTGTCATCCACGTGGACAGGCCGCCCCGCGGGCGCCGGGTTGCGTGCATTGGTGTGATGGAGGAAGGCCAGGGTGGCTTGGCCGTCGTCCCCGCCCTGGAGATACGACGGGACCTGCTGACCCCGGGTCCGGCCTGGGGCCAGCTGGCCGACCGGCTGGGCCTCGATGACCGCCTGACCGGAACAGCCGCGTGACTGCGCTCCTGGCCGGCTGCCTGTTCCTGGCCGTCTGGCTTTTCCTGCGTCCAGCCCGGGCTGCGGCCGTCCGGTTCCGCTATGCCGTTGGCAGCACTGCGGGCGTTGGGGCTGAGTCCGGAGGAGGCCTGTCAGGCGCATTCGGACGGGGAAGGTCCGATGGCGGAATGTCCGTGGGGCACGGTGCGCTTGCGGGGCTCCTGCGGCGGAGAAGCGGCAGCCCCGGCAACATCCCCATGACCCTGGTCGTTCAGCAGTTGGCGGCCCTGCTGAAGGGCGGCAGGACCCCCGCACGGCTCTGGGACGAATTGTGGTTCCTGTACTCCCAACGGCCGGAAGCTGCCCGGAACAACGGCACCCCTGCCGGCCCGACCTCCGGGGCACGCCTGAGCCTCGGCTCTGTGGCGGTGCTCGGTGCGGCCCGGGCTGCCGCCTTCCGCGGCGCGCCGGTGTCGGACGCCATCAGGAGCGCGGCCCCGGCGGCCTTTCGGCAAACGGGCGGTCAGGAGCGTCGGATCTGGTCCCAGCTGGCTGCATGCTTTGACATTGCGGAGGCCAGCGGCTGCCCGCTCGCTGATGTGCTGACTCGGTTAGCCGCCCAGCTGGAAGTGGAGGACGACGCCGAAGCGGCCCGGGAGACTGCCCTCGCCGGTCCGCGGGCCACCGTCAGCCTGCTGACGTGGCTTCCACTGATGGGACTTGGGCTGGGCATCGCTTTGGGCGTGGATCCGTTGGCCATCCTGGTCGGGACCCCGCTTGGACTGGCGTCCCTCGGGGCCGGCGCCGTCCTCACCGTCGCTGGCCGGATCTGGTCGGCCCGGCTGGTCCACGGGGCCGCCGGGGCAGGGGTGCCATGACCTCCCAGCTGCCTGCCGCCGTCGTGCTGGGATGTCTGGCCGCGGCCGCGGTCCTTGCTTTCGCCGGGCCGGGACGGGTGGGGCGGCGGCTGAAGAGCCTGCATCGTGGCCTGGGAACAGGTTCGCGGCCTGATCGGGCGCCGGCTGAACGGCAGGATGAATGGCCTGGAAGTCTAGACGGCCTGCGGGACACCGCGATGATGCTGGAACTGGTGGCCGCCATGCTGGACGCCGGGTCCGGCATCGGGCGTTCACTCGAGCTCGTCGCAGCCACGGCTTCCCCGGGGTACCGCCGGTCACTCCGGCCAGTTGTCGCCGCCCTGGCCATCGGGGCCGACTGGGAGACTGCTTGGCGCAGCTCCGAAGTCCGTCTGCCGGAAATACTGGAAATGCGCGACGCCCTGGGCTTCGCCGCCCTGACCGGGGCCCCTTCGTCTGCCATCCTGTACGCCCAGGCGGCCAGGATCCGCCGTGAGAGGTTCCGGGCTGCCGAGAAGCGCGCGGCGTCCCTCGGCGTGAAACTGGTGATTCCCTTGGGGCTGTGTTCGCTTCCGGCCTTCATCTGCCTTGGCGTGGTTCCCGTGCTGCTTGCGCTGGTGCCCTCCTGACGGCATGCTCTCCTGACTGCATCGCCTCCGGCCCCTGTGTCCTCCTGACCCAGGTATCCTCTGAACCGCGATTCCTCCTGCCCGAGTGCCTTGCTGCCGGGGGCATCGCTCCGGACCAGTGGCGGGCTCCGAGCTTTTGGTCGCATGCCGGTCTGTTCCTCCACAACTCCTCCACATGGCGGCGCGCCACGCGCTTATCCACTTAGGACAACAGGTCCCTTACCGGCGCCGGGCCGGCCCGGAAGAGTCGGAGGTGCCGGCAACCGGGCCGGACCGCTGAAAGGAAAAACCATGTTGATGAACCAAAGCACCGCCGTCGCCGCCACGGAACACCGGGCTTCAGCCGCCGGGGCCGCAGCCGAAGAAGTGCGCGCAGCGCAGCAGCGAGGTGGCACCGCAGGTGCGGACAGCAACGTTGTGGAGCTGTACCCGGCCGCCAGCGGACGCGGGCAACGCCGCGGCCGCATGCGGCGCCTCGGATCGGAAGCCGGAATGGCCACCGCCGAATACGCCATCGCCACGCTCGCAGCCGTGGGATTCGCGGGGCTGCTGGTATTCATCCTGCGCAGTGACGAGGTGCGCGGCTTCCTCCTGAACCTGATCCGCACGGCGCTGGCGCTGCCATGACCCGGGTGCGGCCAAGGCTCCGGCCCGATCGCCGGGCTGGTTGCTGCCAGCGCGGCCGGCCCGGGCCGGGGAGCGCCCGCGGAGCCGTGACTGCGGAGTTCGCGGTGGCGCTTCCGGCCGTGCTGCTGCTTCTCGCGCTGCTGCTGGCGGGTGCGGCTGCTGGAGCCACCCAGCTCCGGCTCGAAGAGGCAGCACTCGCCAGCGCCAGGGCACTCGCCCGGGGTGAAGGCCCGGCCACGGCCGAAGCGATCGTGGGCAGGCTGGCCGGGGCCTCCGCCACCGCGGCCATCGCCGCCGACGGCGAATGGGTCAGCGTCACCGTGGCAGACAGGGTGGCGGGGCCCCTCGGGGCAACGGTGCCGTGGATCCTGACTGCCAGAGCCTCCACCCGCAACGAAGCCGCGCGCGCCCAGGGCCGGATTGCCGCAAGCACGACTGCCCTATACACGTCTGCGTCAAGCACGTCTGCTCTAAGCGCGACTCCCCACGGCGCCGCGGCCCCTCAACCGGCGTGGACGAGGCACCCGACCACGGCGTCTGCGGCATGAGCGGCGGTCTCCTGGACCACGGGGAGCGCGGATCCGGAACTGTCCTGGCCGCCGGACTGGCACTGGTGGTGATCATGGCCATGTCACTGGTGCTGTTGCTGGCCCAGTCGGCCGTGATGGCCAGCAGGGCGGCGGCAGCAGCGGATCTGGCGGCACTCGCCGCGGCGGACGCCCTCCGCGGCCTGACCGTGGGGGAGCCGTGCGCAGTGGCCGCGGACGTTGCCGGCCAGCACGCCGCCAGAGTAGTCAGCTGCACCGCTGGCGCGGACCAGACCATCGAGGTCAGCACCGAGCTCGTAGCCAGGACAGTACTGGGAACAGCCACCGGCCGTGCCAGGGCTGGTCCGCCGCCGTAGCGCGCAACGACTGGGACACCGGCACTGAAGTGCTCCGGATCTGGCGTCCTCGATCTGGAGCGCCCGCGGCTGGGCTACAAGGCGACGGGAGATGCCTCGCTGGCGTCCTTGAGCAGGACATCGATGAGGGTGATCGCAGCCGCCTTGTCCAGCGGATTGTTCTTGTTCCCGCATTTGGGGGACTGGACGCAGGACGGACAGCCGGCTTCGCATTCGCAGGCCTCGATGGCGTCCCGGGTGGCTGAGAGCCACACCTTGGCCTTATCGAAGCCGCGCTCGGCGAAGCCCGCGCCGCCAGGGTGTCCGTCATACACAAAGATGGTGGGCACCCCGGTGTCGGCGTGGATGGCGGTCGACACACCGCCAATGTCCCAGCGGTCGCTGGAGGCCACCAGCGGCAGGAGCCCGATCGCGGCGTGTTCGGCCGCGTGGAGGGCGCCGGGAAACTGCGCCTCAATGAGCCCCGCACCCGTGAGGGAACGGTTCTCCACCACGAACCAGACGGCCTTGGTGAACAGGTCCCGGGCACCCAGCTCCAGCGGCTCCTCACCCAGGATCTCATTGGAGATCAGGGCCTTGCGCTGAAAGGAGACCACCTGCGTTGTCACCTTCACATCACCGAAGTGCACGGCGACATCGCCCCATTGCGCCGTGCGCAGCGTCTCCAGAACTTCGATCTGGGTCACGTCACGGGCAGTGGTGTAGTACTCCGGATTCGCCCGCCGCACAACCACGCAGTGTTCGTCCTCGTTCAGGTCTTCCACCACATAGCTGTCACCCTGGTGGACGTAGACGGCTCCGGTATGGGCCTGGTAGTGCGTCTGCGGGGAGTCCATGGTCCCCAGCAGCGAGCCGGTATCGGCGTCAACAATGCTGACCGGACCGCCGCCGTCGGCTCGGAGGTTCACCATGGCGGCGGCGCTTTGCGAGTGCGTCCAGAACCACCCTGCGGGGCGGCGCCGGAGGTAGCCCTGGGCCACCAGTTGCCCCAGCAGCTTCTCGGCCGTGCTGCCGAAGAGGCCGAGCTCGGACACACCGAGCGGAAGCTCCGCGGCCGCAGCGCACAGATGCGGCCCCAGCACGTACGGATTGGAGGGATCAAAAACGGTGGCCTCTACGGAGACATCAAAAATTGCCTCAGGGTGGTTCACCAGATAGGTGTCCAAAGGGTCATCGCTGGCCACAAACGCGGCGATGGCGTCCTGGCCTGCCCGGCCCGCCCGTCCGATCTGCTGGAAAAGGGAGGCCCTGGTACCGGGCCAGCCGGCCACCAGCACCGCATCAAGGCCGGAAATGTCGATTCCTAGCTCCAGCGCCGAGGTGCTCGATACCCCCAGGAGCTCGCCGGACCGGAGGGCCTTCTCCAAGGCACGGCGTTCTTCCGGCAGGTAACCGGAGCGGTAGGCCGCCACCCGTTGCGGCAGGCTGGGGTCCACCTCATCCAGCAGGCGCTTCGTGATCGACGAGATGGTCTCCGCGCCGCGCCGGGACTTGATGAACGCGATGGTCCGGATCCGTGCGGAAACCAGGTTCGCCAGCAGGCCAGCGGTTTCCGCCACGGCAGTCCGCCGCTCCTTGGCGCCGTTCTCACCCTTAAGTTCGGTCAGTGCGGGTTCCCAGAAGGCCACGGTGGTGGCGCCGTGCGGGGAGCAGTCCTCGGAAACGGCCCGAACGGGGGCGCCGATCAGCCGTCCGAAGGACGTGCCGGGCTCGGACGCGGTGGCGGAGGCGGCAATAAACACAGGCTCCGGCCGGGACGTTCCCGCACCGTAATAGGCGCAGATGCGGCGCAGCCTCCGCATCAGGTTGGCCACATGGGAGCCGAAGACGCCCCGGTAGCTGTGGGCTTCGTCCACAATGACGTACCGCAGCCGCCGGAAGAAGCTTGCCCACCAGGCGTGGTTGGGCAGGATCCCGAAGTGGAGCATGTCCGGGTTGGCGAGAATGACGTTGGCGTGGTCGCGGATCCAGCGGCGGGAAGCGGGGTCGGTGTCGCCGTCGTACGTTTCAGCCCTGACCGTGGGCAGCTTCAAAGCGCGGATGGCAGCCAACTGGTCTGCGGCCAGGGCCTTTGTGGGGGACAGATAAAGCGTCACGGCGCCGTCGTCGTGGATTTTCCCGGGCTCGGACAGGACGCGGAGCTCGGAACGGTGGATGGCGTCCAGCGCCGGCAATTGGTACGCCAAAGACTTTCCGGACGCTGTACCGGTGGCGATGACAACGTTTTCGCCGCTGTGGGCGAGGTCGGAGGCCTCAATCTGGTGCCGGTACGGTTCATGGATGCCCAGCGAGCCGTAGGCTGCCACCAGGTCAGGGTGCGCCCAGTCCGGCCAGGCCGCATGGACAGCCTTCCGGGCGGGAATCGTGCGGACATGACGGAGCTGTTCCGGGTCCGGGCCGCGGCCCAGCAGGGGAATCAGGGAGTCATGGGGGGTCACCCCCACATTCTGTCACTCGGGGAAAAATCACCCCACGGAAAGGTCTGCGCCTTCCCCGGACGTGGACAGCATCAGTACGCGGCAAACAGTGGACCAGCCCAGATGGGAATACAGCTTCTGTCCGTCGATGGAAGCCAGCAGCAGGCCGTTCTCCACATCGGGTCCGATGGCCTGCGCGGCCAGGGCCTTCATGATGAAGCTGCCCAGGCCTCGGCGCTGGAACGTCGGTTGGACCACAATCTTGTCGAATATCGCAGTCTCGCCCACCACAAAAACCCTGCCGCTCGCCGCCACCGTGTCACCCGACCGGACCACCGCGTGGTGGACGCCGTCGAGTTCCGAGGTGACCAGGTTGAGGTCGTCGTCGGAGAGCCACGGATCCTCCGTATCTTGCGTGGCCATGTCGACAATCATCATGGCCTGTGATGCTGATGTGACATTCAGGCCATGCTTTTCGGCCAGGTTTGTGTAGCGCGCCACGTCGTTGGTCAGGACAGTCAGGATCCTCGCCGGAGCCTCGGCAGTCTTGGCCACCAGACCCGCAAACTCTTCGTCTGAAGGATCGTGGGCGAAGTATTCCCAGTCCCCGGTGGTGTCTTTCCGCAGGGCCGCGGGGAACCGCCCTTCGGTGGCAGTCTGGTAGCCGCGGCAGCCGGCCCAGCCGGCCACCCAGACTTCAAGAAGGTGTGTGATGTCTCCAACCAAGGCGTCCGGACTCATGTGATGAGAGTATTCCAGCGCTGTCACTAGCAACAGGGGGTGCGGTACCCCGATGTGACTTGCTTACGCAATTGTGATCCGGCAAGACTGGCCGAATGCCCGCCGCAAAGGACCACCCTGCCCCGTACAAGCTGCCGCTCTCCTTGCTTGTCTGCGTCGCCGCGACGGTGGCGGCGGTCGGCAGCGCCCGATACTGGGAAGCGGCCACTGGCCTCAGCTACTGGGCCTGGCTGGCCTGCGGGATCGTGCCGCTGGTGGCTGGCGCCCTGATCCACCGGAGAACGAAGCAGCCGCTGGTGTTCCTGGGATCCCGCGCGGAACCGGACGGTGTGCGGCGGCCCGGGCTCGGCGGACTGCTCTCCGCGCTGGTCCTCTTCCTGCTGCCGCGGCTTGCGGGAGACGGCGCCGCCGTGCTCGCCGCAGGCAGTGGCGCGCACGCCATGGTGGTCGCCGCCACCGCAACTGTGGCGACCTTCGCCGCCGTCGTCCTCGGCTACCGGGCTGCCGAAACCGCGCTGAACAGGCGCGACGCCGCCCTGGCCGCGAGGCAGGCCGGCCCCTAAGCCGCGGGACCGGCCCGGCGCGGTGAAGCCAGTACCCTTAAATACGTGGCTTTGAACCGAATTGTGCTCTTTTACGGCTTTACCCCGCTCGCTGATCCGGACGCTGTGCGGCTCTGGCAGCGTGCCCTCTGCGAGAAGCTCGGGCTGACCGGACGCATCCTCATCTCCAAGGACGGCATCAACGCCACCGTGGGCGGCGAGATCGGCGCGGTCAAGCAGTATGTGAAGACCACCCGCGAATACAAAGGCTTCCACGGCATCGACGTGAAGTGGTCCGACGGCGGCGCTGACGATTTCCCCCGCCTCAGCGTTAAGGTCCGGGACGAGATCGTCTCCTTCGGCGCGCCCGGAGAGCTCAAGGTCGACGCCGACGGCGTGGTGGGCGGCGGCACGCACCTCCAGCCGGAGGAACTGCACGAACTCGTCGAAGCCAGGAAGCAGGCCGGCGAAGACGTGGTGTTCTTCGACGGCCGCAACGCGTTTGAGGCCCAGATCGGCAAGTTCAAGGACGCGATCGTCCCTGACGTGGCCACCACCCACGACTTCATCAAGGAACTCGACTCCGGCAAGTACGACGCCCTCAAAGACAAGCCCGTGGTCACCTACTGCACCGGCGGCATCCGCTGCGAGGTGCTCTCCAGCCTGATGGTGAACCGCGGATTCAAGGAGGTCTACCAGCTCGACGGCGGCATCGTCCGCTACGGCGAAACCTTCAAGGACCAGGGCCTCTGGGAAGGCTCGCTCTACGTCTTCGACAAGCGCATGCACCTGGAGTTCAGCGAGGACGCCAAAACCATCGGTGAATGCGTCCGCTGCGCCGCCCCCACGAGCAAATTCGAGAACTGCTCCAACCTGAGCTGCCGCACACTGACGCTGTACTGCGCCGACTGTGCCTCCAGCCCGGAGACGCTCCGCTGCCCCGAAGGCTGCACCGCCTGAAACCCTGCACCGCCTGAAACCCTGCACCGCCTGAAACCCTGCACCGCCTAAGACTCAGAGCAGGGTGAGCCGATACGCATAATTGGCCAGCGACCTGGGTTCAACCCGGATGCTCAGCGCCGACTCCTTGGACAGGTAGATCACGGTCTCCCGGGTGGACCCGCAGCGCAGGCTGAGATCCACCAAAGTGGACGCGTCGTCGCGGACGGTGAAAGTGACCCTTCGCTGGCTCCGGCACACCAATGCCAGGGCGTACGTTCCCACCGCCAGCCCAGCCGCCACGTCGGATTTGATCTCGCCTTCGGCGAGGATGCCGGAGCCGGTGTGCACCACCTGGCGCGCGGTGAACGGCAGTTCCTCCTCCACCCAGCCTTCCAGTTCGGCCTCGGTGACAGGTTCGTTGCGGAGCAGGTCACTGGGGAAGGACTGGTCGGTGAAGGCGGGCGCTGGTACGGACTCCGGCGGCCGCCAGCCTTCCTCATAGGTGTATTCACAGCCTGCGAGCGACCCGGCTGCCACCAGGCCCGCTGTTGCCCACAGCACGACGGCGGCCCTCGTCCGGGTGCGCACGGAGGACTTCCGGGGCCGTGGGGGACCCGGAACAGGTACCGCATCTCGGCGCGGCTGCGCCCCCGGCATCGCGGGCATACTCTGACTCTAGGCCCGCCCCAGCCCGTAAGCCATATGCCTGGACCTGCTCATCATCATCGCCGACCCAAACTAGCCGGCGGACACCAGCTGGTAGGCGTAAATCAGTGGGGCGTCGACGCTGGAGGCGCTGATCTCGACAGGCCCCGGATTCTGCAGGGTGATCTTCACGGACTCTTTCGTCCCGTAGCAGGCGGCCCCGAGGTCGGCCAGTTCCTTGCCTCCGGAGCGCACGGCGAGGAAGGCCTTGCCGCCTCCCTCGCAGACCAGAGTCAGCGTGTAGCTGCCCGCCGGAACATTCTCCGTGCGGTCCACGGGCTGGGCGTTGAGGATCTTGCCGGCGTCCTCGGCCACGATGCCGCTTGCCGACGGCAGCGCGGTGGCCTTCCATGAGGGCACGTCCGCGTTTTCCACCGAAAGCTGCTGGGCGCAGCCGGAAACACCCAGCAGGACAGCGGCAGCGGCCGCCACGGAAAGGGCGCGCGGAAACGAACGGGGAATAGCAACCATGCCTCCAACTTACCCGGCGGACGGGGCCGTCTTCACCCCGCGATCAGCTCCTGAACGTCACCCCGGTGCAGCGCCAGGTACACCCTGTCCCGCAGCGCGTTCGCCTCCCGGTCGGTCAGCGTCCGGTCCAGCGGCTGCAGCACCAGCCGCAGCAAAACGTTCACCTGTCCGGCACGCATCCGGAGGCGTTCGACGGCGGCCGGCGGCAGCTCCGCCGTCGTGGTCACCGAGAAGACCTCCAACGCCGCCAGGACGTCGGCGTCCGGCCCGAGGACGGTGCGGGCGATGTCGCCCAGGAGTTCGACGTCGGCATCGTCACCGGAATCCAGCACCAGGGAAAGGTCCCGCCGGGTTTCCGGCATGGCGGAGACGGGACGGTACGGCGCAAGGTCCAGCAGCTGCGCCTGGACCTCCGGACGCCCTGAACGCAGCAGCCGGATGTCCGTGATGCCTTTCCGCAGCATCAGCGCACGGTCCAGCCCCATGCCCAGGGCAAGGCCCGCCCAGCGCCTCGGGTCCAAGCCTGAACCGCGCAGGACCGGTGCCGCCACAAGCCCGCACTCGGCCAGCTCCAGCCACTCGCGGCGCCCATCCGGCAGCGTCACGAGCACGTCCAGCTGCCGGCCCGCCGCGGTGTAGCTGTGCCGCGCCGGCGTGGCCCGCCACTCCACGTCCGGGTACTCCGACGCGGGGAGCACCGCCTCCACCACCGCCGCCATCATGGTGTCCAGGTCAGCAGGCCCCAGCAGCCCCCGCGCCTTCAGCCGCCAGAGATCCACCTGGTGCGGGGCGCCCACATGCGTGCGGTCGATCGCATCGCGGCGGTACACGAGGCCCGGGAGCACGTGCAGTTCGTCGTAGTGGCCCAGCTCGCCGCGGAGCGAGTCCAGCAGCGCCGGGATGCCTGCGGACGTGTGGCTGCGGAGCATTACGGTGGGGCTCACGTGGCGGGAATAGCGCGAGTCCCGTGTGACGTCGTCGGGCGAATAGCCAAGCCTGTCGTAGTTGTCGGCGGTGGCCACCAGCGGGTTGAGCCGGTGTGTCCGGGACGGCACGCCCCAGAGGCGCTCCAGCGCGCCCACGACGTCGGCGAGGAGCAGCTGCATGGCATGCGGGCCGGTGCCGGGATCGGACAGGTCGCGCAGGGAAAGGGCGTCGTTGAGCTGGGTCAGGGAAAGGTAAGTCTTCATGGTTGGGGTCCTTTTGGTGCATCAGGGGCGGGGGAGGGAGATCACCCTCAGCCGCTGCGCCGGACGGACCCCGGCAGCGTCAGGCGCGCGATGGGAAGCCCGTGCGGCCGGTAAACGGCCGAGGGCTGATAAATCGCTGCTGCGTGTGCATGCGTCCATGATACGCCGGGCCCCCGGCAGGCTCTTGACCTTGACGCTACGTCAACATCTACCGTGGAGGTATCAGCTACGGAAGGCCCACGGAAGGAGGTCACGATGGACTGGTCCATCCAGGACATAGCCCGCATCGCCGGCACCACCAGCAGGACCCTGCGCCACTACGACGACATCGGCCTGCTCAAGCCCAGCCGCACCGGCCACAACGGCTACCGGTACTACAACCAGGCCGCACTGGTGCAGCTCCAGCGCATCCTGCTCCTGCGCGGACTGGGGCTGGGCCTGCCGGTGATCAGCCAGGTACTCGACGACGAAGCGGACGCCGCCACGGCGCTCACCGGGCACCTCGAATGGCTGAAGCAGGAACAGGACAGGCTGGCGCGGCAGATCGCGTCGGTCACGCAAACCATCGAAGCAGTGAAAGGAGGTGGCGAAATCATGGCAGAAGACATGTTCAACGGTTTCGACCACACGCAGTACAAGGACGAAGTGGAGGAACGCTGGGGCAAGGACGCCTACGCCAAGGGGGACTCGTGGTGGCGCGGCATGGGCACCGACGAGAAGGCCGCATGGAAGCAGCGCTCGCAGCAGCTGGGCGAGGACTGGATCGCCGCCGCCACGGCCGGCATCGCGCCCGACAGCGCGGAGGCACAGGCGATCGCGAAACGGCACGTCGAATGGCTCACCGGCATCCCGGGCACTCCTGCGGCGGACGCCCGCGGCACGGGTGATGAGGGCAAGGGAGACGTCAAGGCGTACGTTACCGGCCTCGGCGAGATGTACGTGGCCGACCCCCGGTTCGCCAAAAACTATGGCGGAGCCGACGGCGCCGGTTTCGTCCGTGATGCGTTGAAGGTCTATGCGGAGCAGAACCTCTGACCGTCAGGGCCGGGGTGCCGCGCCAATAGACTTGACCGGTGACTGATTCCACCCTTTTCCTGGCCGGCAACACCCCCGACGCCCCGCGCAGCGACCTCCCCGGACTGCTGACAGCGCTCGCCGCCGACCTCCGGAAGGTGGAGTACACGCTCGACGGCGTGGCCGGGCTCCTGGGCGAGTCCGCCTACCGCGCGCTGAACCGGGACCAGGTCATCCCCGCGCTGCTGGCCATCGAGCGCGCACTCGGGGACGCGCCGCCAGGTGACGGTTCGACGGGGGCCCTCGCCGCCGTCGTACGCCTCTGGCTCCTGGCCGAACCGCAACAGCGGGAAACGCTCGACGCCGCCCTGCCGGGGATCCGCGCCGACGGCCTGCTGGAGTTGGGGCTGGTTGAGCCCGTGCCCGGCTCTGAACCGGGTGCGGCCGTCCTGCAGGCCAAGGCGGACCTGCGGCCGTACGGCTGGGACGGCACCGAAGCGGAAGATACAGTCAGCAGCGGCGGCGCCGAGCTCTGGGTGGCCAGTGACCTCGCCGCGCACCAGCAGGCCGGCGTGCTGCGGCACGACCACGTGCTGGGCATCGGGCAGGCCTCCACCACGCTGGTGCAGACCACCGTCCGGCGCCACGTCGCCAAGGCCCTGGACCTGGGCACAGGCTGCGGAATCCAGTCCTTCCATCTCCTGCACCATGCCGAGCACGTCACGGCCACGGACATCTCCGAGCGGGCGCTGGCCTTCACCCGCTTCAACCTGCTCCTGAATGCCGAGGCGCTGCACCTGGACCCGGACCGGCTGGAGGACCGGGTCAGCCTGCGGCTGGGATCGCTGCTGGATCCGGTGGCCGGGGAAGAATTTGAGCTGGTGGTGTCCAACCCGCCGTTCGTCATCACGCCCCGGACCCTCGGCGAGGACGCGTCAGGACAGTTCACCTACCGGGACGGCGGCCTGCCCGGCGACGACATCGTGGCTTCGCTGGTGGCGGCACTGCCGTCGGTCCTCGCCCCGGCCGGAACAGCCCAGCTTTTGGGCAACTGGGAAGTCACCGCGGGGACGTCGTGGTCGGAGCGGCCGCAAAGCTGGGCCGGTCCGGACGTGGACGCCTGGTTCATCCAGCGCGAGCAGGTGGGCCCGGAGCAGTACGCCGAAACCTGGCTGCAGGACGCCTCCGAATCCCGCGACCGGCAGCACTACCAAAACGCCTACGCCGCCTACCTCGCCGACTTCGCGTCAAGGAACGTGGAGGGCATCGGCTTCGGCATGATCTACCTGCGGCGTCCCGCTGCCGGCGCCCGGCCCCTCATCAGCCGGTTCGAGGAAATCACGTACCCGATCGAACAGCCCGTCGGACCCCACCTGGGCGCCGCCGTCGAACGTGCAGACTGGCTGGCGGCGAACAGTCTCGAAGACACGCACCTGCTGGTGGCGGACGACGTCACGGAGGAGCGGCACCAGCGGCCCGGGGCCGAACACCCGGGCGTGATCCTGCTGCGCCAGGGCGCCGGGCTGCGCCGCACCAACCTGCTCAGCACCGAACTCGCCGGCTTCGTCTCCGCGTGCGACGGCGACCTGACCGTGGGTCAGATCGCCGGCGCACTGGAGGCGCTGCTTGGCGGCACCTTGTCAGGGGAGGACGGGTTCGACGGCGGCACATTCCGGAGCGGGCTGCTCGCCGACGTGGCGAACCTCGTGCGCGACGGGTTCCTGCTGCCCGCCTGATATCAAACGGTTCCTTCACAGCTGGCAGTCGCTGGATACACTGAAGCCGTGAATACGGAATCCGCAGGCCGGCAGCGCCCGGAGAAGAAAGTGGAGATCACCGATCCGAAGGCGATCCGGGCGCTTGCCCATGCCGCCCGGCTGGAGGTCATCTCCGAGCTGTATTCCACCCAGATCAGCCGGACGGCCACCGAACTTGCAGCGCAGACCGGGCTGACGCCCAGCGCCATGAGCTACCACCTCCGTGCCCTGCAAAAATGGGGCATCGTGGTCCCCGCTCCGACGGCAGGCGACGCACGGGAGCGGCGCTGGAAGGCAGCCGGAACGGACTTCGCCATCAACTCAGGCGGGGAAGCTGCCAACCCGGTCGTCGACCTTGAACTGGATGCCTTCCGCCGTCGCGCCGCGGCCTACGCCAGGACCCGGGACGAGCGCCGGCGTGCGGGCGCACCCGCGGAGGCCCCCACCGCCGTCGTGCTGGCCAGCGACCTGCTGTACCTGACCCGCGAGCAGCAGGCCGAACTGAACCGGCGCCTCTTTGCATTGCTCAGCGAATACGAGCTCGACGATCCGCACCGGATCCCCGCCGGGGCCGAGCGGATGGCCGCCATGTGGTCGCTGATTCCGGACGACCGGACCGTCGCCGGAAGCGTCCCCGAAGACCCGTCCGGACCTGCGGAAACGTAGGAAACAAGGGGCTCGGGACCGCTCGCTGAGGGCGCACGTTTTCCACATGAATGCGCACGATTGTCGAAAATATGGTGAACTAGGCCAATATGGGCTCATCTGCCCGAGCAACCTTTTTCTGTAGGAGCACCGTGCCAAGCAAGGCCAAAACCGGCAAGAAACTCGTGATTGTGGAGTCTCCGGCCAAGAGCAAGACCATCGCCAAGTACCTCGGCGAGGGCTTCATCGTAGAGGCCTCCATCGGTCACATCCGCGACCTGCCGCAGCCGTCTGAGCTCCCTGCAGAACTGAAGAAGACCTCGGTGGGCAAGTTCGCCGTCGACATCGAAAACGACTTCAAGCCGTACTACGTGGTGTCCGCGGACAAGAAGAAAAAGGTGGCCGAGCTCAAGGCCCAGCTCAAAGATGCTGACGCTCTTTATCTCGCAACCGATGGGGACCGCGAGGGCGAGGCCATCGCGTGGCACCTGCTGGAAGTGCTCAAGCCCAAGGTCCCGGTGTACCGGATGACGTTCGGCGAAATCACCAAGGAAGCCATCCACCGCGCCATGGACAACCTGCGCGACGTGGACTCGGCCCTGGTGGACGCCCAGGAAACCCGCCGTGTGCTGGACCGCCTCTACGGCTACGAGATCTCCCCCGTCCTCTGGCGCAAGGTTGCCCGCGGCCTGTCCGCCGGCCGTGTGCAGTCCGTGGTCACCCGCATGGTGGTGGACCGGGAACGCGAACGCATGGCGTTCAAGGCTGCCTCCTACTGGGACCTGACCGGCCAGTTCGGCGCAGGGTCCGCCTCGTTCAAGGCGAAGCTTGCCGCCGTAGACGGCGCCAAGGTGGCCAGCGGCCGGGACTTCAACGACGACGGCGTGCTCACCGCCCGCAACGCCGTCCACCTGAACGAGGAACTCGCAACGTCCCTGGCGTCGGGTCTGCAGGACGCGGACTTCCAGGTCCGGTCCGTCGACACCAAGCCGTACACGCGCCGTCCGGCCGCTCCGTTCACCACCTCCACGCTGCAGCAGGAGGCCGGCCGCAAGCTGCGCTTCTCCTCCAAGAGCACCATGCAGATCGCCCAGCGGCTGTATGAAAACGGCTACATCACCTATATGCGTACCGACTCCTCGGCCCTGAGCGACGAGGCCGTCACGGCAGCCCGCCGGCAGGCCTCCGAGCTGTACGGCCCTGAATACATCCCGCAGTCGCCCCGCGTCTACACCAGCAAGGCGGCAAACGCGCAGGAAGCCCACGAGGCCATCCGCCCCGCCGGTGACTCCTTCCGAACGCCGGCGCAGGTGGCCAAGCAGCTCTCCGGCGACGAGTTCCGCCTGTACGAACTGATCTGGAAGCGCACCGTCGCCTCCCAGATGGGTGACGCCAAGGGCTCGACGGCGACCATCCGCCTGGGTGCCGTTGCTACAGATGGCCGCGACGCCGAATTCTCGGCCTCCGGCACCGTCATCACCTTCCCCGGCTTCCTGGCCGCCTACGAGGAAGGCAAGGACGAAAGCCGCGGCGACGACGACAGCGAAGAAGCCCGCCGCCTGCCCAACGTTGCCAAGGGCGACTCCCTCTCGGCATCCGAAATCATCGCCGTGGGCCACGAGACCTCGCCGCCGCCGCGCTTCACGGAAGCGTCCCTGACGGCCGAGCTGGAGAAGAAGGGCATCGGGCGCCCGTCGACCTATGCCTCCACCATCTCCACCATCCAGGACCGCGGGTACGTCCGGAAGCAGGGCTCAGCCCTGGTGCCCAGCTGGATCGCGTTCTCCGTGATCCGCCTGCTGGAACAGCACTTCACGGACTACGTGGACTACGAGTTCACCGCCGACATGGAAGGCGACCTGGACAAGATCGCCAACGGCGAGGCCGTGGGTTCAGCCTGGCTCAAGCACTTCTACTACGGTGAAGACTCTGATCCGGGCCTGCTGAGCATCGTCAACAACCTCGGTGAGATCGACGCCCGTGAGATCAACTCCATTCCCATCACTGACGAGATCACGCTGCGGGTGGGCAAGTTCGGCCCGTACCTGGAGAGCTCCGCCGCCACGGTGGACGCGAAGACCGGCGAAATCGTGGAAAACTCCCGCGCCAACGTCCCCGAAGACCTTGCCCCGGACGAGCTGACCGCCGCCAAGGCCATCGAGCTCATGGAGACGGCAGCGCCGGAAGAACGCGTGCTGGGTGCCGATCCGCACACCGGCCACACGGTGGTGGCGAAGAACGGCCGCTACGGCGCGTACGTCACCGAAGTCATCCCCGAGATGACCGACGAACAGCTGGCCAACCAGCCCGTCGAGTACTACAAAAACGGCAAGCCGAAGCCGCCGAAGAAGCCCGTCAAGGCCAAGCCGCGCACCGGTTCGCTCTTCGCGTCGATGACGGTGGACTCCGTCAGCCTGGACGAGGCGCTGCAGCTCATGAGCCTGCCGCGGGCTTTGGGCGAGGACGCCGAGGGCAACCTCATCACGGTGCAGAACGGCCGCTTTGGCCCGTACCTGAAAAAGGGTACCGACTCGCGCTCCATCGGGTCCGAAGAGGAAATCTTCACCATCACGCTGGAGCAGGCCCTGGAGATCTACTCCCAGCCCAAGCAGCGCGGCGCCCGGGCTGCCGTGCCGCCGCTGGCCGAGTTCGGCCCGGACCCGGTGTCGGAGAAGAACATCGTGGTGAAGGAAGGCCGCTTCGGCCCGTACATCACCGACGGCATCACCAACATCACCGTCCCGCGCGCCACGTCACTGGAGGAGCTCACCCGGGAGCAGGCAGTCGAACTGCTCGCCGAGAAGCGCGCCAAGGGTCCGGTCAAGCGCACGACGACGGCCCGCAAGGCCCCGGCGAAAAAGAAGGCCGCGGCCAAGAAGTAGCCACCGGTGGTTTGCGGTGCCGGGCACAACATGATCGAGTAGATACATGACTGAACAGCCCGGCACCGCCGATACCACGCCGCTCAACGACCTCGAAGAGAAGCTCGCCCAGGGCGGACAGCCCGACGGCAGCCCCGTGGACGTCATCCTGTCCTTCCTCAACAGCGAGGTCTACGTCGTCAGCACGGAGGGCCTTGAAGGCGAGGACTCCCAGGTGGAGCCCCTGGTGCTGGCCAACGCCGACGGCGACCCCGTCCTGGCGGTCTTCTCCCACCCCAGCCGCGTTGACGAGCAGTACCTCCAGGCGGCCCCAAACATCCTGGGGACCCAGGGCGCGGCCATCATCGCCAACATCGGCGAGGAACTGGGCATGGTCATCAACCCCGGCGCGGCCTTCGGCTTCGAGATCAACCCTGAAGGCGTGGCCAACATCAAGCGCGACTTCAAACGCGCCGACGAGCTGCCCGACGGCGCCCCCGCGGATCCCAGCGCCAACTGACATGTTCCCGCGCCGTTTGTGATCGACGTGCGGCGCGGGTGAATAATGGCAGGATGCGGCTAGGCGTCCTCGATATCGGGTCCAATACTGTCCACCTCCTTCTGGTCGACGCCCATCCCGGCGCGCGCCCTGTGCCTTTTGCTTCCCACAAGCGGCCACTCTCGCTCGTCCAGTACCTGGATGCGGACGGCAACATCTCCGATGCCGGGCAGCACGAGCTGACTGATTTTGTCCTGGAGGCCTGGGAGTTTGCGGCCAAGCACAAGGCCGAGGACCTCCTGGCGTTCTGTACGTCTGCCATCCGCGAAGCCACCAACGGTCCCGAGGTGCTGGCCCGGGTCAAGCACGAAACCACTGTGACCCTCGAGGAGCTGACGGGCAGCGAGGAGGCGTCCATGACGTTCTTCGCGGTCCGCCGCTGGTACGGCTGGGGAGCGGGACCCATCCTGAACCTGGACATCGGCGGCGGCTCCTTTGAAATGGCGTTCGGCCAGGATGAGCTCCCTGAGATGGCAACGTCCGTGCCCCTGGGTGCCAGCAGGCTGACGCGGGACTGGCTGGCGGAAGACCCGCCGTCGGCCAAAAGCGTGAAGGAGCTGCGGCGCTACATCCGCGCCACCCTCAAGCCTGCGGTCCGGCAGTTCGACGGCCTGGGTCGCGCCAACCTCGTCGCGGGAACCTCCAAGACCTTCCGGTCGCTGGCCAGGATCGCCGGTGCCGCTCCCAGCATTGCCGGCCCCTATGTGAAGCGTGAACTCAACGGGACGGACCTCGGCGTCTGGGCGCAGCGCATTTCGGCCATGAAAACCGAGGACAGGCTGCACCTGCCCGGTGTCTCCGAAGCACGCGCCAACCAGCTGCTTGCCGGCGCGCTCGTGGCGGAGGCCTCCTTGGAACTGTTCAAGTTCAAGAAGATCAGGATCTGCCCGTGGGCCCTTCGCGAGGGCCTGATCCTGCGCCGGCTGGACCAGCTGGTCTTCGCCGGCCCGCTGGACCCGGCTCCGCACGTCGCCGCGCCCCACCTCACAGCGCCTCACCTCGCCGAGACGCAGCCGGCGGCCGCACCGTAGCCAGCGCAGCGGCCAGCGGCTGCCCCGCAGCCCGACCGGCGCTTAACGCGAAAGCACCGGCATCCGCAGCAGGAAAATGGGGGAAAACCTGCTGCGGACCACCGGTGCCTCGGGCAAACATCCCCATGCTTGCCGCATCACTCGCACCCTCAATGAGGTAATAACTACGTTAGGACCCCAACTTGTGAGCGACCTGCGTCGAACATGGGAGTCCGCTGTGAATCGCTGTGCGCGAGTTCCGCCGTCGTCCGTTCACCGGCTGTTTGGGCAGCCGCGCGTTCGAACTGCCATGATGGATCCATGAGCAACCGAATCGCATTCCTTGGCTGTGGATCCATGAACGAAGCCATCCTGGGTGGCCTGATCGAGGGCGGCACCGACCCCGCCGACATCGTGGCCACCGTCCGGCGGGCCGAGCGCGCGGCCGAACTGGCGTCGCGTCACCATGGAATCACGGCCATCGCCGGCGAGGAGGAACCGGACAACAACAAACAAGCGGCGAAGGGCTCTGCCGTCGTCATCCTGGGCGTCAAACCGGTGGGCATCACCGACCTCGCCAAGGAGATCAGCGGTTCGCTGTCGCCGACGACCATTGTTGTCAGCGTCGCCGCAGCGGTGTCGATCGCCCAGCTGGAAGCGGCCCTGCCGGCCGGCCAGCCTGTCATCCGGACCATGCCCAACACGCCCGCGAAGCTGGGCCGCGGCGTCGTGTCTGTCTCTCCGGGCACCAACTGCTCACCCGAGCAGCTCCAGCTGGCCAAGGACATCCTCAAGGCGGCAGGAACAGTGGTGGAGGTGCCCGAGGACCAGGTGGACGCTCTCTCGGCCATCAGCGGCTCCGGGCCGGCCTATGCGTTCTACCTGGCGGAGGCCATGGCAGCCGCGGGCGTGGAGCTGGGCCTTGACCCTGAACTGTCCCTGCTCCTGGCCCGGGAGACCGTAGCAGGGGCAGGCTTTATGCTCGCCGAGCCCGGCGCCGACCCCTCAGCCCTGCGCAAGGCCGTCACCAGCCCCAACGGCACCACGGAACGCGCTATCGCCACGTTTGATGACCGCGGCATTCCCGGGATCATCGCCGCCGGTGCCCGGGCCGCCGCGGACCGCGCCGCGGAGATCACCAAACAGCTCAGCTAACGTCGGACAAGTTCTAGGGCCGCGCGGCGAACCGTTCCAGCAGGTCCACGTGGCCGGACACAATCAGCATGTCGCGGGCAGAAACCTTGGTCTCCGGCCGGGCATACGTGAAGTCCTCGCCCGGTGACTTCACGCCCACAATCGTGACCCCGTACTTGGACCGGACCTTGGACTCGTCCAGCGTGAAGCCCACCGTTTCGCGCGGCGGGTACATCTTCACGATGGCGAAGTCGTCGTCGAACTCGATGAAGTCCAGCATGCGCCCGGAGACCAGGTGTGCGGCGCGGACGCCGGCGTCGGCCTCGGGGTAGATCACGTGGTTGGCGCCGATCCGGGTCAGGATCTTGCCGTGCGACGGCGTGATCGCCTTGACCCACAGGTGCTCGATGCCCAGGTCCACCAGGTTCACCGTGATCAGCACCGAGGATTCAATGGATGTGCCCACGCCCACCACGGCGGAGCTGAACTCCTGCGCACCGAGCTGGCGCAGCGCGTCAATGTTGGTGGCGTCGGCTTCCACCACGTGCGTCAGGAGCGGAGCCCACTTCTGGACCAGGGTGCGGTCGCGTTCGATCGCGAGCACTTCGCGGCCCTGCTTGACCAGCTGCTCGGCGGTGGAGGAACCGAACCGGCCCAGCCCGATCACCAGGACCGGAGCGTTGTGGGCGGGCCGGTTGGGCGCGCCTGAGGAATTAGCCAATGATGGGCCTCTCTTCCGGGTAGTGGTAAAGCTGGCTGCGCTGGCGCAGGGCCAGGCCAGCTGCAAGCGTAACGGTGCCCACGCGGCCCGCGAACATCAGGGCAGTCAGGACATAAACGCCCGACGGCGGCAGCTCGGCACTGAGGTTGGTGCTCAGCCCCACGGTGGCGAAGGCTGAAATGGTTTCGAAGAGCACACGGTCCAGGGACGCGCCGCTGATCTGCAGGAGCAGGAACGCGGAGACGGAGACCAGGGTGGCCCCGGCCACGATCACCGAGATGGCCACGCGCATGGTGCCCTGCGGGATGGTCCGGCCATAGACCTTGACGTCGGCGTCGCCGCGGGCCTCGGCCACAATGGCCAGGAACATGACGGCGATGGTGGTCACCTTGATGCCGCCGGCGGTCGACGCCGAGCCGCCGCCGGCGAACATCAGCGCGTCCGTCAGCAGCATGGTGGTGGACTCCATGTGGTTCTGGTCCACGAGGTTGAAGCCGCCGGACCGGGTCATGACAGAGGCGAACAATGAGTGGGTGATCTTGTCACCCAGGTCCATGGGCCCGATGGTCCGGGCGTTGTCCCACTCCATCAGCCCCCACAGAACGGTCCCGGCGGCCAACAGGATGAAGGACACCTGGATGGTCAGCTTGGTGTGCAGGTTCCATTTCTTCCAGTTCAGCCCGTTCTGCTGCAGTACCATCACCACCGGGAAGCCCAGGCTGCCCAGGAAGACGCCGAGCATCAGCGGGATGAGGATCCACAGGTCAGTCTCGTAGGGGACGATGCCGTCCGAATGCGGGGTGAAACCGGCGTTATTGAAGGACGAAATCGAATAGAAGATGCCGTGCCAGACCGACTGCCAGAACGGCTCACCGAGCGTCATAAAGCGGGGGATCAGCGTCAGGGCAAGGACGCCCTCGATCACCACAGAGGTGGTGATGACGATCCGCAGCAGCGTGCCCACCTCGCCCAGGCGGCCGGCGTTGTTCATGGCTTCCTGGGCGATCAGCTTGCCGCGCACCCCCAGCTTCTTGCTCACCATCAGCGCCAGCAGCGAGGCGAGCGTCAGGGTTCCCAGGCCACCCACGAAGATGCCCACCAGGATGACCAGCTGGCCGAAGAAGGACCAGTGCACCGCCGTCGACACAACCGTCAGGCCTGTGACGCACACAGCGGACACCGCGGTGAACAGGGCTTGGTGCAGGGGTGTTGCCGCCCCGGTGGCTGACGAGACGGGAAGCGACAGGAGGAACGTGAAAACGAGGCAGACGGCGGCGAACGCGCTCAGGGCAAGACGGGCAGGGGAGGTGTTGGCGATGTCGTCAATGAAGTCCCGCAGCCGGGTGAAGATCCACAGGCCTTCGCGCTCCGGTGCGGCGGGGTGCCAGCTGGCCGGGTTCCGGGGCCTCGACTGGCGTTGCGTCATGGGGTGGCTTTTCCTCGGTTGAAACTGTTTCCTCCAGTAGTAAACCACTAATGCACGCGTAATGGCCGGGCTGGGCGGGCGGCGTGCTCGGGTAGCCTGTGATTGATGACATTCCTGCCCGGTCTCAGCCAGCCCGCGCCGCCAACGACGGTGGTGTGGAATTCCGCCATGACCGCGTACAACTTCGGCCCCGGCCACCCCATGGCTCCCGAACGGATGGACCTGACGGCCCGCCTGGCGCGCAGCCTGGGCCTGCTGGACCTCCCGCATGTTTCGGTGGAAGCTCCGGAGGTGGCGTCCGACGGCGAGCTTGAGACCGTGCATTCACCGGACTTCGTGGCGGCCGTGCACAGGGTCAGCGAGGACCCGGCCTCACCGGACGAATCCAAGGGGCTGGGCACCGAGGACGATCCCGCCTTCGCCGGCATGCACGAGGCCGCCGCTCGCCTGGCCGGCGGTTCGCTCCTCGCGGCAGCGGCAGTGCTGGACGGATCCGCGCTCCATGCGGTGAACTTCGGCGGCGGCATGCACCACGCGGCCCGCGACCGCGCCAGCGGCTTCTGCATCTACAACGACTCGGCCCTGGCCGTGCAAAGACTGCTCGACGGCGGCATCCGGCGCGTGGCGTACATCGACGTCGACGCCCACCACGGGGACGGGACGGAAAGCATCTTTTGGGACGACCCCCGCGTGCTGACCATCTCGCTGCACGAAAGCGGGCTGACGCTCTTCCCGGGAACCGGCTTCGCGAACGAAATCGGCGGCCCGCAGGCGGAGGGGAGCGCCGTCAACGTTGCGCTGCCCTCCGGTACGGGGGATGCCGGCTGGCTGCGTGCGTTCCATGCCGTGGTCCCGCAGCTGATCGGGGCTTTCGCACCCGAAGTGATCGTGAGCCAGCACGGCTGCGATTCGCACCGCACGGATCCCCTGACGCACCTCAACCTCAGCGTCGACGGGCAGCGCGAGGCGGCCACCGCCGTCGGGAATCTTGCCGCGCGCCACTGCGGCAACCGCTGGATCGCCACCGGAGGCGGCGGGTACAACGTGATGGACGTGGTGCCGCGGTCCTGGAGCCACCTGATCGCCATCGCCGCCGGACGCCCGGTGCCGCTGCGGACCCCCGTGCCGGAGGACTGGCGCAAGTATGTTGACGAGAAATTCGGCGCAGCAACGCCGGGGCTGATGGGCGACGACGTGGAGCTCTGGTGGCGGTCCTGGGAAGTGGGCTTCGACCCCAACGACGCCGTGGACCGCACGGTCATGGCCACCCGCAAAGCCGTTTTCCCGCTGCACGGACTGGACCCCTGGTTCGACTGAATGACCCTGCGGGTCAGGTGGTGGGCTTCTCCGTCTGGAACACCACCCCGGCCGCGCCGATGAGCCAGCCCAGCAGCGACAGGGCGAACGCGCCGATCAGGTCCGTGGACGCCGTTCCCTTAACCAGCCACAGCAGCAGGACCAGCAGCCCCACCGCGAGGTAGACCACCACGGCTGCGACGATCCGTCCGGACAGCCTGGCGGTGACCTCGGACGGATTGAAGGCCATGGCGCCGCCCGGGGCGGCCGGCCCTGCGCTCCTTCGGGCCTCCTTGTCGCGCTCGTCGCGGCGGACCTCCGCGATGGTGAACCCCAGTGCAGAGGCGGTGAGTGAACTGAGCGAGGTGGCCAGCACCCCGGCCGCTGTGACCAATGCTCCGTTCAGTGGCGGCGCCGCTGTCCTGCCGTCCGGCACCCAGAATCCGACGCGCAGCAGCACGGAGCCCCAGACCGCCACAAAAAGGCCCAGGAAGACGAACGCGATGATGTTGAACAGTTGCTGGCGCAGGAAATCCATAACCACCCACCCCTCACCTCTGAGCGGCCGCGGCCGGACAGTCCGGGCAACCGTGAAACCGTTCTAGCACCGCACGGGACGAGGGGCAATGGCGTTCGGATACGGGCCGAAATAGTTGATGCCTTTCGGCGTATATGTCGCTAGGGTGGGAGGCATGGTGACAGACGACGTATTTGCCGTCATTGCGGAAGCAACCCGGCGCGACATCCTCGTATCCTTGCGTGCCGGGGACAAGGCCGTAGGGGAGCTGGTGGAGGAGCTGGACGCGAGCCAGCCCACCATTTCCAAGCACCTTAAAGTCCTGCGTGAGGCGCAGCTGGTCAGCATGCGCGCGCAGGGCCAGAAGCGTTACTACGCGCTCAACCCCAAGCCGCTCGAGGGGATCGTCAGCTGGCTGGAAACGTTCGACGTCGGCCCGGCGGCCGCCGCCGCAAAGTCACCTGCGGCCCCAGGTACAGAAGTTGGCAGCGAACGTGCGGTGGCTACCCCGGTGCCGGGCGACGCAGCCGTGGCCGCCGTCCTGGCGCGCGACGACGCCGAGCTGAGTCCCGCCGTCGTGATTCCCGGCGGCACTGCAGCCCCGCTCAGCGACGACACCGTGCCGCAGCAGATCGGACGGACCGTGGGTCGCGCCGCCACCAAGGCCGCCGACCTGCTGGCCAACCTGCCGAACCTCCCGAAGTTCGGCCGCAAGAAGTAGCCCCTGAACGGTGGTTGAGCCTGTCGAAACCTGGATCTCGACGGGCTCGATCACCGGCGGGCGCGGCTACTTGTTGAGCAGGCGCACGTGGTCCGGGGTCAGCTCGGAGATCTTGCTGACGCCCAGCAGTGCCATGGTGCGGGCCATGTCCTTCTCCAGGATCTGGATGGCGCGGTCCACGCCGGCGCGGCCGCCGGCCATGAGGCCGTACAGGTACGCGCGGCCGATCAGCGTGAAGTCGGCGCCGAGGGCCAGGGCAGTGACGATGTCCGCGCCGCTCATGATGCCGGTGTCCAGGATGATGGCGGCGTCCGAGTTGTCCTTGGTGAAGGCTTCCTTGACGTCCGGCAGCAGGTGGAACGGGATGGGTGCGCGGTCCAGCTGGCGGCCGCCATGGTTGGAGAGCACCACGCCGTCGGCGCCGTGGTCCACCACCTTGCGGGCGTCCTCAACGGTCTGGATGCCCTTGACCACGAGCTTGCCCTTCCAGGTCTCACGCAGCCAGTCCAGGTCTTCGAACGTCAGGGTGGGGTCGAACATCGAGTTGATGAGGTCGGCCACCGTGCCCGTGTAGCGGGACAGCGAGGCGAAGGTCAGCGGCTCGTGGGTGAGGAAGTTGAACCACCAGGCGGGGCGGTAGGACGCGTCCAGCACGGTCTTGATGGTCAGGGCCGGCGGGATGGTCATGCCGTTGCGGACGTCGCGGAGGCGGGCGCCGGCGACGGCGGTGTCCACGGTCACCATCAGGGTGTCGTTGCCGGCTTTGGCGGCGCGCTCGATCAGTTCCAGCGAGCGGTCGCGGTCCGTCCACAGGTACAGCTGGAACCAATTGCGGCCGTTCGGGGCGGCGGCGGCCACGTCCTCGATCGAGGCGGTGCCCATAGTGGAGAGAGTGTAAGGGATGCCCGCGGCTTCGGCCGCCTGCGAGCCGGCGTACTCACCTTCGGACTGCATCATGCGGGTGAAGCCGGTGGGGGCGATGCCCACGGGCAGCCGGGAGGACTTGCCCAGGATGTCGGTGGTCAGGTCGATCTGGGAGACGTTGCGCAGGATGCCGGGCCGGAACTCGATGTCCAGGAAGGCTTCGCGGGCGCGCCGCAGGGTGATTTCGGCTTCGGCGGCGCCGTCGGTGTAGTCAAAGGGCGCCTGCGGGGTGCGGCGCTTGGCGATGTCGCGCAGTTCCCATATGGTGCTGGCGCGCTTGAGCCGGGCTTCCTTGCTGAACTCGGGCTTCTTGAACTGCATCAGCGGGGCAAGGTCCGAGTACTTCGGGATGCGGCGCTTCAACGCAGCCGGCACCGCCGACGAAGCAGCGGGACGCGGCGCGGACGCGGCAGTTGCCGGAACATCCGTGGTGTCCGGAGCCGGGGTGGTCTCGGGATTGTTCGGCTGGATCGTGTGGGTCATGGCTTCCTCCGTTGGTGGGCCGGACAGCTTTCGACGCGGAAACTGCTGGGCCGCGCGTGTGGTCTAACCACACTCTAGGGCATGTGGTCCAACCACATCAAGTAGGATGGCGGTATGCGTACCCACCAGCTTGTCCTGCACTGGATTGAGGGCCAGCTCTCCGAGGGCAAGCTGGCCGTGGGCGGGCGGCTGCCCGCGGAGCGGACCCTCGCCGAGCAACTGCAGGTCTCCCGCACGTCGGTGCGCGAGGCGATCCGCATCCTGGAGGCCATGGGCGTTGTCCGTGCCGGCGTCGGCTCCGGTCCGGAAGCGGGGACGGTGGTGATTTCGGATCCGACGGCGGCGCTCGGCTCGGCGCTTCGGCTCCACGTGGCCACCCAGCACCTCCCGGTGTCCGACATCGTCCAGACCCGCGTATTGCTGGAATCCTGGGCGGCGTCGCATGCCCGGCCAGATTCGCCGGAGCTCACCGGCGCCGCCCGGCTCCTGGAGGAAATGGACGCCGACGGGATGGCGGTGGATGATTTCCTCGCGCTGGACGTCCGCTTCCACCTTGCCCTGGCCGACGCCGCAGGCAATGCCGTGGTCAGTGCCATGATGGGGTCCCTGCGCGAATCCATCACCGGCTACGCTTCCCGGCTCACCGCCAACCTGCCGGACTGGGATGCCACCGCGGCGCGGCTCAGGGCGGAGCACCACGGAATCCTGGACGCCATCCGGAACGACGACGGCCAAGGCGCAGCCAAGCTCGTGGCCGCGCACATCGAGGGCTACTACCGGGAGGCCGGGCTGAGGCACTCCACGTAGTCCGGCCGCTTAGCCGTGCGCGGCCGTGCGCGGCGCCTTGGCCGGCCCGCTGCTGGCCCGGATTTCCAGCCGCGGCTGGTAGCGGCTGCCCGGGGCGTCATTCTCTTCCTTGCGGATGAGTGCGCGCATCTGGTGCCACGCCTGCTGGCCAAGCTCCGTGATGGGCACTGCCGCGGTGGTGAGGGTGGGCGTGGTGTAGCGGGCGAACGGAATGTCATCGAAGCCCGTGACGGAGATGTCGCCGGGCACGTCCACGCCCCGTTCGTGGAGCCCGCTCATCAGGCCCATGGCCACGAGGTCGTTGAACGCGAGGATGCCGGTGGCGCCGCTGTCCAGCACGGCGTCCACTGCTTCGTGCCCGGTGTCGAAGTCGGAGCCGCCTTCGAGCATGAGGACCTCCACCTGAGGGTGGGCAGCCTTGAAGGCCTCCAGGCCCTGGAGCCGGAGCCGGTTGGAGGCGCTGCGGGGCGGGCCGGCCAGGAACGCCAGGCGCGTGTGGCCCAGATCCACCAGGTGACCGGCGAGGTCCTGGACGCCCTGCCCGTAGTCCACCACGAGGCTCGGAACGTCAGCAGCCGTTGTGGTCCTGTTGATCAGCACCAGGGGATGCAGCGAAGGAACTATTTCCTCGAGTTCGGCGTCGCTCATGCGCGGAGCGCAGAGGACCAGGCCGTCGCACCGGCGGCGTGCCTCGCCTGCCAGGATGGCTTCCTCACTGGAGACTTCGAAGGAATCCGCGATCAGTACGCGGTAGCCGTCCTGCGCCGCGGCCCGGCTCAATCCGCGCAGGATGGCCTGGAACGTGGGGTTGGCCAGGTCCGGAACCACAATGCCAATCGTGTCCGTCTTGCCCAGCGCGAGGCTGCGGCCCACCGGATTGGGCTGGTACTTCAGTTCCGCTGCTGCGGCGCGGACGCGCGCCGCGATCTCCGGATCCACGGTGAAGTTTCCGTTCATCACCCGCGAAACCGTGGCATGCGAAACCCCGGCCTTGACGGCAACATCCGCGATGCCGATCCTGCCGGTTGCCGATCTCCTGACCATGGTCTGCCTTTCGTAGGTCCCTCGGGCCATTCTGCCGCCAGAGGGCCGGCGATTTCCGGCAGATGGCGGTGTCGTGAGAAAAAGCATATAACGCCCCCGGAAAGCGATTTCTATGGCCGGCGGCGCAATCCGCTCCCGGCGCGGGGACGGCGTTGCGGGCACCAACGTAGAAAACGCTTTCTCATTAGAAGGATAATGGTTGACGTGGGCGGCCTGCTCTTGGTACAAATCATATAACGCTTCTGAGAAAACGCTTTCTCGGTGATGTTCCGGAAACTACGCAATGCACCACCACGAACGGCCGCCCGCCGGCCGAGTATTGAGCCTTCGAAAGGGACCCTCATGGTCAACACAGCCGAATCGAGTTCTGCTACCGCCGCTTTCACGTCCGCTCCGCTGACCGGCACCGCAGCCGCCCCGGAGCCGGGCTCAGGCACGAAGGCGCGCATCGCCCTGATCGGCACCGGCGGCCGCTCCGAGATGTACATCCGCGCCATTTTCGGCAAGCACGCGGACACCGCGGAACTCGTGGCCTTCTCCGACGTCAACCCCGGCCGTGTGGAGTTCTACCAGAAGCTCATTCAGGAACTCGGGTCCCCGGGCCCCGTTGCCTCGTTCGACCCCGCAGACCTCACCGCCTTCATCCAGGCCAACAACATCGACCGCGTTGTGGTGACCACGCCGGACTACACCCACGCTGACTACATCGTCGAGGCACTCGAGGCGGGCGCCGACGTCGTTGTTGAAAAGCCCCTCACCATCGACGCCGACGGCTGCCGACGGATCACCAAGGCCGTGGAAGAGACCGGCCGCAACGTGGTGGTCACCTTCAACTACCGCTACTCACCGCGCAACAGCGCCCTGAAGGAAATCATCCAGAGCGGCGTGATCGGCAAGGTCACCTCGATCGACTTCAGCTGGGTCCTGGACACCGTCCACGGCGCCGACTACTTCCGCCGCTGGCACCGCGAAAAGAAGAACTCCGGCGGCCTGCTGATCCACAAGGCATCGCACCACTTCGACCTGGTCAACTGGTGGATCAACGACGTCCCCGAGCGTGTCTTCGCCTCCGGCGGCCTCAAGTTCTACGGCGACAAGAACGCCGCCGAGCGCGGCCTGGGTCCCCGTCCGGAACGTGGAACGCCCGACGCCGGTGCTCCCGCCGCCGCCGAGAAGGACCCGTTTGCGCTGGACCTCCGCGACGATGAGCGCCTCAAGGCCCTCTTCCTGGACAACGAGCACTACGACGGCTACCGCCGTGACCAGGACGTCTTCACCGGCGGCATCACCATCGAGGACAACCTGGCACTCGTGGTGGAGTACCAGGGCGGCCCGCGCCTGAGCTACTCCCTGAACGCCCACAGCCCGTGGGAAGGCTACCGCGTGTCCGTCAACGGCACCGAGGGCCGCGCCGAGCTGGAAGTGGTGGAACGCGCCGCCGTCCTGAGCAGCACCGACAAAAAGACCGTGGTTGACCCCAGCGCCACCCCGATCGAAGAGGAAGACGCCATCCGGCGCAACGGCGAACGCCTCGTGATCCAGCGCCACTGGGAGCCCGCCTACGAAGTACCCATCGTCAACGGCGAAGGCGGCCACGGCGGCGGCGACGAACTCCTCCTCTCCGACCTCTTCAACGGTCCGGGCGAAGACCCGCTGGGCCGGCCGTCCGGCTACCTCGACGGCCTGCGCTCCGTCTCCGTCGGCATTGCCGGCAACCGCTCCCTGGAATCCTCCCTGCCCGTCCGCATCGAGGACCTGGACCTCGGCGCCGATCTTCGCCGCGGCGCCTAGCCCGCGGCCCCGAAAACCTAAAGGAACCAACATGAGCAGGATCTTTGTCACCGGCGGCTCCGGCCGGCTGGGGCGCAGCGTGGTGGCCGGGCTCGCGCAGGCGGGCCACGAGGTCATCTCCGTTGACCGCGACGCCATCCCGGCGGACCAGCTGCCGGCCGGCGTCGTCCAGGTAACCGGCGACCTGCTGGCCCCGGGTGAGGCCTTGCGCCTTCTCCGTGAAGCCAAGCCCGACGCCGTCATCCACCTCGCGGCGATCGCCGTACCGTTCAGTGCCCCGGAAGACGTCATCTTCGGCACCAACACCCGGCTGGCGTTCGCTGTCATCAGCGCCGCCACGGAACTGGGCATCGGCAAGATTGTCACGGCCAGCAGCCCCACGGCGCTGGGCTACGGCTGCCCGGCGGGCTGGCTGCCCGCCGGCTTCCCGCTGGATGAGCGCACCACGCCGAAGCCGTGGAACGCCTACGCGCTGTCCAAGCTGATCGCCGAGCAGACCGTGGAGATGTTCGCCGCGGCGCAGGGGGAGAAGATCCGGTACGCCGCCTTCCGGCCCTGCTACGTCATCTCGCCGGAGGAATGGGAAGGCGCGCCCACGCAGCAGGGGCACACCGTGGCCGAACGCCTGGCCGACCCCGCCCTGTCAGCCCCGGCACTGTTCAACTACGTGGACGCCCGCGACGTCGCAGATTTCTTGGACGTGCTCCTGCAGAAGATGGACTCCATCCCCAACGGGGAAACCTTCTTCGTCGGAGCAGCTGACGCCCTCGCCACCGCACCCCTGGCCGAACTGATGCCGCGCTTTCTGCCCGGAAGCGAAGCCCTGGCCGCCGGCCTGACCGGCACCAGCCCCGCCTTCTCCATCGCCAAAGCCCGCGAACTGCTGGGCTGGGAGCCCAAGCGCAGCTGGCGGACCGAACTGAAGACAGAAACCACCCTCAACGACGAGACGTCCGCCTCGCTGGTCACAGCCGGAGCCGGATCCAAGGAGACATCATGAAATTCGACGGCGTACTGTTTTTCCCCGTCACCCCGTTCACGCCGGAAGGCGCTGTGGATGTGGAGCTCCTCAAGGAGCACATCGACTCGCGGCTTCCGTTCGGGCCCGGCGGCGTGTTTCCCGCCTGCGGCACCGGTGAATTCCACGCCCTGAGCATCGACGAGGTGCGCACCGTGGTGACCGCCGCCGTCGAGGTTGTGGCAGGCAAGGTTCCCGTAGTGGCCGGAGCCGGCGGACCCCTGGGGCACGCCCTGGCTGCCGCCCGGGTTGCCGAGGAAGCCGGTGCCGACGCACTCCTGGTCCTGCCGCCGTACCTGGTCACCGGACCCACCGACGGACTGGTGGCCTACATCGAGGCAATTGCGGACGCCAGCAGCCTGCCGGTGATCGTCTACCACCGCGGCAACGCCAAGTTCACCGCCGCCTCCATGGCACGGCTCGCCGCCAACCCCAAGGTGATCGGCTTCAAGGACGGACTCGGCGATGTGGGCCTGGCCCAGGAGATCGTCTCCGCCGTCCGCGCCACGGGACGCGAGGACTTCGCCTTCTTCAACGGCCTGCTGACCGCCGAACTGACCCAGGGTGCCTACCGCGGACTGGGCATCCCGCTCTACTCCTCGGCGGCATTCGCCATGGCACCGGAGATCGCCAAGGCCTACTACGACGCCTACATGTCCGGTGACGAGGAGCGCCGCAACGCCCTGCTGGAGGGCTTCTACGCCCCGTTGGTGCGGCTCCGCGACCAGACCCCCGGCTTCGGCGTCTCGCTCATCAAGGCGGGCCTGCGGCTCGGCGGACTGGCTGTTGGCGGCGTCCGCCCGCCGCTGGTGGACCCCACCGAGGACCAGCTGGTCCAGCTGAAGTCCATCCTTGCCAAGGGCTACGAGCTGGCTGGCCGCTGATGAGTGCGCCCGCCGTCGAAGCCGTCCGGACCGCGCCGCGCATCACCGGACTCACCACCCGCCTCCTGACTGTGCCGCTGCGGCGCAGCTGGGGAGCGGACGCGCCGGAAAACCATGTGATCGTCACGGAGATCCAGACGGACGACGGCGGCGCGGGGCACGGTTTTTCCTGGACGCCCACCATCGGCCCGCAGGCCGTCAAGGCCCTCCTCGACTACGACATCGCACCATTCGTCACGGGGCTGCCCGCCAACCCCGAGACGGTGTGGGACGCGTTGTGGAAACGGCTGCATGAGGCCGGCGGCGGGGGACTGACCACCATCGCCATGGCCGGCGTCGACCTCGCCCTCTGGGACCTCCAGGCCCGCCGCGCGCAGGCGTCCGTCACCGGACTGCTGGGCCAGCGGCAGGAGTCCGCGGAGGTGTACGGTTCCGGCGTGAACCTGCACTACACGCTGGAGGAGCTGGTGGCCCAGACCGAACGCTGGGTCGCCGCCGGGCACAAGGCAGTCAAGATCAAGGTGGGCAAGCCCGACATCCGCGAGGACGCCGAGCGTGTGGCGGCCGTCCGGTCCGTGCTCGGCCCGGACCGCAAGCTGATGATCGACGCCAACCAGCGCTGGGACCTGCCCACCACTTTCAAGGCCCTGGACGTCCTGGCGGAGTACGGGCTGGAGTGGCTCGAAGAGCCCATCCGCGCGGACGACCTCTGGGCGTACCGCAGGCTCCGGAAGCAGTCACCCGTGCCCATCGCCCTGGGCGAAAACCTGCACACCATCTACCGCTTCCGCGATTTCATTGAGGCGGAAGCGGTGGACATCATCCAGCCCAACATCATCCGGGTGGGCGGCATCACTCCGTTCCGGCGGATTGTGGAGCTGGCGCGGACGAACAGCATCCGGGTGATGCCGCACCTGCTGCCGGAGCTGTCCGGGCAGCTGGCCCTTACGCTGGCGGAGCCTACGCTGGTGGAGGACGTGGAGGACGCGTCCTTCGAGCAGCTGGGCATCCTGGCCGGGCCGTCGCCGGTCCGCTTCAGCAACAGCCGCCTGACGCTTACGGACGAGCCCGGACTGGGCTTCCGCTTCACGGACAACCCGCAGGCCTGATGCACGCCCTATGACCGCAGATCTACTAGACGCAGACACGACACCTCCCGACGAAATACAGGTACCCCAGTGACAACTGCAACCCTTTCACTTTCCGAGCTCACGGCTGCCGCCACCCGCGCCGCTTCCATCGCGGCCGCAGCGTCCGATGCCGAGCGCGCTGGCTGGCTCAACGCCGTCGCCGACGCCCTGGACGCCAATGTGGCGGAACTGGTGGAGATCGCCGATTCGGAGACCAGCCTCGGCAGCGTCCGGCTGACCGGCGAGGTGGCCCGCACGTCCGGGCAGCTGCGGCTGTTCGCCCGTGTGATCACCGAAGGCTCCTATCTTGAAGCCGTGATCGACCATGCGGACCCGTCCGCCACGCCGCCCAAGCCGGACCTGCGCCGTATCCTTCGCCCGATCGGTCCGGTAGCCGTCTTCTCGGCCTCCAACTTCCCGTTCGCGTTCTCCGTGGCCGGCGGCGACACCGCGTCCGCCCTGGCCGTGGGCTCCTCGGTGATCGTCAAGGCCCACTCGGGCCACCTGAAATTGTCCGAACGGACGGCCGAAGTGGTCACCGAGGCCCTGCGTGCCGCCGGTGCCCCGGAAGGCCTTTTCGCCCTGGTGAGCGGCCGCGAGGTGGGAACTGCCCTCGTGCAGGATCCCGCCATCAAGGCCGTGGGCTTCACCGGCTCCATCCCCGGCGGCCGGGCGCTGTTTGACCTCGCGGTCTCCCGTCCGGATCCCATCCCGTTCTACGGCGAGCTGGGCAGCCTGAACCCGGTGGTCATCACCGCGGCCGCCCTGGCCGAGCGTTCCGGCCAGCTCGCGGCGGGCCTCGCAGCCTCGTTCACCATGGGAGCCGGCCAGTTCTGCACCAAGCCGGGCCTGGTCTTCATTCCGGCGGGCACCGGCTTCGCCGCTGAGCTGGCGGAGGCAAGCAAGGACAAGCCGACGGCGGCCATGCTTACCAGCCGGATCTCCGACGCCTACCCCGACGGGCTGCGGAGCGTGGCTTCGCTGCCAGACGTGACTATCGTCAGCGGCACCGCGGACCAGGACGCCACCCGTGACGGCGCCGCACCCGTGGTGTTCTCCACCTCCGCCGCCAACGTCCTGGAACGCCCGGACGAGCTGCTGGAGGAGTGCTTCGGCCCCACCACACTGCTGATCGAATACACGGACCAGGAAGAACTCTCCATTGTCCTGGCCAAGGTTCCCGGCAGCCTGACCGCCACCGTCCATGCCCAGCCGGGCGAGGACGTCGCGGACCTTGTAGAGCAGCTGTCCGGCCTCGCCGGCCGGGTCCTCTTCGACGGCTGGCCCACCGGCGTGGCAGTGAACTGGGCCCAGCAGCACGGCGGCCCGTACCCGGCCACCACGTCCCTGTTCACCTCGGTAGGCGCGACGGCGGTCCGCCGCTTCCAGCGTCCCGTCGCCTACCAGGATGCCCCGGAAACGGTGCTGCACCCGGCCCTGCGCGAAAGCAACCCGCTGGGCATCCCGCGCCGCGTGGACGGCGAGCTCCGCCTCCCCTAACGACCCTCTCTCACTTAATGTCGGTTTAACCGCAACGCTCTATCACTTTCTTTAGGAGAGTGATAGAGCGTTGCGGTTTAAGCGGCAGGACGTCCGGTGCCCCCGCCGGCCGGCGGGCGTCGCACAGCGCACGTTTTTGGGAAAGCGGACGACGTCGGCGACCGGTTTGCCGGGGGACCGGCACCTGGGGTGGGCCAAAAGGCTGCCCCGGGTGACGCCGTCGTACGTCCTGCCCGACGCTCCCTCACTTCCTGTCGCTTAAACCGAACGCTCTCTCATCCGCCGCCCCGCGCAGGACGGCAAATGAGAGTGTCCCTATGTTGTTCGTCAAGGGGTTTGGGGTTTTTTGGGGTGGTAGAGGCTGCCATCGCGGAGCATGGCGAAAAGGGTGTCGCAGCGGCGTCGGGCGAGGGCGATGATGGCCTGG
>NZ_JBFOHM010000017.1:0-11589 GCF_040812005.1 Arthrobacter sp. HS15c
CTACATCCCCAAGCTCCTGGAAACCACCCGCAACAACGGCGCAGACCACGAAATCCTCAGCCGCGAAGAGATGGCCGAACGCTACCCCCAGCACAACCTCCGCCCCGACGACATCGCCGTCTACGACCCCCACGCCGGCGCCCTGCGCACCGACCGCGCAGTCACAGCCGCCGTCGCCGCAGCCGTCGCCAACGGCGCAACCATCCACACCAACACCCCGATCGACAGCATCACCGAAACCGGCCACGGCGTCCTCATCACCTCCGGCGATAAATCCTGGACCTTCGAGAACGTCATCATCGCATCCGGCGGCTGGTCACAACGCCTCATGCCCGACTACCTGCAAAAGGCCGCTGAGCCGTACCGGATCTATCTCACCTGGTTTGTGGCCAAGGATGCGGCAGAGTTTTCCCCGGAGCGATTCCCCGTCTTCATCCGAATCTCCGGGGACCGTTCCATGTACGGAGCGCCGAGCGTTGATGGCGTCACCGTGAAGGCCACTCTGGACGGCAGGGGTGCACCCACTGCAACGGCCGATTCCGTCCCCCGGGACCTGACGGCTGCCGAGATCCAGGAAACCACCGAAACTGTCGCTGAATTCTTCCCCGGCCTCATCCCCAACATCGTCCGAGCAGACGCGTTCCCCGACCTCTACACCAAAGACAGGCAGGCACTAATCGGCCGCCTCAGGGGAAACAGCGCAATCTACTGCGCCACCGGCTTCTCCGGCCAAGGCTTCAAAATGGCCACCGGCTACGGCGAAATCGCCGCACACGAAGCCCTTGGCAAGCGCACCTTCGAGGGTCTCGATTTCCTCAGACCCCAACGATTCAAGAGCATTTAACGCGACCAGCCCAAAAGGTGACTCCGACCAGGCCTCGTGCCCGATGTGGTCTCAAAGGGTTCAAGATTCCAATATTGTCTAAGAAATGCAATCGGCCAAGAGTGAAGTGAGGGAACAGCAATGGCGGCACCGGAAGGATTGTTTGTACTGGAGGGAAGACCCACGGCGCAGTTGATCGCCGATCAGTTGCGGGAACAAATTGTCCAGGGGATCTTCCGTCCTGGAGAGCAGATCAATGAATCTGTCCTGGCAGGCCAGTTGCGCACATCCAGGGGTCCTGTCCGTGAGGCATTGCAGCGGCTGTCGCAGGAAGGGATCCTGGTCAGCCATCGCAACAGGGGTGTCTTCGTGCTCGAGCTTTCAGACGACGACGTCAGGGAGATCTATGCAGTCCGCCAGGCTGTGGAATCTACTGCGGCAGACGCGCTGCTTGATGCCGGCCAGGAGCAGGTCAACGACACGTGCCGGGTCTTGAGGGCCGTCATCAGTGATATGGCGAAGCGGGTTGCTGTCTCGGACTGGCAGGCGATTGCCCGGCTGGATATGCAGTTCCATACCTCCTTCGTGGCCGGGGCAGGCAACACACGCCTGATCCGGATCTACGAAACCCTCGCGGCCGAATCGCGGATGTGTATCCTCAACCTGGCCGTCGCCTACCCCCGCATAGATGCCCTCGTGCAGGAACACCAGAACCTGTTGGACCTGCTGGAGGCAGGCGAACGAGCAGCGCTCCACAAAGCCATCAAACAGCACATGCAGAAAGCCGTTGAGGATCTGACCGCCAAAAGGGAAGAGAACGAAGTCACCGCCTAATATCCTCCAGCCGCCGGCCCACGGTGACGGTCGCCGTCGGACTCTTCGTTGTCATCGCTGAAGCTTCCAACCTGGGAAGTAGCCCGCGGGGCGGCTGCTGACGACCCACATCGCTCGGAGCGTTCCGTGGATGGTCCAGTTGCCCTCCCGGCCGGCACGCGTCACGAACAAAGAGCCCCGGACCGATATCGAACCTGCCGCCATCCGGTTCAGTAATGGCGGCGCCAAAGGACCAGGGCGCCTCTAGTAATTGTCAACAATCGACGATAGACTCTTGCAGATGGAAACCTTGCATTGGTTACGGGCCGAAGGCGTCCCGGATGCGGACCAGGAGGACAGGAGTAAGAGAAATGCTGCAAAGCCAACGAGTATCTATGTGGGCGTCCCTCCAGCTGGGTGACGCCGTCACTCTTAGCCAGGGAGGCGTTGAGTGGCACAAGGGTTTCGTTAATGACCGGACTGAAGATGGACACACAATTTGGGTAATAGACAAAATCGGTGATCGTCGGCTGTTCCATATTGAGGACGACTACGAATTGCAGATTTCTCACAACGCCCATGCCTGCTAAAGGGCCTCTTGGAATGCCGCCCCGCGGGCGCCTCGTCGAATCCTTCACCCTGGGAGCGTCATGGTCAGTTTGATGGTGCTCATCGCCGCGGGGCTCCTGACCAGCTCCAGCGCAGTCGTGTACCTTCCGCAGTCCACCGCAGACGCACGTGCAGGTGCAGGTGCAAAGCTCCGGAGGAAATTCAAAAATCACTTCCTGGTTCACGTCAGTGCCGGAATTCTTGCCCTGGGCTCCATCCTCGTTGCCGTTCATGTCCAGCAGGGCGCGTTCCAGTGAATGGGGCAGCGTGCATTGCCTCCAATGCTCCCTTCCGGAACAGCCCCAAACAGGTGGCGGCCACAGCTCCCCGGCCACAAGGAGCGGAGTTGATTTTCCACGACCCCCTATCTACTTCGGACCCTGAGCAAGAGCCGGCCCGCACCGGTTTTCCGGTGTCGCCCCTGTGTGGTTCTCCCGAATCGCGACCGAAACGCCTGAAGAAAAATGGGCCGGCCACGCGGGCCGATCGGCTGGAAGCAGTTTCAAGGGAAGTCAACCTCCTTGCTCGAGACCGAGGACGCTCAGCCGCTAGCTAGCACGCAGCCCTGCGAGAGCTTCCAAGCGCGGGGCTGGATAGTGACCTTGACGGCACTTGGCCAAACTCCTGACGCTCCGCCGGCCGTTCGCCGCCAGAGGCACCATCAGGTCATCAAGGATGGCGGTGCGGGTGAGTGCGCCGGCAAGTGAAGAGCGGGACGTCTTGTTCGCGCACCTGATTTGCCATGATGGCCTCGTGGCCGCATAGCCTCCGCTGGGCCTGGAGGATCGCAAGACTGGGTCATCCGGCACATTTTCAGACATTGGAAAAACGTCTCCTCTCGCGGGTACGGGGCAAAAGGCGCTGTCTGAGACCCCGCCGGCCGGATGCCCCGCGCCTGGTTGAGCCGTCTGCGGGGGTTCCTCCACCTTTACTGCTCGCGTTCACGACCATGTCGGCTTAGAGCTCCGAGATCATCCTAAGATGCCGGCAACACGCAGCCGGAGAAAGACGATCACAGGGATTAGAAAGAGCCAAGCCGCTCAGCACGGCAGTGAAATCAGATAGAGGATGTACGAGATGCCAAAGACTCCGATGCTGTTCACTGATACGCCCAGTAGTTGCGCCTTCGCGGTAGGAGCAACGCTGGGGACCTGGGCTGCGAGTCGCATCCGGTTGGCTCGGTTGCAGGTTGAGGGCGGGCCGCGGCCTGCCGATCAGTTTCGCGGCCCTGGGACGCAGGACCGCGGGGTATGGATGGAGAGGTCTGAGCCTTTCTCGAACCAGAACCTCAGGACCCGACCGGTGTTCATGTTGGTTCCGCGCTGCCAGGAAGAGTGCGGATCACCGAAGTCGAGCGTGGCGCTGCGCTGGATGCGAGTTCGCCGTCGGAACTCGCCGACGCGAAGGCTTAGCGGGACGAGACGGCCGGGACTGCGTCTACGAATTTGGGTGCAACGCAGATTCGAGTCCCTGCCTTAGAAACCGTCAGCCGTCGCCCTCAATGTCCAGAGGGCAAGTGTGCCGCTCAAGGCAGGCATCACCTCGCCCCTAGTGATAAACCTCGTGCCACTCGGGTCCCCAGCGGCTGACCACCATCCGGTTTTCGGGCAGTGACCAGTGCCTGACGGTTCATCGAGCACGAGAGTCGAAGCAGCCGGGCGACGTTTCTTCATGACATTTCCTTTCATTAGAGGGCTGGCGGGTACCGGCCTAGGTTGGTGGTTCATATGGCCAGTCTAGCAATTGTCAACAATCTACGATAGACCCTGGAGCGGTGAATTTTTTCTTGTATTCCGACGTATAGCGACCTATCACCTGGGACAAGGTACTAGCCCGCGGACCTTCGGTGTTTCTGGAAGTGCTGACGGACGGACATCCCCTACTCCCGCCCTTACCCGCCCGATCCTGGAAGCTGGAGGACACGGAGTCCGCACTGGCGGCAGTATGCGCCATCGGAGAAAACGATCTCCGCCTGGGCAGCGATCCTCATCACACCGACACTCGTGGGAACCGTAGATGGGCTTGAAGACATGCCCGAACTCAGCCAGGAATGCGGATACCCGCTCGCCATCGCACCACTAGGGAGGAAAACGTTATCAACGAAGGAACCCGCCTCGAGGAATTACTTCCCGGCGACATCCCGACACCACGGCACAACGGCTTCCGCGTCCTGACCTGTCGACGCGACCACGATCTGGTGACGTTGGACCTCGACGGCGCTCCCGGACAGCCCCGACTCTCATCGGGTCGCCCGGCACGGCCGTCAGGTCCAACCCCACTACGACAGCGGGGCGGCACCGGAGGATCCGGCATGGAGCTGCGAACGGGGCTGAGCTGTTGACCGCGTCCCGAAGTTCGCTGGGAAGGAAATCGGTTTGATGAGGTAAGCGGAGGCGCCCGCGGCCGTGCTGTGCAGAAGCCGTCCGCCCCGAGCGGACCCTCAAGCCCTTCACGTTTTAGGACGACACTGATCAGGCCGGCGATATCCTCGTCACCTTCGATAACAAAGATTCCGCTCGACATGCGCCCCCGGCCCGTGGACGCCATTGACCTTCCGCTATTGCCACAGCCTGGGGGTGAGGCTGCCAACCATGAAGCTGTGCGACAACACAGGCAGACGCCAGGAACTCCCGCCTACTTCAGCGCCTCTCGTAGGCCGTCGGCAGGTGCTGGATGTATAGCTGGAAGTACCACTGGCCGTGCTCACGGTCTGACGGTTTACCCAGGGCCACGGTCCGAGCCGAGCGCGGGTCCAGGTGCGGTGACCGCAACCCCGCATAAGGACCCCGCGAAGAGCGTGTGGAAAGGGTCCACTGGGCTCCCGCGCGGAAGCATACGGAATCCGGCCCGATCCCACCCATACGGCCCAATCCGACGCCCAAAGTGTGCACAAGGTGCACACCTCCAAATTCGCCGTTCTGCGTACGCCGAGCAGCAACCGCGTTCCCTCTGAGGGAACATGGAACTTCTTTGCCATAGGACTACGGACGGGTTCGCCCCATCCGTTGTCGTGGGCTGGCGCCGTCGGCAAGGGATGAAGCATGCACTCGCCGGAAAACCCACCTGAAAGGAATTACTTCATAGCGGCAACTCCTCCCGCACCCTTCTCATCAGCTGTTCGGCAGACACGCGCATGGCATCCACCAGGTCACCAACCATGTCATGCAGGCCATCAAAGCGCCCCAGACCGCCTGAACAAAAGCCTTCCCCGAAGACTCCTTCCATATAAGGGGGAGCCCCAGGGCCGGAGGGAAGAGATTCAGGAGGGTAGAACCCGGGACACCCTCGCCGTGCCGTCGAATGCGCGAAAGGGCCGCACCCTCATTGAGTGTGCGGCCCGTTCGGCAGTAGCCAGGTGAGACGGTGCTCAGTCGAAGCCGTGGGTGTAGACCTTGCGAATAGTCTCGGTGACCTCCCAGCGGCCCGACCAGTCCTTGGGCTGGACGATCACGTCGCCGCCGGAGATCTCGTAGCGGTTGCCGGTGGCGGCGTCGGTGACGGTCGCGCGACCGCTCACGATGTAGCACACTTCGGTGTCCTCGCGAGGAGTCACTTCCCAGCCGCCGGGCTGGCACTCCCAGACACCCGTCTTGATGGCGGTGTCAAACTTCAGGATCGATGTCTTGGGGTCGCCTGAGTCGTAGCCAGGACGGTGGCCGTTGGGCTCGAGCTCCCCGGCGATGGTGGCCGCAGATACGTAAACGTACGGACGCATGAACTTCTCCTTCTGCTGTACTGTCAATTGTTGACAATCGTAACCCATGCGGCAGCGGATGTCTATGGCAGAGAAATGCCCCGCGGCAGCCCCCTCCCGCAGCTGCCCGTAAATGAACGGACGAACCTGATGCGCAAGGGAGCTGAAGCAGCCGCAGCTCCTCACGTTTTCGCGCGGTAGCCCGGCCTACCCTGGGTTTCACATCTTTTCGCGAAAACTGTATAGCTGTTATACAGTTTTTTGGGTGACGATCCATGAAACGGTGACAGTTGCCGACGCTGTCCGTACCCGGCTTGAACGCAGCCTGCTGGCCGGAGACTATTCAGCGGGAGCACAGGTAAAGGACAGCCACGTGGCCGAGAAGTTGGGTGTGGCGCGGCCCACTGCCCGCGTTGCGGTTCAGAGCCTCATCGCTGACGGCTTCCTGGAACGCGAAACCGGGCGAAGCGCAAGAGTCCGTCGTTTCTCCCTCCAGGACGTCACCGACATATTTCGCGTGCGCCGACTCATCGAGTTTGAGGCGGTCCGCTCGGTCTGCCAAGGCGCCGATACCGAGCCGATCCGGGAATCCTTGGCGAGGTTTTCCGAAGTCAGGGATGACCAGGATTGGGAAATAGCGGCACAGGCTGACATGGGCTTTCATGCAGCAGTTGTGGCAGCTGCAGACTCGCCACGGTTGAGCAGGCTCTTTCAGACGATTTCCACAGAGATCCGCCTCCTGATGGCGCTCCTTCGCCCCCGATACCCCGACGTATCGACACTTCACGATGAACATACTGCGCTTCTGAAAGCACTTGTCACCGGCAACCCTGAAGAAGCCCTACAGCTTTGGGCGGCCCATTTGAACGACGCCGAAGAGTTCCTGAGCACCAGAATCCCGGAGGAACCTTTCCGAGAGCACTAGGCCGGCACAGCCACCCGCTCCAGCCCAGGGGCCGGCTTCCCGCCGGCACTCCCCTCAGTGGCTTCTCGATTCATCAACACCGTTCCAGGAAACCCCCAGTGGAAAGCGCACCATGTATTCAAAGTTCACCGCCCCGGAACGTGCACCGATCCTGGAAAGGCTTCAGGCCGCGGGTTTGCCTGTGGAAGCCTCGGGTCACCGGCTGGCCGCATACTCCTACGACGCTTCCAATTACCGAATCCCGCCTGTTGGTGTTGTGTTTCCGCGCAGCGTCGACGACGTCGTCGCCGTCATGGCGGCGTGCCGGGAAACCGATACTGCCCTGATAAGCCGCGGCGGCGGGACGTCCATGGCTGGAAACGCCATCGGCCCGGGAATCGTGCTGGACTTCTCGCGGCACATGAACCGGATCATCACTATCGATGAAACGACGGGAACGGCAGACGTCGAAGCCGGCGTTGTGCTGGCCCAGCTCACCCGCGAGACCGAACTTGCAACTGTCGGGAGCCTCACATTCGCCCCCGATCCGTCCTCAAAAAACCGTGCCACCATCGGTGGCTCCATCGGCAATGATGCATGCGGCAATCACTCGGTCCGCTATGGGCGGACCTCCGACCACGTCCACGAGATCGACGTCGTCACCTCCGATGGAGCCCTCCTTACCGCATCGGACAAGGGCATCCGGGCCACCAATCCGTCCGACGCTTTCTCCGTTTCCCGCGCGTTCCAGTTGGGCGAGGACTTCAAGAAGCTCGCCCAGGACAACCTGGCTGCTTTCCGTCGTGAACTTGGCCGCATCCAGCGCCAGGTTTCCGGCTACCACCTTGCCAACCTGCTGCCGGAGAACGGTCTGAACGTTGCCAGGGCACTGGTCGGCACCGAGGGAACCTGCGCCGTCGTCGTCCGCGCCCGCATGAAACTCGTCCCCAAGCCATCCAGTGCGCTGCTGGTCTGCCTCGGTTATGCCGACGTCGTCGATGCCGCCCGGGACATCGAGACCATCCTTGAGTTCTCGCCGGCGGCGGTGGAGGGCATCGATGAGGCCATCGTGGATACCATGCGGCTGCGCCGCGGAGACGACTCCGTCCTGGGGCTTCCCCGGGGCAGGGCGTTCCTGTACGTGGACCTCGACGGCGACGACCCGGACGAAGTGGCCCGCCAGGCCGCTCTGCTGCTGGAAAGGCTGGCCGAGAACGGCCGCCTGGTCGATGGGTGCGCCGTTCCAGATTCTACTGAACGCGCTACGTTGTGGCGGGTGCGGGAAGACGGCGCAGGCCTATCGTCAAGGCCCGCCACTGGCGGGGAATCCCTGGCCGGCTGGGAGGACTCCGCCGTTGCCCCGCAGAACCTTGCAGCCTACCTGGCCGACTTCCGGACGCTCCTGGACGAGTATGAGCTGACCGGGATCATGTACGGACACTTTGGAGCGGGATGCATGCACATCCGCATCACCTACGACCTTCGCACAGAGGAAGGACGCAGCGTGTTCCGCAAGTTCACGCAGGCCGCTGCCGAACTTGTTGTCCGCCACGGAGGTTCCCTGTCCGGAGAGCACGGTGACGGACGTGCCCGCTCTGCACTGCTTTCGCGGATGTATTCCCCCGGCATGCTCGCCGCCTTCGAGGAATACCGCAGGCTTTGGGATGAGGCAGGGATCCTGAACCCGGGATCGATCACCGATGCGGATCCGTTTGACGCCAACCTGGCCCTCGAGGGGGTTCCCGAGCGTGAGTGGAGGACGCACTTCGAGCTCCGGCCCGTTGAGGCAGCCGCGGCCGGAGCCGACCCATGGGTGCATGCCGTCCAGGCCTGCATCGGTGTCGGCAGGTGCCGTTCAGATTCCGGCGGGGTGATGTGCCCGAGCTTCCGGGCCACCGGAGACGAGAAAGACTCAACGCGCGGACGGTCCAGGGTGCTCCAGGACATGGTCCGGGGTGCCCGGACCGTCGACGAAGGCTGGAAATCCGACGATGTCCGCGAAGCATTGGACCTGTGCCTGGCCTGCAAGGCCTGCTCCAATGACTGTCCCGCAGGCGTGGACATGGCCAGCTACAAATCGGAGTTCTTCTCGCACTACTACGAGGGCAAATTGCGGCCCATGTCGCACTTCTCCCTTGGCTGGTTGCCACGCTGGCTCAAACTCACCACGCTGATCAGCCCGCTGGTGAACCTGGTGCTGGACAGCCCGCTCGGGAACGTCGTCGCCGCTGCCGGTGGCCTCACCACCAAGAGGAAGATGCCGAAGTTCGCATCCCGGAAGATGCTTCGCGACGCGCTCGCCCCGTACCGCGCCCCCGCCAAGACAGCCGATGCCGTACTGTTCGTTGACTCGTTCACCAAGGGTTTCAGGCCCGAAGTGGCCGGGGCAGCAGCCCGGGTCATGGAAAGCACGGGCAGGCAGGTCGGCTGCGAATCCGACGCCTGCTGCGGCCTGACCTGGATCTCCACGGGTCAACTAGACACCGCAAAGAAGCTCATGAGTAAGGCCGTGGCGAAGCTCGATGACGGCACCGATGCACCGATCGTCGTTATTGAACCAAGCTGCGCGGCCGCCTTGAAGAAGGACGCGCCGGAACTGCTCGGCACCGAAGCCGCCGAACGCGTATCCCACAGGATCCGCAGCTTCGCCGAAGCCGTGAAGGACTGGGTCGACACCGGTTGGGCGCCACCAGCCGTACCCACCGACGTAACTGTGCAGACCCACTGCCACGAGTACTCGACCTTCGGAGCCACAGTCCAGCGCAAGGCACTGGCCGCCCTCGGCGTCGCCAATGTCACCGAGGCAACAGGCTGCTGCGGGGTCGCCGGGAACTTCGGTTTCGAAGCCAACCACTACGACATCTCCATGAAGGTAGCAGAACAGGCGCTGGCTCCGGCCCTTGCCCGGACCGCCCAGGACACTCCGGTCCTCGCCGACGGCTTCAGCTGTGCGATGCAGGTCAAGCAATTGGAACCGGAGCGCAAAAGCCTTCACCTTGCCGAACTCCTTGATCCCCGGAACAACGTCCCTTAGAGCAAGCCATAACGGAAAGAGAGAACCAATGAGCCTTACAACGAACGTCGCCGCGCCGCTGATTACCGCGGACGCTGACAGCCTGCGGCATGCGGATGCCGTTATCCAGTCCATCAAGCTGCCCAGGCAGGGCATTGCGGTGCAGGACCCTGCCACGGCCGAGACCATCGCCCACGTAGCCGACGCTGATGTTGAGGCTGCGCTGGAAGCTGTGGGGAAGGCCGACGCGGCCGGAGCCGACTGGGCAAACAGCAGTCTTCGCCAGCGCGCGGATGTGCTGCACGCCTGGTACGACAAGCTCGTAGCCCACACCGAAGACCTCGCACACCTGATCTCGCGCGAAATGGGCAAGCCACTCGCAGAGGCCCGCGGCGAGGTCAAGTACGGCACCGACTTCGTTCGCTGGTACGCCGAAGAGGCAGTCCGCCCTGCAGGAAACTTCCGGGATACCCCGGACGGAGGCGCGAGCCTGCTGACCCGCCGGTCCCCCGTGGGCCTGGCCGTACTGATCACGCCCTGGAACTTCCCGCTGGCCATGGCCACCCGAAAAATCGCTCCGGCACTGGCGGCAGGATGCCCCGTCGTCATCAAGCCTGCGACCCTCACTCCCCTGACGACGTACTTTGCCGTCCACCTCGCCATCGAAGCCGGCGTCCCTGAAGATCTGATCCAGGTCATCACCACCTCCAAGTCAGGCGCCTTCAGCGAAGCAGTCCTACTGGACCCTAGGGTCCGGAAGGTTTCGTTCACCGGGTCAACGCCGGTGGGCCGCCAGCTCCTGAAGCTCGCGTCCCAGAAGGTGCTCCGCAGCTCGATGGAGCTCGGCGGCAACGCACCGCTCATCGTGTTCAACGACGCGGATCTTCAGCGCGCCGTGGACGGAACTTTTGCCGCGAAGCTGCGCAACGGCGGACAGTCCTGCATCGGAGCCAACCGCATCTACGTCCAGGACGGGATCGCCGATGACTTCTCCGCCGCGCTCACCGAACGCTTCGCCCAGGTCACCGTCGGAAGCGGCCTCGGACAGCACACCGGTCTCGGTGCACTGATCGATGACCGTGCGGTAGCCCAGATGCACACCTACACCAACAACGCCGTGGCCCTGGGCGCCACCCTGCTGACCGGCGGCCACGGCTACGACTCGGCAGGGAACTTCTTCGCCCCGACCGTCCTGGACCACGTCACGGAAGATTCCGACGTTGCCCGGTCCGAAATTTTCGGCCCCATCGCCGCGATCCAGCGGTTCAGCACGGAAGCCGAGGCAATCACCCGGGCCAACGCGACAGAATTCGGCCTCGCCGGCTACGTCTTCACCGAGAACCTCGACCGCGCCCTCAACGTCGCCGACCGTCTTGAGACCGGCATCGTGGGCATCAACCAAGGCGTACCGTCCAACGCCGGCGCCCCCTTCGGCGGCATCAAGCAGTCAGGCCTCGGACGCGAAGGAAGCGCCGAAGGCCTCGAAGAATACGAAAACATCCGCTTCTACAACGTCGCCCGCCGCGCCACTTCCTAATATTCCGCTCACATCGTTGAGACCGGCGCCGGTATTGGTGCCGGTCTCAACTATTTGTAGTGACGGGTTGCTGTGTACTGCCCAAGGACGTTGGTCGGGTGAATGTAATGGCTCGCCGGAGTCGTTGACTGATGGGTGAGGACCTCCGGTTGCACAGTGGAGTTGCTTAGACAACCGCTGAGGCGACCAGGAGGTC
>NZ_JBFOHM010000018.1:0-11275 GCF_040812005.1 Arthrobacter sp. HS15c
CGAAATCCTGGACCTCGGCCGCAAAACCCGGCTCTTCACCCCCGCCCAACGCACCGCCCTCACCGCCCGCGACCAAGGCTGCACCTTCCCCAACTGCACCACCCCCGCACCCTGGTGCGAAGCCCACCACATCACCTACTGGTCCCACAACGGCCCCACCGATCTCAGCAACGGCGCACTCCTCTGCACCCACCACCACCACCTCGTCCACAAAGAACAATGGACCATCACCACCCAAAACGGCGTCCCCTGGTACACACCCCCACCCCACATCGACCCCACCCAAAAACCCCAACAAAACCACTACTTCAAACCCCCACCACCACCCCGCGAATAACCCACGCCCACAGCAACAAACGGCAGCGCCCGGGCGCTACTGGCGGGTTGGCTGGCGGGCGGTGCCCGGCGGGGTGTGGGCGGTGCCGGCGGGCCCGCGGCGGCTGACAAACGGGGCGATGATGGCTCGACGCACAAGGGCCTGGACCAGCAAGCCTCAAACGAAAATGACCCGCGACGTGCGAAATGACCAGCAACCGCCCGACACTCACCGAATGAGGGGCCGGCCATGACCCGGGCGGCCTTGCACAGACCTCAGGAATGCAGGAATGCAGGAATGCAGGAATGCAGGGGACGATACTGGACACATGATTAGGGCAGCGAGACCAGCCGACCTGCCGCGCATTCGTGGCATCGAAGTCGCGGCCGGAGAGCTCTTTCGCGAGATCGGGATGGACACGATAGCGGACGATCCTCCACTGTCGGAGGCAGACTTGGCACCTTATCTGCGCGATGGCAGGGCTTGGGTTGCCACCGACGCCGCCGACAATCCCATTGCGTACCTTCTTGTAGTCGTTATTGATGACTGGGCCCATATCGAGCAGGTCACGGTCCACCCGGTTCACAGCCGCAAGGGTTTCGGCAGTTCACTCATCGACCACGTGGAACGATGGGCCGCCGCACACAACCTCGATGGAATGACGTTGACAACTTTCCGGGACGTCCCTTGGAACGCGCCCTACTATGAGCGCCTCGGCTTCGTTCATGTCCCCGAACAAGCCTGGTCCGATGGTCTGCGCCAGGTCGTGCAAGAGGAAAACCAGCACGGTCTGAATGCCTGGCCGCGTGTGGTGATGAATAAAGAGATCGGCCCCAGGAGCCGGCCCGGCTGCGCCGGATCGGGTCCGGGCACGCCAATGGTTCCCAGCCCCAACGAAGCTTAAACAGCTCCGCCCCGGCGGAACCAATGGTTCCTGCCGGGGCGGAGCTGCCACCCGCCGTCGGACGTCCCTTGGAGGAGGCTGAGGACGTCCGGAGCCGTTTTGGCGGTGTGAGGACTGAATGGTGCGGGGATCAGCTGATGGCCGACTTCATTTCATCGTGGGCCTTCTTGCCGGCCTCTTCAGTCGAGAGCCTGTTGAAGAGGACCTCGGAGGTGTACCGCTTGACGATCTCCTGGATTGCTCCGGCGCCCTTCGGCGGCGGGGCGGGAGCCTCGCCAAGTTCACCCTTGATCTGGTCGATGAACTTGACCACCTTGATGTCAGCGGGGGTCAGCTTGGACGCAATGGCATCACGAACTTCGGTGTTGGGGTACACACCGCGGTCTGCCAGGAGTGCCTGGCCGGCCTTCTCGTTGTTGGCCAGGAAGTCAATGAACTTGGCCGTTTCCTTGGGGTGCTTGGTGCGTGAGGAAGCGGACCAGAACTGGGAAGCCTTGTACCAAAGCTTCGTGTCGGCAGCCTTGCCGGTCTTGGACGGGAACCGCAGGATCTGGAGGTCGCTGCCGGCTGCCTTCTCGAGTGCCGGCAACTGGTTCGACCACCAGAAGGCCAGCCCGTTCTTGCCCGTGGCCAGGCCGCTCTGGTCGAGCGGTGCAGCTTCAGCTTCGACAACCTCAGACGCCGACGGGACAGCCTTCTTCTCGCTGAGTTCCTTCAGGAATTTCCACCACTCGGCAATATCGGCCGGCTCGAAACCCAGTTTGCCTTCCGAGGTGTACAGGGACTTACCGTTCTGCCGGAGCCAGACGCCCAGGGAAGCCTCGTCCGTACCGTAAGCGGCGGAGCCGTAGGTGCCCTTCGGGGACTTCTCGGTCAGTTCGGCGGAGATGCGGCCGAAGTCTTCCCAGGTCCAGGTCTTGTCATCCGGAAGCGCCACACCGGCAGCCTTGAACACAGCCGGGTTGGCCACGATCGTGGCGGCATTGATGCCTGCGGCGACACCGGTCAGGCCGTCTTCGCTCTTGCCGGCATTAAGCGCGGCTTCGTCCAGTTTGGACGTGTCGATCTCATACTTTGAGAGGTCCAGCAGTGCGCCGCGGGTGGAGTACTCGGTGATGTACTTCTCGTCCATCTGGATGATGTCCGGGGCGTCGTTGGCGGCAACCTGGGTGGCCAGCTTGTCCCAGTAGCCGCTCCAGTCACCGTACTCGGGCTTGATCTTGATCTTGGGGTTCTCGGCCTCGAAGGCGGCGATGGCAGCCTGGGTCAGCTGGGCGCGCTTGTCGCTGCCCCACCAGGAGAAACGCAGTTCGACGGTTCCGTCGGCGCTCTGCGGGGAGGCTCCCCCGCCGCAGGCGCTCAGGGCGAGAACGGCGGCGGCTGCAGCGGCGACCACGCCTGTCTTGCGGAACCGGCGCCGTGCGCCATTGGAGGGTGTCTCTGCCGAACGGTTCTGGGCAGCAGACTTAGAGCGGGGAAAAAGCGGCACTGGATACTCCGATCTTCTTTGATCTTGTTGCTGGGGATGTGAAAACGAGGAAGCGTTTTCTTAAGTCTGATACTACAAGTTGAGCACTTGTATTACAAGAGGCTATTTTGAATAACTGCCGGACCCTCGCCCACGCAGGAGTACCGACCAAGCGGCAGGCCGACGTCGGATGTTCCGCGGGTGGGGCCGTCGTCATCTCAGGGCGTACCGACGCCGGATGTTGCCGCACGCGGTGACCTCACGTGCATAGGAGGTGCCGCCGTCGGACATTCCAATGCAGGCCCCCCGTATTGCGCCCAGCCGGGCGCAAAACGGCCGACGGCCCGTCCGGTGGGACGGGCCGTCGGCTTCGGGTGTGAGCCCGAAGGTAAAGCTGCGGGGCTTAGCCTATTTGATGCCGGTGGTGGCGATGCCCTTGATGAGGAACCGCTGGCCAAAGAGGAACACCAGGAAGACCGGGAGCAGGGACACGATGGACATCGCGAACAGCGATCCCCAGCTCGTGGCTGACTGCGAGTCCACGAAGGCGCGCAGCGCGACGGGAACGGTGAACATATCCGGGTCCGTGAGGTAGATCAGGGCGCCGAAAAAGTCGTTCCAGGTCCAGATGAACGTGAAGATGGTGGTGGTGGCCAGGGCCGGGACCATCAGGGGCAGGATGACGCGCAGGAAGATGCGGGGGTGGCCCGCGCCGTCGATGCGTGCAGCCTCGTCCAGGTCCTTCGGAATGCCGCGGATGAACTGGACCATCAGGAAGACGAAGAACGCGTCCGTGGCGAGCAGCTTGGGCACGATCAGCGGCCAGAACGTGTTTACCCAGCCGATCTGGGAGAACAGGATGTACTGCGGGACGATGACCACGTGGAACGGGAGCATGATGGTCAGCAGCATGATGCCGAAAAACAGCTTCTTGGCGGTGAACTGGAGCCGGGCGAAGGCGTAGGCGGCCATCGAGCAGGAGATCAGGTTGCCCAGGATGGAGCCGATGACCACGATCGCGGAGTTGAGCATGTAGTGGCCGAAGGGGTGGGTCAGGGCTGACCATCCGTCGGTGTAGTTGCTCATCTCCAGGCTGTTGAGCCAGAGTCCGGGTTCGCGGAAGATCAGCTCGTTGGCCCGGAGTGAGGACACCACCATCCACAGCAGCGGGTAGATCATCAGCCCGCCCGTGAGGATCAGGATGGCGTGCTTGATGAGGGCCCTGGTCCGCTGTGACCGGCTGAACGCCAGGGTGCCGCGGGATTCCCGGGGCTTGCGGTGGTTCTTAGGCTTGCCGGCGCCGGAAGTCTTCCTGTCCGGGGCGGGCAGCGTCTGCAGCTTAGTCGTCATAGAAAACCCAATACTTGGAAGCGATGAAGTTGATAGCGGTGAACACACCGATGATGACCAGCAGGACCCAAGCCATGGCCGAGGCATAGCCCATATCGAACTGGCCGAAGCCCTTCTGGTAGAGGTACAGCGTGAAGAACATCGTGGAGTCCGACGGGCCGCCGTTGCCGCCCGAGACGATGAACGCCTGGGTGAAGGACTGGAACGAACCGATGATCTGCAGGACCAGGTTGAAGAAGATGATCGGGCTGAGCATCGGCAGCGTGATCTTCCAGAACTGCTGCAGGGTGGTGGCGCCGTCGACCTTTGCGGCCTCGTAGTACATCACCGGGATCTGCCGCAGGCCGGCCAGGAAGATGATCATCGGGGCGCCGAACGTCCACACGTGGAGCAGGACGATGGAGCCGAGCGCGGTGCTGGGGTCCGAGATCCAGCCCGGTCCCTGGATGCCGAACATCGCCAGGACCTGGTTGACCAGGCCGGTAGTGCCAAAGATCTGCTTCCACAGGATGGCAACGGCCACCGAACCGCCCAGCAGGGACGGCAAGTAGAACACCGAGCGGTAGAACGGCAGGCCGCGCAGGCCCTTGTCCAGCACCAGCGCGATCAGCAGTGCCACCGCGAGCTGCAGCGGGACACCAACAAACACGTAGGTGAAGGTCACCCGGAGGGAGTTGTGCAGCCGGGCGTCACTGAGCATCCGGGTGAAGTTGTCCAGGCCGGTCCATTCCGGCGGCTGGAGCAGGTTGTAATCCGTGAAGGACAGGTAGAGGGACATCAGCATGGGGCCGATGGTGATGGCGACCAGGCCCACCAGCCACGGGAGGAGGAAGATATAGGCGGCCTTGTTGTCCCGGCCGTTGGCCTTCTTCTCCTCCGCGGTGGCCTTGCCCTTACGACGGGAAATTGTGCTGAGTTCGCTGATGGCGCTCATTGCGGTGACTCCATTTCACGCAGCAGGCCCGCCGGTGCCGGCATGCATGCCGGCCGGGGCGTCCTGGGGATATGTTTAGCGGCCATGTGGTCTCCTTTGGTCATCGTGGCCCTCCACGTCTGGGGTTGATCGCCGGGGCGATCTGGATGCGTCCCGCCTCCGGTGGCGGATTCCTGGTGCTGCAAGCAGCGGTTGTTGCTGTTTCCGCGGTCCGGATCTGCCGCCGCCCGGCGGGACGATGAAAAAGCGGCTCCGTACCAAAGTAAACGGTTTCTTGACTCCTGTACAGCCCTTTGTTAGTTTTTGAGAAAGCGTTTTCTGTAACTAGAATCACTCTACCCATACTTCAACACCCAAGGGGCACGACAATGCGGTTTGGTCTCAACAAGTCTTCACTGGGCATCGCCGGAGCCACGGCGGCCCTGGCGCTGGTTCTCACCGGCTGTGGCGGCGGTGGCCAAACTGCAAAGGTGGGTACTGTCGAGGACCCTGTGGTCCTCCGGTTCGCCTGGTGGGGGAATGACTCCCGCGCCAAGACCACCCTCGAAGTCATCAAGGATTTCGAAGCCGCCAACCCCACTATCAAGGTGCAGGGCGAAAACACCGAGTTCAGCTCCTACTGGGACAAGATGGCCACCCAGATCGCCGGCGGCACCACCCCTGACGTCTTCGCCATGAGCGGTTCATATCCCAGCGAATACTCCAGCCGCGGCGTGCTGCTGGACCTGGCCAAGGTCAAGGACCAGCTGGACACCTCCAAGTTCGCGGAGGGAACCGTGGACCTGGGCAAGATCGACGGCACGCAGTACACCATCACCGCCGGCGTGAACTCGATGTCCATGGTCATCGATCCAGTGGTCTTCGAAAAAGCCGGCGTGAAACTCCCGGATGACGAGACCTGGACCTGGGACGACTTTGCGGACATCGCCGCCGAAATCACGAAGAAGTCGCCGCAGGGAACTTTCGGCACCACCCCCATGGCCAACGATTCCTTCCTTGCAGTCTGGGCCCGCCAGAACGGCGAGGACCTGTACAGCGAAGACGGCAAGAAGATGGGCATCAGCGAAGACACCCTGACGAAATGGTTCGAGCTGAACAAGAAGCTGATGGAAACCGGCGGGGCGCCGTCGGCATCCCAGACAGTGGAAGACGGCTCCGCCCAGCCCGAACTGACCCTCATGGGCCAGGGCAAGCAGGGCATGAAGATCTCCTGGAGCAACCAGATGACCTCCTACTCGGGTTCTCCCCTGGTCATGATGAAGATGCCCGGTGAAAGCAAGGAGCCCGGCGCGTGGCTCCGGTCCTCCATGGAGTACGCCATCTCCTCCAAGTCGGCCCAGCCCAAGGAAGCAGCCCTCTTCATCAACTACCTCGTAAACAACATGGACGCGGCCAAGAAGATCAAGAGTGACCGCGGAATGCCTGCCAACACCGAGCTGAAGGCCGGCATCACCCCGCTCCTGAAGGATTCACAGCAGAAGGAAGCCGCCTACCTGGACCGCATCGCCGAGCTCAAGATTGCAGCTCCGAAGCCGTTCCCCGCCGGATCGTCGTCCACGCTGGAGGTTTTGAACCGATACAACACGGATGTACTCTTCGGAAAGGTGTCCCCGCGCGACGCGGCCAAGGGCATGATTTCCGAGGTCAACCAGAACCTGGGCTGACCCGCAACGACGCCGACCATCCCTTCGAACACAGGCAGGCAAGTGAGTACACCACACGAGCCCACGCGGCCCAGCGCGATCGCCGGCTATGAGGACTTGCCCGGCTACGTCCGGAACCAGCCCCGCCACCAGGCAGCTACCCCGGCAGCGCAGGACCTCGCGGATGCCCTGGGCGTTCCGGCAGCCGTCCCCCGGCCGGATGCCACCGTCCACTGGGAGGAAACGTACGACGGCGTCACCACCTCCCAGCTCAGCTGGCAGTTGGGCTTCGGCCCGCGCACCACTGGCTGGCTCGTGCGCCCGGCCGGAGCTTCCGGGCCGCTGCCGGGCGTCCTTGCACTGCACTGCCACGGCGGAAACAAGTTTGGCGGAGCGGACCGGCTCGTGGAGCTTCCGCACTCCCACCCCTCCGCGGCGGCGGCCAGGGCCGGCCATTACGACGGCCAGGCCCTCGCCACCGAGGTGGCCCGGGCCGGGTTTGCCGTGCTGGCCCATGACACGTTTGCCTGGGGCAGTCGCCGCTTCGACCTCTCCGTGCCGCCGTGGCGGACTGCCTCCGCGCTGGAGGCAAGGAAGTCGCAGTGGCGGGAGGACGGCGTCGAACCAACCGATGCCGATCTGTACAACGCCGCGGCCGGTTTCCACGAGGACACCGTGGCCAAGGCGGCGGGCCTGCTCGGCACGAGCCTAGCCGGGATGGTGGCCCATGATGACCTGGCGGCGCTGGACATCCTGGGATCCATGCCGGGAGTGGACCCGGAGCGGCTGGGCTGCATCGGCTTCTCCGGCGGCGGCGGCCGGTCCCTCACGCTGGCGGCCCTGAGCCCAAGGATCAAGAGCTACGTGGTCACATGCATGATGGCCACGTTCGAGTCCCTCCTGCCCGCCTACCTGGACGCCCATTCCTGGCTGCTCCAGACGCCAGGGCTCTGGAAACTGGGTGACTGGCCGGAGCTGACGTCTACGTCGGGCGCCGACGGATTCCTGGTGCAGTACGCCCTGGCGGACCAGCTCTTTCCCGAGGACGGCATGCGCGAAGCCCACCGGATCCTGGAGTCGATCCATCCGGCCGGCTCCTACACCGGAAGGTTCTGGCCGGGCGGGCACGTCTTCACCGCAGAAATGCAAAATGAAGCCATCAGCTACCTCTCCAGGGCCCTGGGCGCCGGAAGCCCCGCGGTCCACCACCACTCAACCCTTTCCACTCCATAGGCACCGAGGACCATCGATGACTCAGCAATCCGCCTTCGCGGCACCAGACACCACAGCACCGCATTCTGCCGCGGCGACCGGCTCGGCCACCGCTCCGACCGCCCGTCCGCGGATAGCCCTGGTGGGCGTCCACGGCTTCGGCGAGCGGCACCTGGCCAACCTTGCCCGGCTGGAGGCGGCCGGCGCCGTCGAACTCGTGGCCGTGGCGGACCCCAATCCTCCGCAGGACGGCAAGCTGGGCACTTCCGTGGCGGTCTTCACCACCCTGGACGAGCTGCTGGCCTCGGGAACCGCTCCCGATGTGGTCGTCCTGGCCACCCCCATCCAGACGCACGCGCCCCTGGCACTGGCTGCGCTGGCAGCCGGATGTGACGTGTACGTGGAAAAGCCCCCGGTGGCCTCCATGGCGCAGTTCCAGGAGGTTTTGGCTGCGGCTGACGCTTCGGGGAAGCTCGTCCAGGTGGGCTTCCAGAGCTTGGGGTCCCTCGCCCTGCCGGCGATCCGCGAGTCGATCGCTTCCGGTGGGATCGGAGATGTCCTTGGCCTGAGTGCGCAGGGCATGTGGCTGCGGACCAAGGGGTACTTCAAGCGGTCCCGCTGGGCGGGCAAGCGAAGCCTCGATGGCACCGATGTGGTGGACGGCGTGGCGACCAACGCGCTGGCGCATGCGGTGGCCACCGGGCTGCACATGGCCGGCGCGCACACCCTGGCCGACGTCGCGTCCGTGGAGACCGACCTCTACCGGGCCAACGACACCCAGAGCGACGACACCTCCGTGATCCGCGTACGTACTGAGGCCGGGCAGACCCTGCTGTGCGGCCTGACGCTCTGCGCCCCGGAGCCGCGGAGGCCGTCGGTGACCGTTCACGGCACAAAGGGCGACATCACGTTCTTCTACACCGAGGACGAAGTGGTCACCACCACCGCGGCCGGTGAGCGCCGCGAGACGTTCGGGCGGACTGACCTGCTGGAAAACCTGCTCGCGGCCCGCGCCACCGGCACTCCCCTGCTTTGCGCCCTGGCGGACACCGGCGCGTTCACCTCCGTCCTGGAAGCCATCCGCACTGCCCCGGACCCGCAGGAAATCCCGGCTGCGCACATCACCTGGGAGGGCGACGGCGACGACGCCCACCCCATCGTCAACGGCATCCCTGAACTCATCGAACGCGCGGCCAAGGCCCAGGCCACCTTTGCCGAGCTCGGCGTCCCCTGGGCCCGCAGCCTCCCGCCCGTGCAGACCTTCGACCTTGGCGGCCACGCCGTGGCGGACTACCAGGACGGCAGCCACATCCGGGCCGTGTCCTCGCCCCGCCCCTACCTCCACCCCGTCCGCACGCTGGCCGGCACGGTGGTCACCGACCACCAGCCGCTGGACCACGTGTGGCACCTGGGCGTGGGCGTTGCCCTGCAGGACGTGGACGGCGTCAACTTCTGGGGCGGCCGCACTTACACCCGGGCGGCCGGCGAATACGTCTGGCGGCCGGACCACGGAACCATCGTCCGCACGGGCGAACCGTCGCAGCAGGACGGCCAGCTGGCCGAGACCCTGTCCTGGAACGGGCCCGACGGCGCTCCCGTCCTGACCGAGCAGCGCACCTGGACGTGGGCTGCGGCAGGCTCCTCCGCCTGGCGCCTCACCCTTGACTTTGAGCTCTCCCCCGCCGGCGATCAGCCGGTGAGCCTGGGCAGCCCCGGTTCCAACGGCCGCCACCAGGGCGGTTACGGCGGATTCTTCTGGCGCCTTCCGGAATGCCCCGGGGCAACGGTATGGACGCCTGGCGTGGCCGGGGAAGCTTCCACCGGCGAGGCTGCCGTGCACGGAAGCGTCACGCCGTGGCTCGCCTGGTCCGGCAGCTTCAATGCAGGAACGTCCGACGGCGGCACGGAAGACAGTGCCGCCAGCGGCACCGCCACGCTGGTGTTTGTCGCCTCGGAAGGTTCCGCCGACCCGTGGTTCGTCCGCGTTGACGGCTACCCGGGTGTTGGCCAGTCGCTGGCCTGGGACTCCCCCGTGATTGCTGAACCCGGCACCGGAGTGCGCCGCCGCGTCACTGTGTTCATCGCCGACGGGATTTTGGGCACGCAAGACATCGAAACATTGATCAAGTCGCAGGGGGACAACTCATGAGCCAGACCACCACCACACCAGTACCACTCCTGACGCCGCCCACCGGTACGGAATCCACCGGCACGCGGACAGCGCCCGCCAACACGGCAGACCGCGAGGTCAAGCGGCGCCGCGTTTTGGACATCCTGGACGCCAAGGGGCAGGACTCCCTGCTGCTGACCACCCACACCGCCCTGACCTGGTACCTGGACGGCAGCCGGGTGCACATCAGCCTGGCGGGCGATCCCATCGCCGCGCTGCTGGTGGACCGGGACGGCGACCACCTGGTCACGTTCAACAACGAGGCCGGACGGATGGCGGCCGAGGAACTCCCCGCCGGCGTTTCCCTCCACACCGTGCCCTGGTACGGGAACCTGCACGAGGCCGCCGCCGCCGTCGGACATTCTTCCGGCACCCCGCTGGCAGAAGCCGCGGTGGCCACCGAGCTGAGGGCCGCACGGCAGCAGCTGCTCCCGGCCGAGAGCGCCCGTTACGCGCACCTCAGCGCCGAACTGGCGGGCATCGTGACCGACGTGCTGTCCACCGCCCGGCCGGACACCACCGAGTTTGAATTGGTATCCGCCCTGGCCGGCCGTGTGGTGGCCGCAGGCGCTGAGCCTCTGGTGCTCCTGTGCAACGGCAGTTCCCGCAGCGACTTCCGCCACCCGCTGGCCACGCACGCCCCGCTCGGCCGCCGCGCCATGGCTGTGGTGTGCGCCCGCCGGGACGGCCTGGTTGCCAACATCACCCGCTGGGTAAGGTTCGACGCCGGCACCCCAGACGAGCTCGACGCCGAGTCCCGGATCGCCGCTGTTGAGGCGGACATCTTCGACGCGACGGTCCCCGGCGCCCGGCTGGACCGCATCTTCGGCGAGATCAAGGCGGCCTACGTCCGCCACGGCTTCTGCGCGGAGCAGTGGGAGCAGCACCACCAGGGCGGACCGGCGGGCTACGCCGGGCGGGATCCGCGCGTCACCGGGGCCGCCACCGATACCGTGGTGCTCAACCAGCCGTTCACCTGGAACCCGTCCGGACCGGGTGTGAAGATCGAGGACACCATCCAGCTCACGGAGTCGGGCGTGAAAGTCCTGACCGTGGATGACCGCTGGCCCGCCACCACCGTGAACGGCCTTAAACGCCCGGTCACCCTGCAGCTCTAGGCCAAACCCTCTCTCACTTCCTGCAGGTTTTTTCCAAACGCTCGTTACCTTTTTCGTAGCCCCTTTCTGGTGCAGGATGTGGGTGTGCTGGCCTGCCGGTCCCGGCATGATTGTGACGCTCTGTTTTTTGATGATCCGAGAGTGGTGTCACCGGGGTTGG
>NZ_JBFOHM010000019.1:0-6335 GCF_040812005.1 Arthrobacter sp. HS15c
TTTCTGCTCGAGCTTGGACTGCGGGTAGCTCAGGACCAGGGTCATGACCAGGTACCAGAGGCTGGCGACGATCAGCAGCGGGATGGTCTCGTAGGTCCGGGCGTAGATGAGCTGGGCGCTCTGGAGCAGTTCGGCAACACCGAGGACGCTGACCAGGGAGGTTTCCTTGAACATGCCGATCACCTGGTTACCGGTCGCCGGGATGATCGAGGGCATCGCCTGGGGGATGATGACCTTGCGCATCTTCGTCCACCCGCTCATACCGAGGGCGTCGGCGGCCTCGATCTGGCCCTTGCCCACCGAGGAGAACCCGCCGCGGATGATCTCGGCCATGTAAGCGGCTTCGTTAAGCGTCAGGCCGACCAGCGCCGCGGTGATGGGTGCCATCAGGGCGTTCATGTCGATCGCGGTGCCGATGTCCGTGAACGGGATCCCGATCGCCAGGTTCGGGTACAGCGCGGAGATGTTGAACCAGAAGATCAGCTGCACCAGGACCGGGGTGCCACGGAAAATCGTGATGTAGACGCCCGCGGTGGCGGCGATCGGTTTGATGCTCGAGCCCCTCATGACAGCCAACACCAGCCCCAGGAGCGTTCCCAGGGCCATGCTGGCAATGGTCAGGAAAAGCGTGAGCATCAAACCACGAAGAATGGTTTCGTGGGTGAAGTACCTGGCAACCACATCCCACTTGAAGTTGGGGTTGGTTGAAACCGAGATCAGGATGCCCAAAGCTAAAAGGCTGCACACAACCCAGGCAACGAACTCAAAGGTACTCCGTCGCCGGAGCCGTGGCTTGAGCGCCGGGTCGATTGCATTCATTGCGGCGTCACTTCCTTGACGAATGAAATTTCTGCATGGCGTCCCGCTAGTTGAGCTTGGCGTCGGTGATGGCCCCGGAGTCCAGGCCCCAGGTCTCCAGGGACTCCTTGTATTCCGGGGTCTCCAAGACGGACTGGAGCGCTTTCTGGAAGGCCGGGGTCAGCGGCGAGCCCTTCTTCAGGCCGACGGCGGTCAGGTCGCTTGAGCCGACGTTGACCCGGCCGAGCAGGGTGAAGGAACCCGGCTGCTGCTTCTCTGCCCAGCCGAGGGAGGTTGTGTCGTAGAGGATGCCGTCGATCCGCTTGGAGTGCAGCTGGACCAGGGCGTCCTGGATGTTGGGCAGCGTCACGGCGTTGATCGCCGGCTGTCCCTTGGAGGTGCAGGTCTGCTCGCTCAGCGCCGGAAGGCGTAACAGCTGACCGGTCGAGCCCTGCGTGACGGCGATGTTCTTCCCGCACAGGGTCTCCACGGTGAGATTCAGCGGGTTCCCCGCGGCCGCGGCCACAGAATTGCCGGCCCTGAAGTAGTCAATCATGTCCAGAACCTTGAGTCGATCCTCGGTCTTGGACATGGTCGTGGCGGTGAAGTCGAACCGGCCACCGTCCAGGCCCGGAACGATCGTGTCGAACTTCGTGTCTACGAACTTCAGCTTCAGGTCAAGCTTCTTAGCAACGAGCCGGGCGATGTCCGGGTTCAGACCGATCGGGGTCGTGTTGTCCTCCGCGAGGAACGTCGTCGGCGGGTAGTGCAGGTCCATCGCGACCGTGAGCTCGCCCTTGTCCTTGTAGGACTGCGGCAGCAGTGCCACAGCAGCTGCGTCAGGCTGGACGCCCTCTGAGATGTCAGCCGTATTCGATGTCTTGGACCCTTCCTGAGCTGAATCGGTGCCAGCACTGGACCCGCACGCCGTTAGCGCCAGTAAAACTGCCAACCCTGCACCGGCAGCCCGGACCTTGATTCTCATTTCGTCGGAATCTCCTTCCAAACATTCAAGCCACATGTCTGTACTTACAATGCAACCACCCTCGCACTGGATCGTCGACAATTTACAGGGATTATTTTTGTGACGCCAAAAAAAGGCCAGATCCAAGTGGATCTGACCTTCTTTCCGATGCGAATGAGGAGAATTTCAGGGGATGACTTCTTCCGCTGTCCCGGTGAGATCCTCAACGGCCGTTTCCATGTGGCGTGTGATGGCTTTGTGGAGTTCTTCCCGATGGCCTGCCTCCAGGAGATCGAGGAGGTTCTGGTGTTCCTGCACCAGGACGTCTATGCGGGGGTAGGCGACGGCCAAGTTGAGGATACACATACGCGATTCGGCCGCGAGGGTTTTGTAGATCCGGATCAGGCGTGTGTTGCCTGCCCCGGCCACGAAGGAGGTGTGGAACTGCATATCCAGCCGGGCAATCGCCTGCCAGTCCGAGACGGCAACCTGCTTCGCCATGTCGCTGATGATGGCCTTCAAGGCCTGGCAGGTGTCCTTGACCTGTTCCTGCCCGGCATCCAGCAGCGCGTCTGCGGCAGTTGATTCCACAGCCTCACGGACGGCGTAGATCTCCCTAATGTCTTCCATGGCGAGCTCAAGGACGAAGACACCCCTATTACGCCGGCTGACGAGGATCCCTTCCTGGCACAGCCGCTGCAAGGCCTCACGGACCGGGCCCCTGGATGTGCTTAGCTGGCTTGCCAGGACAGATTCATTGATCTGTTCTCCCGGACGGAACATGCCCTGAACAATTTGTTCCCGCAGCTGGTCAGCGATCAGCTGCGCCGTGGGTCTTCCCTCCAGTGCAAAGAGCCCTTCCGGTGCCGCCATTGACATCCCCCTCATCTCATTCTCGCCTGCTACACGTTTTTCTAGATGGCTATTGCGGTGTATTTGTACTCGAGGAATTCTTCGATGCCGATCTTGCCGCCTTCGCGTCCCAGCCCGGACTGCTTGACGCCGCCGAATGGTGCTGCAGGGTTGGAGACAAGGCCGGTGTTCAGTCCGACCATGCCTACTTCCAGGTCGGCAGAAAAGCGGAGGGCTTTCTCCATGCTTTCGGTGAAGACGTAGCCGACGAGGCCCCATTCGGTGTCGTTGGCGAGGCGGAGGACTTCGTCCTCGCTGTCGAACGGGGTGATGGCTGCGACCGGACCGAAGATTTCGGTGTTCATCAGTTCGGAGTCCAGGGAGACGTCCGTCAGGACGGTGGGGGTGTAGAAGTATCCCGGACCCTCCGGGCGGATTCCGCCGGTCAGGATACGTGCGCCCTTGGACACGGCGTCTGCCACGAGGCTTACGACCTTGTCCAGGCCCTTCTGTTCGATCAGGGGACCCACCTCGGTTCCCTCCGCGGCCCCGTTGCCGACCTGAAGTTCTGAGATCTTCTTGGCGAACTTTTCGCTGAATTCCTCCACGACCGAGCGGTGGACGAAGAAGCGGTTCGCCGCGGTGCAGGCCTCGCCCATGTTCCGCATTTTGGCTTTCATGGCTCCATCGACAGCCTTCTCGATATCTGCGTCGGCGAGGACGATGAAGGGGGCATTTCCGCCCAGTTCCATGGAGGAGCGCATGACGTTGTCGGCTGCTTGGCGCAGCAGGATTTTGCCCACCTGGGTGGAGCCGGTGAAACTGATCTTCCGTGCAATGCCGCTGCTGGTCCAGGTTTCCACGACGGAGGAGGCGCTGGTAGTCGTGACGACGTTCAGGACGCCGTCGGGAAGGCCTGCCTCCCTGAAGATCTGCACCAGGGCGAGGGACGTCAGCGGTGTCAGCTCGGCCGGCTTGAAGACCATGGTGCAGCCGGCCGCGATGGCGGGGGCGATCTTGCGGGCTCCCATGGCCAGCGGGAAGTTCCAAGGGGTGACCAGCACGCAGGGGCCGACCGGTTCCTTGGTGATCATGATCCGGGTGTTGCCGTCAACGGAGGTGGTGTGGTCTCCACCGATGCGGACGGCCTCTTCGGAGAACCAGCGGAGCATTTCGGCCCCGTAGGCCACTTCGCCCCTTGCTTCTGCCAGGGGTTTGCCCATCTCCGCGGTCATGATCGCGGCGAGCCGGTCGGTGTTGGCTATGACTAGTTCAAAGGCACGTCGCAGGATGTCGGCCCGCTGGCGGGGTGTGGACTTGCCCCACTGGACCTGGGCACGGCCTGCGGCTTCGATCGCCAAGGCTGCATCTGCCGGTCCGCCGTCGGCCACGTGGGCGATGATCTCGTTGGTGGCCGGATTTTCCACCGGGAAAGTGGCGCCGCTGGCGGCCTTCTGCCAGGCGCCATCAATGAACAGTTCCGTGTGAAGACCTGAGGGGTCGAATGAGGAGCTCATGTCACGCTTTCAAAAATGGTAGGAGAGATTAGGAGGTGGCGGTCTTGAGGGCTTGTGTGAACCTGGTCAGGCCGGCCTGGATTTCGTCGCTGCTGACGTTGAGCGCCGGGATGATGCGGACGACGTTTCCGTGCGGACCGCAGGTGAGGAGGAGCAGTTCTTCCTTGATGGCTGCTTGCTGGACAGCCACGGCGGTAGCGGCATCAGGGGTGCTGTCCGCAGACGTGAATTCGACGCCCTGCATGAGGCCGCGGCCGCGTACATTGCCGATTCCTGCGAAGTCTGTCTTGAGCTGGTCGAGCCCTGTGCGCAGTTCAGCGCCCCGAAGCAGGGCATTCTGGACCAGGTTCTCGCGTTCAATGACGCCCAGGGTTGCGACGCCGGCTGCGGCTGCTACGGCGTTTCCGCCGTAGGTGCCGCCCTGTGAACCCGCCCAGGCCTTGCCCATCAGCTCGGTGGAGGCGGCGATGGCTGAGATGGGGAAACCGCTAGCCAGTCCCTTTGCGGTGATCACTACGTCAGGGGTGATGCCAGCCCAGTCGTGGCCCCAGAACTTTCCGGTGCGTCCGACGCCGGCCTGGACCTCGTCGAGGATCAGCACAATTCCGTGACGGTCAGCGCGTTCCCGCAATCCCTGCAGGAACGCCGGGGGAGTGGGGATGTAACCGCCGTCGCCCAGGACGGGTTCGATGATGAAACCTGCCGTGTCCGCGGGGCTGCTGATGCTCAGCAGGAGGTGGTCCAGTTCCTTCAGGGCGAAGTTGACTGCCGTTTCCTCGTCCCAGCCATACCGGTAGGCATGCGGGAAGGGAGCGATGTGCACGCCGCCCATGAGGGGAGAGAATCCTGAACGGAACTTCGTGCCGGCCGTAGTGAGCGAAGCGGCTCCCACGGTCCGGCCGTGGAAGCCGCCATGGAAGGAGATGATGTTCGGCCGGCCTGTCGCCATCCGGGCCAGACGGACCGAAGCTTCCACTGCCTCGGAGCCGGACGTGGCGTAGAAAACGCTGTCCAGCCCCGAGGGCAGGAACTCTCCCAGTTTTTCGGTGAGCTCAAGCAAGGGCTTGTGCATCACGGTGGTGTACTGGGCATGGACAATCTTGCCCACCTGCTCGCGGGCTGCCGCTACGACGTCGGGGTGGCAGTGACCTGTGCTGGTAACACCGATTCCAGTGGTGAAATCGAGGTACTTCTTGCCGTCGGTCGCGTGGATCCAGCTGCCGAGAGCATGGTCTACGACGACTGGAGTGGCCTGCTTAAGGAGGGGGCTGAGAGTTGCCATGTGCTTCATACTTTCTTAGGGGCTGTAGATTGTCAACAATAGGCGATGTTGAGGGAATCGTAAATATGGGTGCTTGTGTTAGCTCGTCTTGTACCGTTCGGGCCTAGCGAAATCCAGGCCCTCAAAGATCCGTTTGCCCAGGGCCTCATGTGCGGCGATTTCGCCGTAGCCGGTGGCCATTTTGAAGCCGGCGCCGGAGAAGCCGGTGGCGCAGTAGATCCTGCTACGTTCGCTGAACCGTCCAAGGAGGGGGTTGCCGTCTTTGGTGTAGAGGTCGGGGAAGGCATCAGAGCGGACGATGTTGGGGAGCAGTCCGGGGAAGAACTCGGTGACCGTCTCCATGGTTTCCGAGATTTCCGCGGATGTTAGTTCCCTGAGGACGGAATCCGGACCGGACGCCCGTTGCGATCTGCCATCCAGGGTTGCCTTGACGGTGACCCCATCAACCGCGGGGGCCCCGTACATGGAACGGTCCCCGGAGATCCGGATGAAGATGGGGAATTTTTCCGGCGAGAAGTCTGCTACGTCCCGGGCGACGAACCAGGAAAGATAGTTCCGGCGTGTTTCAGTTGCTGCCTTGAGGTAGTCGGGCATGAGGCGTTGTGACCAGCCGCCGGATGCGATGATGACGTTCTCGAAGGTCCAGGATTTTTCGCCGGAGGTGATGAGGACGCCGTCGGCGGTTTCGGTGATGCTGTCGATCGGGGTGTTGGTGTGGATGGTTGCGCCGTTGGCGACGGCTGCGGCGACGGCGGCTGTGACTGCGCGGTCGGTGCGCAGGGCGCCGGCGTGGGGGTCATAGACGGCGATGTCGTCGGGGCGGAGGTTGTGCTGGGGGTAGCGTTCGGCCATCTCTTCGCGGCTGAGGATTTCGTGGTCTGCGCCGTTGTTGCGGGTGGTTTCCAGGAGCTTGGGGATGTAG